>NZ_DATDBG010000078.1:0-35886 GCF_036524955.1 Streptomyces sp.
CGCGCCGCCCACGCGGGCGCGCTGGCCGCGCTCGCCGGGACTCCCGACCAACTCGGCGTACTGCGCCGGGCCAACGTCGTCGACGCGGGCGGCCTCGGCCTCGTCGCCGGCCTCGCCGCGCTCTGCGACGCGGTGTCCGGCGACGCTCCCACGGGCCCGCAGGGCGACGCCTCTGCCGCGTCCACGAATTCCGGTACGCCCTTGCGCCACGCCCACCCCCACGCCCACCCCCTCCACGACCCGGACGCGCCGCCCGCGACCGCCGCCGGGCCCGGACACCCCGGGCACCGCACGGCCGGCACCCCCGCCTGGCCCGAGAGCGAAGGCTGCCCGACTCCTGGTCGGTCCTCCTGCTCGCTCCCTCCGCGGGTGGCCTCGTCCCTCGGCGGACCGCTCCAGGAACTCGGGCGTCAGCCCTCCGGCGGCGAGGAGCCGCGGGAGGACGGCGGGCCCGGGTTCGAGGTGATCTTCCTGCTGGAGGCGCCGGACGAGGCCGTCGCCGGGCTGCGGGGGCGCCTGGACGCCCTGGGGGAGTCGCTGGTCGTCGTCGGGGGGGACGGGCTGTGGAACGTGCATGTGCACGTCGACGACGTGGGGGCCGCGATCGAAGCGGGGATCGAGGTCGGGCGTCCGTACCGGATCAAGGTGACGCACTTCCGGGACCAGGCGCGGGAACCCAGGGGCGAGCGGGCGACGCGGGCCGTGGTGGCGGTGGTGCAGGGGGAGGGACTGGCCGGGCTGTGCGGGCAGGCCGGGGCGACCGTGGTGGCCGTACGACCGGGGGAGCAGCCCGCGAGCGGGGAGATCGCCGCTGCCGTCCGCAGGGCACACGCCCGGGAGGTCGTCCTGCTGCCCAACGACGCGGAGCTGCGGCACGCCGCCGGTGCGGCGGCCGAGCAGGCCAGGGCCGACGGGGTACGGGTCGCCCTCATCCCGACGCGCTCCCCCGTGCAGGGCCTCGCCGCGCTCGCCGTGCACGAGCCGTCCCGGCGCTTCGACGAGGACGTCGTCGCCATGACCTCGGCCGCGGGCGCCACCCGCTACGCCGAACTCGCCATCGCCGAGCACCGCTCGTGGACCATGGCCGGGGTCTGCCAGGCCGGCGACGTCCTCGGCCTGATCGACGGCGACGTGGCGGTGATCGGCGCGGGCCTGGCGGAGACCGCCGCGACCGTACTCGACCGGATGCTCGCGGCCGGCGGCGAACTCGTCACCCTCGTCCTGGGCGCCGCGGCCCCGCCCGGCCTCGCCGACCGCGTCGAGGCCCACGTCCGCGACCGCCACCTCGCCGTGGACACCGTCACCTACGAGGGAGGCCACCACTCCTGCCCCCTGATCATCGGCGTCGAATAGCGGCCCGCCCGTAGCGGCCGAGCCGAAGTGTGCGCCGGTGTCGAGAGGGAGAACCGCGCGCAGTGAGCGAGGAACGAGCGAGCACGGTCGACCGCCGACACCGGGTCCGAGCACCCGGAGGCGAAGGCGCGGCAGTCAAGGGGCCCGCCGAACGGGCGGCAGTGGGCGGGCGGGCGGCACTTTGTCGGTGCCGTGCGCAAAGATGGACGGCGATGTCCACCGCAGCGTCCAATCCCCTGGACGAACCCCTCCGCAAGCTCGTCGGCGACCGCACCGCGAAAGTGCTCGGCGAGCACCTCGGCCTGCACACCACGGGCGACCTGCTGCACCACTATCCGCGGCGGTACGCCGAGCGGGGGGAGCTGACCCGGCTCGCCGACCTCCCGGTGGACGAGTACGCCACGGTGGTCGCGCAGATCGCCAAGGCGGACAAACGGACGTACGGCGGCGGCTCCGGTGTACGGCTGGAGGTGGTCGTCACCGACGGCAGCGGCTCACTGACCCTGGTCTTCTTCAGCAAGGCCGCGCACGCGCACGCCCACCGGCTGATCCCGGGCCGCCGCGGCATGTTCTCCGGCAAGGTGTCCGTCTTCAACCGCACCCGGCAGCTGGCGCACCCCGACTACCAGTTGCTCGACGCGGACGACGGCGAGGAGGCGGTGGACGCCTTCGCCAACCGCCTGATCCCGCTGTATCCCGCGGTCAAGCAGATCACCTCCTGGCGGATCGCCCAGGCCGTGGACACCGCGCTCAACTCCCTTGCCGCGACCGGCTGGGAGGGCGTCGGCGACCCGCTGCCCGAGGAACTGCGGCACGCCAGGGGCTTGGTCCCGCTCCCCGAGGCGCTGGAGAAGATGCACCGGCCGCAGGGCAGGGCGGACATCCGGACGGCCAGGGCGCGACTGAAGTGGGACGAGGCGTTCGTCCTGCAGGTCGCCCTCGCCCGCCGCCGCGCCGCCGAGTCCGCCCTGCCGGCCGTGCCCCGCCGGCCCGGCTCGGACGGCCTGCTCGCCGCCTTCGACGCGAAACTGCCCTTCACCCTCACCGAGGGCCAGACCTCGGTCTCCACGGAGATCTTCGCCGACCTGGAAACCGAGCACCCCATGCACCGCCTGCTGCAGGGCGAGGTCGGGTCGGGCAAGACACTGGTGGCGCTGCGCGCGATGCTCGGCGTGGTGGACGCGGGCGGCCAGGCGGCGATGCTCGCGCCCACCGAGGTGCTGGCCCAGCAGCACCACAGGTCGATCACCGAGATGATGGGCGACCTCGCCGAGTCCGGCATGCTCGGCGGCTCCGACATCGGCACCAAGGTCGCGCTGCTGACCGGTTCGACGGGCACCGCGGCCCGCCGCCAGGCACTGCTCGACCTGGTGACCGGCGAGGCCGGCATCGTGGTGGGCACGCACGCGCTGATCGAGGACAAGGTGCGATTCCACGACCTGGGGCTGGTCGTGGTGGACGAGCAGCACCGGTTCGGCGTGGAGCAGCGGGACGCGCTGCGGGGCAAGGCGGACCAGCCGCCGCACCTGCTGGTGATGACGGCCACCCCGATCCCGCGCACGGTCGCGATGACGGTCTTCGGCGACCTGGAGACCTCGGTCCTGGACCAGTTGCCCGCCGGGCGCTCGCCGATCGCCACCCATGTCGTACCGGCCGCGGAGAAGCCGCACTTCCTGGCCCGCGCCTGGGAGCGGGTGCGCGAGGAGGTCGAAGGCGGTCACCAGGCGTACGTGGTCTGCCCGCGGATCGGCGACGAGGAGGACCCCAGGGCTGCGCGGCGGAACGGCAAGCACGGCAAGGGCGCCGGGAAGCCGTCCGACGACCCCGACGTGCCCGGCGACGACCTCGGTGACCTCGGTGAACTCCGTGAACTTCCCGACGACGGCGAGCGCCGCCCCCCGCTGGCCGTCCTCGACATCGCCGAAGCCCTCGCCGACGGCCCGCTGCGCGGACTCCGCGTCGAGGTGCTGCACGGCCGGATGGCGCCGGACGCCAAGGACGACGTGATGCGCCGGTTCACGGCCGGCCAGGTGGACGTGCTGGTCGCCACCACCGTGATCGAGGTGGGGGTGAACGTGCCCAACGCCACCGCGATGGTGATCATGGACGCCGACCGGTTCGGAGTGTCGCAGCTCCACCAGCTCCGCGGCCGGGTCGGGCGCGGGTCGGCACCCGGCCTGTGTCTGCTGGTGTCCGAGGCGCCCGAGGCCACACCGGCCCGCACCCGGCTGGACGCGGTCGCCCGTACCCTCGACGGCTTCGAACTCTCCCGGATCGACCTCGAACAGCGCCGTGAGGGCGACGTCCTCGGCCAGGCCCAGTCCGGCACCCGATCCTCGCTACGGGTCCTCGCCGTCATCGACGACGAGGAGGTCATCGCGGCGGCCCGCGAGGAGGCCACCGCGGTCGTACGGGCCGACCCGGAACTCGCCGCCCACCCCGACCTGCGCGGCGCCCTGCAGAGCCTGCTGGACGCGGACCGCGAGGAGTACCTGGACAAGGGGTAGCGACCGGTGCCCCGTGCGGTGCCCGCGGGCGGCAGGGCCGCGCGGGCAAGCCCACGCACGCCCGGTACAAGCCGCGCACACGCCCCGTACAAGCCGTGCGCAAGGCGGTGCGGAAGCCCCCCGCACCCGGGAGGGACACGGGGCAGGGGGTAGTGTCGTCGTCGTGAGCAGTTCATGACCCGTGTGATCGCCGGCGCCGCCGGAGGGCGGCGACTGGCCGTGCCGCCGGGGACCGGAACGCGACCGACGTCGGACCGGGCCAGGGAGGCGCTGTTCTCCACCTGGCAGTCGCTCCGCGGCACCCTCGCCGGCGCGCGGGTGCTCGACCTGTACGCGGGCTCCGGAGCCGTCGGGCTCGAAGCCCTGTCGCGCGGCGCCGAGCACGTCCTGCTGGTCGAGGCCGAACCGCGGGCCGCCCGGGTGATCCGGCAGAACGTGGCGGCGCTCGGACTGCCCGGCGCCGAGGTGCGGCCGGCCCGCGCCGAGAAGACCGTGACCGGGCCGCCGCCCGCGGACCCGTACGACATCGCCTTCCTCGACCCGCCGTACGACGTGGGCGACGACCAGCTGCGGGAGATCCTGCTCACACTCCTGTCCCATCTCTGGCTGGCCGAGGAAGCGCTGGTCACCGTGGAGCGCGGCACCCGCGGCGGCGAGTTCCGCTGGCCGCCGGGGATCGAGGGCCTGCGTTCCCGGCGCTACGGCGAGGCGACTCTTTGGTACGGTCGCGCCGCCCAGGTCGCCGCCGGGTCATGAGCCCGCCCGATCCGACATGAGTCCGCCATGAGACCCAGCACCCGGCACGCCCGTACGGAGAGCGAGGAGCCAGTCTTGCGCCGCGCAGTCTGTCCGGGGTCCTTCGACCCCATCACCAACGGACACCTCGACATCATCGCCCGCGCCTCCCGGCTGTACGACACCGTGCACGTCGCCGTGATGATCAACCGCTCCAAGCAGGGCCTGTTCACGATCGAGGAGCGGATCGCCCTGATCGAGGAGGTCACCGGCGACCTCGGCAACGTCGAGGTCGAGTCCTTCCACGGGCTGCTGGTCGACTTCTGCAAGCAGCGCGACATCCCCGCCATCGTCAAGGGCCTGCGCGCGGTCAGCGACTTCGACTACGAGCTCCAGATGGCGCAGATGAACATCGGCCTGTCCGGTGTGGAGACCCTGTTCGTCCCGACCAACCCGGCCTACAGTTTCCTGTCCTCCAGCCTCGTCAAGGAGGTCGCCCAATGGGGCGGTGACATCTCCCACTTGGTGCCGCCCCCTGTCCTGGAGGCACTCACCGCCAGGCTCCGGCGGCAGTAGAGTCGTCGTCGTGGACGTCCAGAAGAAGCTCGATGAGATCACCGCCGCCGTCGCCGGCGCCCGGTCCATGCCGATGTCGGCCTCCTGCGTGGTGAACCGGGCCGAGTTGCTGGCCATGCTCGAAGAGGTCTCCGCAGCGCTCCCCGACTCCCTGTCACAGGCCCGCGAACTGCTCGGCGACCGCGAGCAGATGGTCGCCGAGGCGCGCGCCGAAGCCCAGCGGATCATCGAGTCGGCGCACGCCGAACGCGGTTCGCTGGTCTCCGACACCCAGATCGCCCGGCAGTCGCAGGACGAGGCCGAGCGGATCATCGCCGAGGCCCGCCGGGAGGCCGACGAGATCCGCGCCGAGGCCGACGACTACGTCGACAGCAAGCTCGCCAACTTCGAGGTGGTCCTCACCAAGACCATCGGCTCGGTCGACCGCGGCCGGGAGAAGCTGCTCGGCCGCGACCCGTACACGCAGGACGTACAGGGCTACGGCGACGCCGACCCCGACGCCCCCGAGCGCAGTGCGGACCCCGAGACGCTGCGACGCCGCGCCGACGAGTACGTGGACACCAAGCTCGGCGCGTTCGAGGCCGTCCTCACCAAGACCCTGGAGGCGGTCGGCCGCGGCCGGCTCAAGCTCACCGGGCACAACCCGATCGACGACCTCGCCGCGCACATCGCCGCCCAGGACGCGGCGGACGGCTCCCAGGACTCCGGGCCGCACCGGCAGAGCGACGCCGAGTACCTGGCCGGGCTCGCCGCCCCCGCCGCCCCCGAACAGGCCGACCTCTCCCAGTACGGCTACGACCCCGCCGCCGCCCAGCCCGCCGCGCCGCAGAGCGGCGACGGCTACGGCTACCCGCAGAACCCGTCGTACGACTACCGGCAGCAGGAGTACGCGCCACAGGCCGGCTACCAGGACCCGTACGGCTACACCCCGGAGGCGGGCCCGGGGTACGAGTACGGCGGCCAGGACTACGAACGGCAGCAGTACACCTCGCAGGCCCCGTATCAGCAGCAGGCCCCCGCGCAGGAGTACGCGCAGACCCCCGCGCTCGACGAGACCAGCTTCTTCGACACCGGGATGATCGACCTGGCCAGGCTGCGCGAGCTGGAACAGGGGCGCTGACCCCTTCGCCAAGGGGAGCCGACGCGGCTCTGTTTGGGCGGAGGCGGCGCGTCCAGTATCCTGTCAGCTCCAGCCGTGTGAATCGCCGGCGCTTCGGCCTGCCCGCCCCCGAGGGACGCGGTGCCGGGCCGTACCGATGAAAGCAGGAAGCCCTGAACACCCGCCTCGACCACCGCGACCCGCTCGTGTTCGACACACGCGAGCTCGGTCGGCGTCCTGGTGCGATGAAGAAGGTCTCCCGTTCGGTGCCGGCACCCGAAGACCTCGGGATCGAGGTCATCGGGGTGCCCGCGGGCGTCACCGTCGAGCTGGACCTCCGCCTGGAGTCGGTGATGGAGGGCGTGCTGGTCACCGGCACCGCCCGCGCGCCGCTGCGGGGGGAGTGCGTAAGGTGCCTGGAGCCCGTCGAGCGCGAGCTGGACGCGGACTTCCAGGAGATGTTCTCCTACCCCGACGCCGACACCAGGACCGCCCGCAGGGACGAAGCCGGTGACGACGCCGAGGAGGAGGACGTGTTCTACCTCGAGGCCGATCTGCTCGGCCTCGAACCCGTGCTGCGGGACGCGGTGGTGCTCGCACTGCCGATGCAGCCGGTGTGCCGGGACGACTGTCCGGGCCTGTGCGCCGAATGCGGTGTGCGGCTCGCCGACGAACCGGACCACCACCACGAGGTCACCGACATCCGGTGGGCGGCCTTGAAGGATTTCCAAGACGAGAACCAGGAGAAGTAGCCGTGGCTGTTCCGAAGCGGAAGATGTCGCGCAGCAACACGCGCCACCGCCGTTCGCAGTGGAAGGCTGCGCCCGTGAGCCTGGTGGCGTGCGAGCGTTGCCGCGAGCCGAAGCTCCAGCACATCGCGTGCCCGAGCTGCGGCACCTACAACCGCCGTCAGGTCCTCGAGGTCTGATCGGCGGGTGACAGGCTCAGTGTCCTCCACGTCAGACGCACCGGCGTCGCATCAGGCCGCGACGGACAAAGCCTCGTCCCACACGCTTCTGGAAGGGCGGCTCGGGTACCGACTCGAGCCCGCCCTTCTGGTGCGCGCGCTGACCCACCGCTCGTACGCGTACGAGAACGGCGGGCTGCCCACCAACGAGCGGCTGGAGTTCCTCGGGGACTCGGTGCTCGGCCTGGTGGTCACCGACACCCTCTACCGCATCCACCCGGACCTGCCCGAAGGCCAGCTCGCCAAGTTGCGGGCCGCAGTGGTCAACTCGCGGGCGCTGGCCGGGGTCAGCCGCGGGCTCGACCTGGGCGCGTTCATCCGGCTCGGCCGGGGCGAAGAGGGTACCGGCGGCCGGGACAAGGCGTCCATCCTCGCGGACACCCTCGAAGCGGTGATCGGCGCGGTCTATCTCGATCAGGGCCTGGACGCGGCCTCCGAGCTGGTCCACCGCCTCTTCGATCCGCTCATCGAGGAGTCCTCCAACCTGGGCGCCGGCCTGGACTGGAAGACGTCCTTGCAGGAGTTGACCGCCACCGAGGGTCTCGGCGTCCCCGAATACGCGGTCACCGAGTCCGGCCCCGACCACGAGAAGACCTTCACGGCTGCCGCCCGTGTCGGCGGTGTCGAGTACGGCACCGGCACGGGCCGCAGCAAGAAGGAAGCGGAGCAGCAGGCCGCCGAGGCCGCCTGGCGCGCGATCCGGAAGACGGCGACCACGACGGCGGGCTGAGCCCCGGGCAGGCCCGGGGAACCGCCCGACCGGTCCGGTGAGGGCTCGCGGGTGGTCACCGCGGCGGTCGTGGCGCCACCGGACCATCGGCAGCCGGCGGGCTGAGCGCCCGCTCCCCGCGCCCCGGACGGGGCGCCCACTTCCGCACAAAAAGGTCCGCACACAAAGGAGAGCCGTGCCGGAGCTGCCGGAAGTGGAAGTCGTCCGCAGGGGCCTCGCCACGTGGGTGTCCGGCCGGACCGTCGACGACGTGACGGTCCTCCACCCGCGCGCCGTGCGCCGCCACCCCGGGGGCCCGGAGGACTTCGTGAAGCAGCTCCGGGGTGCCGTCATGGGCCGTGCCCACCGCAGGGGCAAGTACCTGTGGCTGCCCCTGACCGACGACCTCGTCCTCACCGCCCACCTGGGCATGAGCGGGCAGTTCCTGATCCGCCCTGCCGCCGGGCGCAGCGAAACCCATCTCCGGGTCCGGATCACTTTCACCGACGACCTCGGCACCGACCTGCGCTTCGTGGACCAGCGCACGTTCGGCGGCCTCTCCCTGCACGAGCCGGTGCCGGACGACCCCGAGGGCCTGCCCTACCCGCTGGCCCACATCGCGAGGGACCCGATCGACCCCGCCTTCGACGACGACGCCTTCCACGCGGCGCTGCGCCGCAAGCGCACCACCATCAAGCGCGCCCTGCTCGACCAGTCCCTGGTCAGCGGGGTGGGCAACATCTATGCCGACGAGGCGCTGTGGCGCACCAGGCTGCACTACGAGCGCCCGACCGCGACGATGACCCGCCCCCGGACCGCGGAGCTGCTCACGCACATCCGCGAGGTGATGGGCGACGCCCTGGCCGCCGGAGGCACCAGCTTCGACAGCCTCTACGTCAACGTGAACGGCCAGTCGGGCTACTTCGACCGTTCCCTGGACGCGTACGGGCGTGAGGACCGGCCGTGCCGCCGCTGCGGCACCCCGATCCGCCGGCGCCCCTGGATGAACCGGTCCAGCTACTTCTGCCCGCGGTGTCAGCCGGTGCCCCGCGCCACGTCGTAGGTCTGCCGCGCGGCCAGCACGTCCGGCATCCGCCCCTCCACCAGCGAGATCAGCGACAGCAGCCGCCCGGCGATCTCGGTTCCGAGGGGGGTGAGCCGGTACTCGACGTGCGGGGGGTTGGTGGGCTGGGCGTCGCGGATCACCAGGCCGTCGCGCTCCAGCGCCTGCAGGGTCTGGGACAGCATCTTCTCGCTCACCCCGTCCACCCGCCGCCGCAGCTCGTTGAAGCGCAGCGTGTCCTCGTGGAGCGCGCCGAGCGTAAGGCTTCCCCAGCGGCCGGTGACGTGCTCCAGGGTGCCGCGGGACGGACAACTGCGGGCGAAGACGTCGAACCCCCCGATGGCCTCGACGGCCGCATCGACGCCACACGACTTCGTGGCCCCCTCCATGGTCTCTGCCATACCACGAGAGTACCCCCGCACCGCACATTCACACAGCGCTCTCTCTCGGGTTGCGCTTTCGAATAGTTAGTGTTCAACTGTGCGAGTCCCCACCCGTGGTCTCCGTCCGCGGGGACCCCACCCGAGGAGCACACTGTGTCCACCCCTGTGACCAGCCCTGTCGTCGCCATCGCGTACCACTCCGGCTATGGGCACACCACCGTCGTCGCCGAGGCCGTCCGGGACGGCGCCGCCGCCGAAGGCGCCGTGGTCCACCTGATCAAGGTGGACGAGATCACCGACGAGCAGTGGCTGCTGCTGGACGGCGCGGACGCCATCGCGTTCGGCTCACCCACCTACATGGGCACCGCCTCCGCCGCCTTCCACGCGTTCGCCGAGGACAGCTCGAAGCGCTGGTTCGGCCACTCCTGGCAGGACAAGCTCGCGGCCGGCTTCACCAACTCCGGCTCCAAGAGCGGCGACAAGCTGCACACCCTCCAGTTCTTCTCGCTGCTCGCCGCCCAGCACGGCATGAACTGGGTCAACCTGGGCCTGCACCCCGGCTGGAACACCTCCGATGCGTCCGAGCACGACATCAACCGCCTCGGCTTCTTCCTCGGAGCCGGCGCCCAGACCAACAACGACGAGGGCCCGGAGGCCGTCCACAAGGCCGACATCGCCACCGCCGAGCACCTCGGCCGCCGCCTCGCCCAGGCCGCCCGCGTTCAGGTCGCGGGCCGCGCGGCCCTCGCGGCGGTGTGACCCGGACCGCTCAGAACCCGAAGTCCTGCGTCCACCACGGGCCGCCTGTGCCGTAGTGGACGCCGACGCCCAGGGTCCGGTAGTCGCAGTCGAGGATGTTCGCCCGGTGGCCGGGGCTGTTCATCCAGGCGGCCGTCACCGCCTGGGCGTCGGCCTGGCCGCGGGCGATGTTCTCGCCGCCGAGGTTGGTGATCCCGAGCTGTGCCGCCCGGTCCCACGGCGTGTCGCCGTCCGGGTCGGTGTGGTCGAAGAAGTCGCGGGCGGCCATGTCCTCGGTGAAGTCCTGCGCCAGCCTCTCCAGCGCGGAGCTCGCGGTGAGCGGGGAGCAGCCGGCCGCGGCCCGCTCCTGGTTCGCCAGGGCCAGGACGGCGGCCCGGGCCGTGGTGCCGGGGTCGGCCGTCGCCGGGTGCGTGCTCGGCGGGCCGCCGCCCGGCGGCCCGGGCGCGGTGGTGGCCGGCCGCGTGACCACCGGCACGGTCGGTGCGCCGGTGGTCCGCGGGGCGCTCGGCGCCGTGGCGGCCGGGCTCGCGGCGGTACGGGTGGGGGAGGCGGCCGGGCGCGGCGCCTTCGTGGTGCCACGTGCCGACGGCGACCCGGCCCCGGCGGTGGTCCGCCCCGGGGCCGGCGTGGTGCTCCCGCCCAGCGGTGAGGGCGGGTCGCTGCCGGTGGCCGGGTCGCCGTCGGCCTGGGCGCCGGAGGCGCCGTCGCCCCCGTACGGCAGTCGGTCCGTCACCCCGGACAGCAGTCCGGTGGACGCGACCACCGCGCCCACCGCCAGCGCGGCGCACGAGGTGAGCAGCCCGCTGCGTATCGGACGGCCCTTGCGGCGCCCGCGATGCCCGCGGGGACGCTTCCGCGGTGCCGGCGCCTGGGCATGACGGCTGTGACGCCCCATCCGCACCCTCCTCACTGCTCCGGGACCGCGCCCGGACACCGCCGGCCGGCGGTCCGCCCGCACGGTTCGCTCCTGGCCCGGGGGCCGCCCCATAGCGCGGTTGGCGCGGTTGATCCGAACGTGTGAACTCCTGCCGGGGGGTGACAGTAGCGAAAGACGCCCGCGAGCGATGTGATGCGGCCAATACCGGCGGGATAGCGTGCGCACATGAACGAAACAGTTCGGCTCACCGCGTGGGTGCGCGGCCGGGTGCAAGGGGTCGGCTTCCGCTGGTGGGCCCGGGCCACCGCGCTGGAGATCGGCGGGCTGTCCGGTTACGCGAGCAATCTGGACGACGGCCGGGTCCAGATGGTCGCCGAGGGCGACCGGGCGGACTGCGAACACCTGCTCGATCGGCTGCGCCACGGTGACACGCCCGGGCGGGTCGAGGGAGTGACCGAAATCTGGGGGGTCCCGCGAGGCGGATACGACGGTTTCGAGATCAGATGAGCACAACCTGTTGCCTTATGGCGGACGCCGTGTCAGGCTGCCCCCATCGAGGATGATCTCGATGCCACCCGGGCAGCCCACAGCGCACTCCGCGCCGTGTTTTCTGAGGCGAACCCGAGGGCTGGGCTGTGATCGTGTTGACCGTCTCCGTATTTGGTGAGACGCTGGAAGCCCCGCGCACGTGACTCCACGGAACGCTAAGAGGCGGTCACGGGCCCACACCCCGCGCGGGAGCGTACCCCTCACCCACGACCTACCCCGCTTCGGTCGGTCACTCAGCGTGGAGGACCATCAATCATGGCAAAGGCGCTTCTCGGTTACGTCGGCGGTCCGGACCCGCGACTCCTCGCCGAGATGCGAAGGCTTCAGCAGCGCGTTCAGGACCTGGAATCCGAGCTCCTGCGGATCCAGGCGGAGAATGACGCGCTGTCTGTGGCGTCGCATGAAGAGTCGCTGCTCGGCAGCATCGACGTAGCTCACGCGGAGCCCGTGCTCGCCTGAACGGCCACAAGCCGGACAGGTGTCCCCGGACACCGCTTGAGAATTTCTGCAAGGGACGCTTCGGCGTCCCTTCGTCGTCCCGCCCTACCTGTGTTCCTCCCCAGTCCCGATCCCGGCTCCGCCCCGCTCTACGTCTGATGTGCCCTGCACATTCCGCAGTGAAACCGCGCAGCACGAACGAGCACCGCACCAACTAGTAGAGTCGACCGGCGTGCATCTCAAGAGCCTCACCCTGCGCGGCTTCAAGTCGTTCGCCTCGGCGACGACGCTGCGCTTCGAACCGGGTATCACCTGCGTGGTCGGACCCAACGGGTCCGGCAAGTCCAACGTGGTGGACGCACTGTCGTGGGTGATGGGCGAGCAGGGTGCCAAGTCGCTGCGCGGCGGCAAGATGGAGGACGTCATCTTCGCCGGCACCACCGGGCGCCCCCCGCTGGGCCGCGCCGAGGTGTCGCTGACCATCGACAACAGTGACGGTGTGCTGCCGATCGAGTACGCCGAGGTCACCATCACGCGGATCATGTTCCGCAACGGCGGCAGCGAGTACCAGATCAACGGCGACACCTGCCGGCTGCTGGACATCCAGGAACTCCTCTCCGACTCCGGCATCGGCCGCGAGATGCACGTCATCGTCGGCCAGGGCCAGCTCGACTCCGTGCTGCACGCCGACCCGATGGGCCGCCGCGCCTTCATCGAGGAGGCCGCGGGCGTCCTCAAGCACCGCAAGCGCAAGGAGAAGGCGCTGCGGAAGCTCGACGCGATGCAGGCCAACCTCGCCCGGGTCACCGACCTCACCGGCGAGCTGCGCCGCCAGCTCAAACCGCTCGGCCGGCAGGCACAGGTCGCCCGCCGGGCCGCCGTCATCCAGGCCGACCTGCGCGACGCCCGGCTGCGGCTGCTCGCCGACGACCTGGTGACCCTTCGTGAGGCGCTGCGCGCCGAGATCGCCGACGAGGCCGCGCTCAAGGAGCGCCGGGACGCCGTGGAGGCCCACCTCACCGCCGCCGTCCAGCGCGAGGCCCGCCTTGAGGACCAGGTACGGGCCCTGCTGCCGCGGCTGAGCCGGGCCCAGGCCACCTGGTACGAACTCTCCCAGCTCGCCGAGCGGGTCCGCGGCACCATCGGCCTGGCCGAACAGCGGCACCGGCACGCCACCAGCCAGCCCGCCGAGGAGCGCAGGGGGCGCGACCCGGAGGACATGGAACGGGAGGCCGCCCGTATCCGCGAGCAGGAGGCCGAGCTCGGCGAAGCCCTCGACGCCGCCCGGCGTGCCCTGGACGACACCGTCGGCCACCGCGCCGAACTGGAACGCCACCTCGCCGAGGAGGAGACCCGGCTCAAGGGGGTCGCCCGCGCCATCGCCGACCGCCGCGAGGGCCTGGCCCGCCTGAACGGCCAGCTCAACGCGGCCCGATCCAGGGCCGTCGCCGCCGAGGCGGAGATCGGCCGGCTGGCCGCCGCCCGTGACGAGGCCCGCGACCGCGCGGAATCGGCGCAGGCCGAGTACGAGGAGCTGCGCGCCCAGGTGGCGGACCTGGACGCGGACGACTCCGAACTGGAGGCCCGCTTCGAGGCCGCCCGCGCGGAGCAGGCGGCCGCGGAGGAGGCGTTCACCGCCGCCCGCGAGGCGGCCACCGCCGCAGAACGGCAGCGCGCCGCCGTCGCCGCCCGCCGCGACGCGCTCGCCCCCGCACTGCGCCGCAAGGACGGTACGGGTGCGCTGCTCGGGACGGGCGACGGCGACCGCCCGGCCGGTGTGCTCGGCTCGGCCGCCACCTTGCTGCGCGTCACCCCCGGCTACGAGATCCCGGTCGCCGCCGCGCTCGGCGCCGCCGCCGACGCGGTCGCCGTCACCGGCCCCGCCGCTGCCGCCGACGCCCTGCGCCTGCTCCGCAAGAACGACGCGGGCCGCGCGTCCCTGCTGCTGGCGGGCGCTCCGGACCCGGCGCCCCCCGTCGGCGGTCCGGCGGGCGGCGGTCGGCAGCCCGGGGATGCCTGTGCCACCGCCACCGCCACCGCCACCGATGAGCTGCCGGCCGGCGCGCGCTGGGCCGCGGACCTGGTCGCCGTCCCCGGGGAACTGGCGGGCGCGGTGCGGCGGCTGCTGGCCGACACGGCCGTCGTGGCGTCGCTCGCCGACGCCGAAGCGCTGGTGACGCGGCATCCGGGGCTGACCGCGGTGACCGCCGAGGGCGACGTGCTGGCCGCGCACACCGCGCAGGGCGGTTCCGCCAAGGCGCCCAGCGTGCTGGAGGTGCAGGCCGCGGTGGACGAGGCGACGGCAGAGCTCGAACGGCTCGACGTCCGGTGCGCCGAACTGGCCGGCCGGCAGCTGGAGGCCAGGGACCGGCGGGCCGCCGCCGCCCGCACGGTGGACGAACTGGGGCAGCGGCGGCGGGCCGCGGAGAAGCAGAAGGCGTCGGTCGCCCAGCAACTCGGCCGGTTCGGCGGCCAGGCGCGCGCCGCGTCGGGCGAGGCCGACCGCGCCGCGGCTGCCGTGGTACGCGCCGAGGAGGCGCTGGCGGCGGCCCGCGAGGAGCTGGAGGAGCTGTCGTACCGGCTCAGCGAGGCCCAGGAGGAACCCGGCGAGGAGGAACCCGACACCTCGGTACGGGACCGGCTCGCCGCCGACGGCGCCAACGCCCGGCAGACCGAGATGGAGGCGCGGCTCCAGCTGCGTACCCACGAGGAGCGGGTCAAGGGCCTGGCCGGACGTGCCGACGGGCTCGACCGGGCGGCCCGCGCCGAGCGGGAGACCAGGGCCAGGGCCGAGCGGCGCCGGGCGCGCCTGGCGTACGAGGCGTCGGTCGCCGCCGCCGTACTGGCCGGCGCCCGCGGACTGCTGGCGTGCGTGCAGGTCTCGGTCGGCCGCGCCGAGGCCGAGCGCGCCGCCGCCGAACAGGCCAGGGCCGAACGCGAGGCCGAACTCGGTCTCGAGCGCCGGCGCGGCCGGGAGCTCAAGAGCGAACTCGACCGGCTGACCGGGGACGTCCACAAGGGCGAGGTGCTGGGCGCCGAGAAGCGGCTGCGCATCGAGCAACTGGAGGCCAAGGCGCTGGAGGAGCACGGTATGGAACCGGCCGGGCTGGTCGCCGAGTACGGCCCGGAGCAGTCGGTGCCCCCGTCCCCGCCCGCCGAGGGCGAGATCCCGCCCGAGGACCCGGCGGACCCGCGGAACCAGCCGCGCCCCTACGTCCGGGCCGAGCAGGAGAAACGGCTGAAGGCGGCCGAGAAGGCATACGCGCAGCTCGGCAAGGTGAACCCGCTGGCGCTCGAGGAGTTCGCCGCGCTCGAGGAGCGGCACAAGTTCCTCACCGAGCAGCTGGAGGACCTGCGCAAGACCCGCGCCGACCTGCTCCAGGTGGTCAAGGACGTGGACGAGCGGGTCGAGCAGGTCTTCACCGCCGCCTTCCACGACACCGCCCGCGAGTTCGAGGGCGTCTTCTCCCGGCTCTTTCCCGGCGGCGAGGGCCGGCTGCTGCTCACCGATCCGGACAACATGCTCACCACGGGTGTGGAGGTTGAGGCCCGCCCGCCGGGGAAGAAGGTCAAGCGGCTGTCGCTGCTGTCGGGCGGTGAACGCTCACTGACCGCGGTGGCGATGCTGGTGTCGATCTTCAAGGCCCGGCCGAGCCCGTTCTACGTGATGGACGAGGTCGAGGCCGCACTGGACGACACCAACCTTCAGCGACTGATCCGGATCATGGAAGAACTGCAGGAGAGCTCGCAGCTGATCGTCATCACGCACCAGAAGCGCACGATGGAGGTCGCCGACGCCCTGTACGGCGTGTCCATGCAGGGCGACGGCGTGTCCAAGGTGATCAGCCAGCGGCTGCGGGACGGTAAACAGCAGACCGCGTAGGGCGCTCCCGGGCCCCGTCCACTGCACAGCCTGTCTCTTCTTCTTCAAGCGGTGAACACATCCAGCGGTGGTGTAGGCGGGTTTCGGCCATTTTCAGACGTAATCAGCAGTCTTTGCATCTGAAACTTGTAGGCATACTCTCTGAGGATCTGCCCATATGTTCGAGTGGTGACCGACCGCGCGTCGGCAGACATCCCGAAGATCCAGACCTCATGTGAGGGCTCGCCGTCGAGCCCGGGGAGACCACCTTGACCAGCACCGCACCAGCGACCGGGACCTCGGGTCATTCCGCCCTCCCCGAGCACCTCGGCCACGTCATCTTCATCACCGCTGCCGCCGCCATGGGTGGTTTCCTCTTCGGCTATGACAGCTCGGTCATCAACGGCGCCGTCGAGGCGATCCGTGACAAGTACGGCATCGGGTCCGCCGCCCTGGCCCAGGTCATCGCCGTCGCCCTGATCGGCTGCGCCATCGGCGCCGCCACCGCCGGACGCATAGCCGACCGCATTGGCCGGATCCGGTGCATGCGGATCGCCTCCGTCCTGTTCACCCTCAGCGCGGTCGGCTCCGCCCTGCCGTTCGCCCTGTGGGACCTGGCCTTCTGGCGGATCGTCGGCGGCTTCGCCATCGGCATGGCGTCGGTGATCGGCCCTGCCTACATCGCCGAGGTGGCCCCGCCCGCCTACCGCGGTCGGCTCGCCTCCTTCCAGCAGGCCGCGATCGTCCTCGGCATCGCCGTCTCCCAGCTGGTGAACTGGGGCATCCTCAACGCCGCCGAGGGCGACCAGCGCGGCACCCTCGCCGGCCTGGAGGCCTGGCAACTCATGCTCGGCGTCATGGTCGTACCCGCCGTGATCTACGGACTGCTCTCCTTCGCCATCCCCGAGTCGCCGCGCTACCTGCTCAGCGTCGGGCGCGAGGAGAAGGCGCGGGCCGTCCTCGCCGACGTCGAGGGCACCGACATCAACCTGGACGCCAGGGTCGCCGAGATCGAGCACGCGATGCGGCGCGAGCACAAGGCCAGCTTCCGGGACCTGCTCGGCTCCCGGTTCGGCTTCCTGCCGATCGTCTGGATCGGCATCGGCCTGTCCGCCTTCCAGCAGCTGGTCGGCATCAACGTGGCCTTCTACTACTCCTCCACGCTGTGGCAGTCCGTCGGCATCAACCCCAGCAGCTCCTTCTTCTACTCCTTCACCACCTCGATCGTGAACATCATCGGCACCGTCATTGCGATGATCTTCGTGGACCGGATCGGCCGCCGCCCGCTCGCGCTCGTCGGCTCCGCCGGCATGGCCGTCTCGCTCGCCCTGGAGGCGTGGGCGTTCTCGTCCAAGCACGGCGACACGCTGCCCAGCGCCGAAGGCACCGTCGCGCTGATCGCCGCGCACTGCTTCGTGCTCTTCTTCGCCCTGTCCTGGGGTGTCGTGGTCTGGGTCTTCCTCGGCGAGATGTTCCCGAACAAGATCCGCGCCGCCGCGCTGGGCGTCGCCGCCTCCGCCCAGTGGATCGCCAACTGGGCGATCACCGCCAGCTTCCCCAGCCTCGCCGACTGGAACCTGTCCGGCACGTACGTGATCTACACCTGCTTCGCCGTGGCCTCCATCCCGTTCGTGCTGGCCTTCGTGAAGGAGACCAAGGGCAAGACGCTGGAGGAGATGGGCTGACTTTTTCGCCGCCCTCTCGCCCCCGGCCGCTCGGACCCGGTGTCGACGGTCCTCGTCGTACGTCGCTCGTGCCTCGCTCCTTCTCCTCGTTGCTTTCGACACCGGCGCGGCCTTTGGCTCGACGCCTGCACGGCGAACCCGGCAGCGCCCGGAGGCGAGAGGCCGGCGAAAAGATGGGGATACTGGTCGGGTTATGGAAATCCTGATCCTTGCCGTCGTCATCGCCCTGGTCGTGATCCTGGGGGCCGGCGGGCTGGTGATCGGCAGCCGCCGCAAGAAGAAGCAGCAGCTGCCGCCAGCGCCGCCGAGCACCCCGACGATCCCCACGCCTCCCGCCGAACCCCATGTCGGCGACGAGGCCGCGGTCCCGCGGGAGGAGCCCCGCAGGACCATCGAAGAAGTCGCGCTCCCCGGCGCGACCCTCGCACCCGAGGCGCTGGAGGAGGCCCCGGCCCCGCCGGTCGAGATCGAGCTGCCCGAGCCCACGGCCGGCCGGCTGGTACGGCTGCGGTCCCGGCTGTCGCGGTCCCAGACCTCGCTGGGCCAGGGTCTGCTCACCCTGCTCTCCCGGGAGCGCCTGGACGAGGAGACGTGGGAGGAGATCGAGGACATCCTCATCACCGCCGACGTCGGAGTGACCCCCACCCAGGAACTCGTCGAGCGGCTGCGCACCCGGGTGCGGGTACTGGGCACCAGGACCCCGGTGGAGCTGCGCGGACTGCTCCGCGAGGAACTGCTCACCCTGGTCGACCCCACCCTCGACCGCACCCTGCGTACCGAGAGCCATGAGCAGTCCCCGGCCGTCGTCCTGGTCGTCGGCGTCAACGGCACCGGCAAGACCACCACCACCGGCAAGCTCGCCCGGGTGCTGGTCGCCGACGGCCGCAGCGTCGTACTCGGCGCCGCCGACACCTTCCGCGCCGCCGCCGCCGACCAGTTGCAGACCTGGGGCGAGCGGGTCGGGGCCCGTACGGTACGCGGGCCCGAGGGCGGCGACCCCGCCTCCGTCGCGTACGACGCGGTCAAGGAGGGCATCGCCGAGGGTGCCGACACCGTCCTGGTGGACACCGCGGGCCGGCTGCACACCAAAACCGGCCTGATGGACGAGCTCGGCAAGGTCAAGCGGGTGGTGGAGAAGCACGGCCCGGTCGATGAGGTGCTGCTCGTCCTGGACGCCACCACCGGTCAGAACGGCCTGGTCCAGGCCCGCGTCTTCGCCGAAGTGGTGGACATCACCGGCATCGTCCTCACCAAACTCGACGGCACCGCGAAGGGCGGCATCGTCGTCGCCGTCCAGCGCGAGCTCGGCGTCCCGGTCAAACTGGTGGGCCTCGGCGAGGGCGCCGACGACTTGGCGCCCTTCGAACCCGACGCGTTCGTGGAGGCGCTGATCGGGGAGTAGTCATCGTGTGCCGGGACGGCATTGGTCCGGCCCGGACGTATACGTAAGGGGCGCCCGCGCCGGTGGGCGCCCCTTACCCGTGGACGGGGTTCACAGGTGCACCCGGTCGCGGTGGCAGACGTACGCCAGCGTGCCCAGCAGCAGGCGGGCCTCGGGGGGGTGGGATCCGGGCTGCGGCAACGGCCGGGACACGGCGTCGCGCAGCGGCTCGCGCAACCAGCGGACCGGGCCGAGGCCGGCGTGGTCCGACGGGGGAGCGGTGACGTGGTCGCCCGGGCCGAGGCAGCGCAGGTCGAGCAGCGCGTCGTCCCAGCCCGTCCGGTAGAGCAGGTGCGGCAGCTCGGCCGCGGCGCCCGGCGCGACGAAGAACTGCGCGCGCCCCGCGGGCGTGAGCAGTACCGGCCCGAGGCGCAACCCCATGCGCTCCAGGCGGGCCAGCGCGCGGTGCCCGGACGCCTCCGCGACGTCCAGTACGTCGAAGGAGTGGCCCACGGGGAGCAGCACCGACGCGCCCGGCACCCGAGCCCACGCCTTCGCGGCCTGATCACGCGGGGTGCCCGCCGGGATCTCCTCGGCGAGCGGCAGCGGATGGGCGCCCGGCACCCGGCACCCCGGATCCCCGCACGAACAGGCGCCGCCGCCGCGCGCCGCCCGCGTCCCCGGCACCACCGACCAGCCGCACAGCGCCGCGTACTGCGCGACGGTCGTGCACACGGCGGCGTGCGTCCGGCGGCGGGCGCCGGTCCGCACTCCGGGCAGGGCCGCCAGCCGGGCCGCGTCGCGCACGCCTGTCCGCTGCTGCCGCATCTCGCGCATGCTGCCGATCGTGAAGACCATGACCCCTCCAACGCATCGCCGACACCGATGGTTACGCCCGCGCCTGACCTCGTACGACCGGCATGTGTCAAGTGAATCGCCATGACCGGGTGCAGAGTTCATGCGAAGGGGTGGCGAATGATGGCGTTTCCATAACGGGAGTCGCCGGATGGGTGATCGTGGGACTACGTTCAGTTCGTGAGTCCGGCGGTTGCCCCGCCTACTCCGCCAGATATGCCGGAGGCAATCCGCCCTCCGCACGACCGGCCGAAGCCGGTCCGGCGTTACGGGCGAGTCACGGGAGACGCCGCGCGCGACGGACTCAACGGACCCTCGGACCAGAGGGTTTGACGACGCAGATGGGGGCTGGACCGTGGGCACCACACCGGAGAAGCGGCCCAACGCACAGTTGAACTCGTGGTTCGTCCGCAGTGGCTGGTCCAAGGGCGAACTGGCCCGCCAGGTCAACCGCCGGGCCCGCCGGATCGGCGCCCATCACGTCAGCACCGACACCTCCCGGGTGCGCCGCTGGCTCGACGGCGAGCAGCCCCGCGAACCGATCCCGCGCATCCTGTCCGAGCTGTTCTCCGAACGCTTCGGCTGCGTGGTCCCGGTCGAGGACCTGGGCCTGCGCTCCGCGCACCAGCCACCGGCCGGCGGCGCCGTGGACCTGCCCTGGGCCGGACCGCAGACCGTCCAGTTGATCAGCGAGTTCTCCCGCAGCGACCTGATGCTCGGACGCCGCGGCTTCCTCGGCGCCTCCCTGGCGCTGTCAGCCGGACCCGCCCTGGTCGAACCGATGCAGCGCTGGCTGGTGCCCGCCGCGCCCGCCCCGGCGCCGGAATGCGCCGGGCCGGACGCCGTCCCCCGCGACGGCGTCCGGCCCGGCGGGCTGTCCGCGCAGGAGCTCGACCTGCTGGAGGACACCGCCACGATGTTCCGGATGTGGGACCACCAGTGCGGTGGCGGCCTGCGCCGCAAGGCCGTCGTCGGCCAGTTGCACGAGGTCACCGACCTGCTCCAGGAGCGGCAGCCCGAGCCCGTGGCCCGCCGGCTGTACCGGATCACCGCCGACCTCGCGGCCCTGGCCGGCTGGATGAGCTACGACGTCGGCCTCCAGCCCACCGCCCAGAAGTACCTGGTCCTGGCGCTGCACGCCGCCAAGGAGGCCGGCGACCGCCCGCTCGGCGCGTTCGTGCTCTCCTCGATGAGCCGCCAGATGATCCACCTCGACCGGCCCGAGGACGCGCTGGAGCTCATCCACCTCGCCCAGTACGGCAGCCGCGACTCGGCCACCGCCACCACCCAGGCGATGCTGTACGCCCTGGAGGCCAGGGCGTACGCGAACATGGGCCAGGTCAACAAGTGCCACCGCGCGGTCCGGATGGCCGAGGACACCTTCGCCGATGCCCGCCCCGCCGCGGACCCCGCGTGGATCAGCTTCTTCACCGAGGCCGAGCTGCACGCGGAGAACGCGCACTCCTACCGCGACCTCGCCTATGTCGCGGGCCGCAGCCCCACCTACGCCTCACTCGCCCGGCCCGAGATGGAACGGGCCGTCAACGGATTCCGCGACGACCCGGTCCACCAGCGCGCCTACGCGCTGAACCTGGTCGGCATGGGCAGCGTCCACCTGCTCATGAAGGAGCCCGAGCAAGCCGCGCACGTCACCGAGCACGCCATCGCCGTCGCCGTCCGCATACGTTCCGAGCGGGTCAACACCCGGATCCGCACCACCGCCCGCAACGCGGTCCGCGACTTCGGCGACGTACCCGAGGTCGTACGACTCGCCGACCGGCTCTCGGCCGAACTGCCCGAAGTCGCCGAGTCCGCCTGACCGTACGCCCGCCCGGACCGCCCCACCCGCCCAGTAGCGAGCGCGACACCGCACCCCAGACCCCGGCCGCGGCCCACATCCGAAGAGCCAGACTCGGCTTCCCCACGCCAGGTCATCCGGATGGGGGTCCGCGGCCGGTCCCGATCTCCCCGCCGATCCGTCACCCGCGCGATACGATCTCGCTCCGCCCCCGCTGTACCCGCGCACACGCCCCGTACCCCACCCGTATACAGCCTTCACCGCACCTGGGGGTGGTTCATCTCCACGTAACATGTATGACCCCTTCGTCACGGCGGTGAAACACCGTGCGGCATCGACCGAAACGCGGCTGAGCCAACCTCGTGGCGAAAACCGGCCCACAAAGATCCGCCCGCACGGGCCGTCCGGAATTGACGAGGAGACGCCGATGGCACCAGCCATCATGACGCTGGCCGCGGATGCGCCCAAGCTCGACAGTGGAAGTACGGCGTTCATGCTGATCTGCGCCGCTCTGGTGATGGTGATGACCCCTGGTCTCGCCTTCTTCTACGGCGGCATGGTGCGTGTCAAGAGCGCCCTGAACATGCTCATGATGAGCTTCATCAGCCTGGGCATCGTCACCATCCTGTGGACGCTCTACGGGTTCAGCTTCGCCTTCGACTCCGGCAGCGGGTTCATGGGCGGCACCAACTGGCTGGGCATGCGCAACATAGGAATCGCCGAACTGTGGCCGGGATACACCATCCCGATCTACGTGTTCGCCGTGTTCCAGCTCATGTTCGCGATCATCACCCCCGCCCTGATCAGCGGCGCCCTCGCCGACCGGGTGAAGTTCACCGCCTGGTCGCTGTTCATCGCGCTGTGGGTCACGGTCGTGTACTTCCCGGTGGCGCACTGGGTGTGGGCGTCGGACGGCTGGCTGTTCACCAAGGGCGTCATCGACTTCGCCGGTGGTACCGCGGTGCACATCAACGCCGGTGCGGCGGCCCTCGGCGTGATCCTCGTCATCGGCAAGCGCAACGGGTTCAAGAAGGACCCGATGCGCCCGCACAGCCTGCCGCTGGTCATGCTCGGCGCCGGTCTGCTGTGGTTCGGCTGGTTCGGGTTCAACGCCGGCTCCTGGCTCGGCTCCGACGGCGTCGCCGCGGTGGCCTTCACCAACACCCAGGTCGCCACCGCCGCCGCGATGCTCGGCTGGCTGATCTACGAGCGCATCCGGCACGGCTCCTTCACCACCCTGGGCGCCGCCTCCGGCGCGGTCTCCGGTCTGGTCGCCATCACCCCCGCCTGCGGCTCGGTCTCCCCGCTCGGCGCGATCGCGGTCGGCCTGATCGCCGGTGTGCTGTGTGCCGCCGCCGTGGGCATGAAGTACCGGTTCAACTACGACGACTCGCTCGACGTGGTCGGCGTCCACATGGTCGGCGGTATCGTCGGCTCGCTGCTCATCGGCTTCTTTGCCACCGGCGGCGTCGGCCAGACCGCCAAGGGCGTCTTCTACGGCGGCGGCTGGGACCAGCTCTGGAAGCAGTTCACCGGCGTCGGCGCGGTGCTCGGCTACTCCCTGGTCTGCTCGGCGATCCTCGCCAAGCTCATCGACGTCGTCATGGGCTTCCGGGTCACCGAGGACGAGGAGGTCACCGGCGTCGACCAGATCCTGCACGCGGAGACCGCGTACGACTTCGCCGGCGTCGGCGGTGCCGCCCGCAGCGTTGCCACGGCCGGGACCACCAGTGAGGCGGACTCCAGCAAGAAGGTGGACGCGTGAAGCTCATCACCGCCGTCGTGAAGCCGCACCGGCTCGACGAGATCAAGGAAGCCCTGCAGACCTTCGGCGTGAACGGCCTCACCGTCACCGAGGCCAGCGGCTACGGTCGGCAGCGCGGCCACACCGAGGTCTACCGCGGCGCGGAGTACACCGTCGACCTGGTGCCGAAGATCCGGATAGAGGTCCTGGTCGAGGACGCGGACGCGGAACAGCTCATCGAAGTGATCGTCAAGGCCGCCCGAACCGGCAAGATCGGTGACGGCAAGGTGTGGAGCATCCCGGTCGACACGGCCGTCCGGGTCCGCACCGGAGAGCGCGGGCCGGACGCGCTCTAGGGCCGGTGTGACTCGTCAGACAGGCCCCGGGGCCGGTCCGGCACATCGGACCAGCCCCGGGGACCGGCCACGGCCGAGTCCCTTCCACAACCCCAGCGCTGGAGAACGAGTGACCGACAGCGTCGAAGCGCCGGACGGCGGTTATGCGGCGGCCCGGCTGCGCCTCCTGAACGAGGAGGCGCAGCCCGGGCCGCCGCGCCGCGCCGCGCTGGCCACCCTCACCGACCAGTGGCTCGCCGCACTGGCGACCGAGGCCGCCCAGGCGACCGGCATCGGCGGCTACGCCCTGGTCGCCGTCGGCGGCTACGGCCGCGGCGAACTGTCGCCCCGCAGCGACCTGGACCTGGTGCTGCTGTACGACCCCGGTGACGGGCCGGTGCCGATCGCCGACCTCGCCGACCGGATCTGGTACCCGGTGTGGGACCTCGGCCTGGCCCTCGACCACTCGGTACGCACCCCCGCCGAGGCCCGCAAGACCGCCGCCGACGACCTCAAGGTGCAACTCGGGCTGCTGGACGCCCGCCACATCGCCGGCGACCCCGCCCTCACCTCCGGCCTGCGCAGCGCGGTCCTCGCCGACTGGCGCAACCAGGCACCCCGCCGGCTGCCCGCCCTGCACGAGATGTGCCAGGAACGCGCCGGACGCAACGGCGAACTGTCCTACCTGCTCGAACCCGACCTCAAGGAAGCCCGCGGCGGACTGCGCGACGCCACCGCCCTGCGGGCCGTCGCCGCCTCCTGGCTCGCCGACGCCCCCCGTGAAGGACTCGACGAGGCCCGCACCCGGCTGCTCGACGCCCGCGACGCCCTCCACCTGGTCACCGGCCGTGCCACCGACCGGCTCGCCCTCCAGGAACAGGACCAGGTCGCCACCGCCCTCGGCCTGCTCGACGCCGACGCGCTGCTCCGCCAGGTCTACGAGGCCGCCCGCCGCATCGCCTACGCCTCCGACGTCACCTGGCGCGAGGTCGGCCGTGTGCTGCGCTCCCGCGAGATGCGGCCCCCCCGCCGCCGCGGCCTGCTCGGCCGCGGCCGGACCTCGTCCAGAGGCTCCGCCACCGCCGCCGGCACCCCCGAGCGGGTCCCGCTGGCCGACGGCGTGGTCGAGCAGGAGGGCGAGGCCGTCCTTGCGCTCACCGCCAAACCCGAACGTGACCCCGTACTGCCGCTGCGCGCCGCGGCGGCCGCCGCCGAGGCCGGACTGCCGCTGTCCCTGCACGCCGTGCGCCGCCTCGCCGCCGCGGCCAGACCGCTGCCGGTGCCGTGGCCGGCCGAGGCCCGCGAACAGTTGCTGACCCTGCTCGGCGCCGGCGAATCCACCGTCGCGGTGTGGGAGGCGCTGGAGGCCGAAGGGCTGATCACCCGGCTGATCCCGGACTGGGAGCGGGTCCGCTGCCGCCCGCAGCGCAACGCCGTGCACCGCTTCACGGTCGACCGGCACCTGGTGGAGACCGCCGTCCAGGCGGCCCACCTGACCCGCCGCGTCGGCCGGCCCGACCTGCTGCTGACCGCCGCGCTGCTGCACGACATCGGCAAGGGCTGGCCCGGCGACCACAGCGAGGCCGGCGAGGTCATCGCCCGCGACGTCGCCGTCCGGATCGGTTTCGGCCGCGCCGACGTCGACACGCTCGCCCTGCTGGTACGGCACCATCTGCTGCTCATCGACACCGCGACCCGGCGCGACCTGGACGACCCGGAGACCGTACGGACCGTCGCCGAGACCGTACGCGACACCTCCACGCTGGAACTGCTCGCAGCCCTCACCGAGGCCGACGCGCTGGCCACCGGGCCCGCCGCGTGGAGCACCTGGCGCGCCACGCTCCTGGCCGACCTGGTGGAGCGGGTGGCCGGCGCCCTGGACGGCGGCGTCCCGGAAACCGCGGACCGCGAGCCCACCGCCGAGGAGGAACGCCTCGCCATCGAGGCGGCCCGCACCGGGGGACCGGTGCTCGCGCTGCACGCGCACACCGAACCCGACGGCGAGGGCGAGGCTCAGGACGAGGCGCTGGGCGTGGAACTGCTGGTCGCCGTGCCCGACCGGCCCGGCCTGGTCGCCCAGGCGGCCGGCGTGCTGGCCCTGCACCGGCTCACCGTCCGCGCCGCCGACCTGCGGGCGTTCGACCCGATCGGTGAGGGCCCGGTCGCGCTGCTGAGCTGGCGGGTCGCCGCGGAGTTCGGCACCCTGCCCGAGGCCGCCCGGCTCCGCGCCGACCTGGCCCGCGCCTTCGACGGTGCCCTCGACATCGAGGCGCGGCTCGCCGAGCGCGAGGCGGCCTACCCGCGGCGCCGCGGCATCACCCCACCGCCACCGCGTGTCACCGTGGCCCCCGGCAGTACCTCCCAGACCGCCACCGTCCTGGAAGTCCGCGCCCACGATGTCCCGGGCCTCCTCCACCGGATCGGCCTCGCCCTGGGTGCCACCTCCGTCAGCATCCGCTCCGCCCGCATCTCCACCCTGGGCGCCAACGCGGTCGACGCGTTCTACGTCGTCGGCAAGGACGGCAACCCCCTTCCGTCCACCCGCGCCGCGGAGGTGGCGAAACAGGTGGAGGCGGCCCTGCGGTAGGGGTTCGGGCGTGACGCCGGGGCGGGCGGCGCCGCTCTCGCCTGCTCGTTCCGGCCGCCGACGACGCCTTGCCCTCCGGTCCGGATACTCTGGAGGGCGATTGTCTCCGCCCCCGACCCCGAGGATCTGCGACCACCGTGTTCGACACTCTGTCTGATCGCCTCGCGAATACCTTCAAGACCCTCCGGGGGCGCGGCCGTCTGTCCGAGGCGGACATCGACGCCACCGCCCGCGACATCCGTATCGCGCTGCTCGAAGCGGATGTGGCGCTCCCCGTCGTCCGGGCCTTCATTGCGAGCGTCAAGCAGCGGGCCCTCGGTGCCGAGGTCCACCAGGCGCTCAACCCCGCACAGCAGGTCATCCGCATCGTCAACGAGGAACTCGTCAAGATCCTCGGCGGCGAGACCCGGCGTCTGCGGTTCGCCAAGCAGCCGCCCACCGTGATCATGCTCGCGGGTCTGCAGGGCGCGGGGAAGACCACCCTCGCGGGCAAGCTCGGGCAGTGGCTGCACAAGCAGGGCCACACCCCGTTGCTGGTCGCCTGCGACCTCCAGCGGCCGAACGCGGTCAACCAGCTCACCGTGGTCGCCGAGCGCGCCGGCGTGGCGGTTTTCGCGCCCGAGCCGGGCAACGGGGTCGGCGACCCGGTCAAGGTCGCGCGGGACTCCGTCGAGTACGCCAGGTCCCGGCAGTACGACGTGGTCGTGGTCGACACCGCGGGCCGCCTCGGCGTCGACCAGGAGATGATGCAGCAGGCCGCGGACATCCGCGACGCGGTCACGCCGGACGAGATCCTGTTCGTGGTCGACGCGATGATCGGCCAGGACGCGGTCAACACCGCGGAGGCGTTCCGGGACGGCGTCGGTTTCGACGGCGTGGTGCTGTCCAAGCTGGACGGCGACGCCCGCGGCGGTGCCGCGCTGTCGATCGCGCACGTCACCGGCAAGCAGATCATGTTCGCGTCGAACGGCGAGAAGCTGGACGACTTCGACGCGTTCCACCCGGACCGGATGGCCTCCCGGATTCTCGGCATGGGCGATGTGCTCTCGCTCATCGAGAAGGCCGAGCAGACCTTCTCGCAGGCCGAGGCCGAGAAGATGGCGGCCAAGCTGGCGAAGGGTCCCAAGGAGTTCACGCTCGACGACTTCCTGGCCCAGATGGAGCAGGTCCGCAAGATGGGCTCCATCTCCAAGCTGCTCGGGATGCTCCCGGGGATGGCTCAGATCAAGGATCAGATCAACAACCTGGACGAGCGCGATGTGGACCGCACCGCGGCGATCATCAAGTCCATGACGCCGGGCGAGCGGGCCGACCCGCACATCATCAACGGCTCGCGCAGGGCTCGTATCGCCAAGGGGTCGGGCGTCGAGGTCAGTGCGGTGAAGAGCCTGGTGGAGCGGTTCTTCGAGGCGCGCAAGATGATGTCGCGGATGGCACAGGGCGGCGGTATGCCGGGTATGCCGGGGATGCCCGGCATGGGCGGCGGGCCGGGCCGGCAGAAGAAGCAGCAGAAGAAGGGCAAGGGGAGCCGGCGCAGCGGGAACCCGATGAAGCGGCTCCAGGAGGAGCAGGCCGCCGCCGCGCGCCGCGAGGAGCGGGCGGGCAGCGCCTTCGGAATGGGCTCGGGGACGGAGAACTTCGAACTGCCGTCGGAGTTCAAGGACTTCCTGCCGCCGAAGTGACCGGGGCGGGCAGCAGCACGCGTACACGACAATGAGGCCATGCGAGTCACGATTCGAGAGCCCCGCCCCAGCGACGCCGAGGCCCACCGCGCGGCGGTCCTGCGGTCCGCCGAACACCTCAGCCCGTGGAATCCGGTGGACCCGGACGGCTTCCACGAGCTGTTGCGGCAGCAGGGCCCGGGGCTGCGGACGTATCTGATCATCAACGACGAGGACGGCGGCATCGTCGGCAAGTGCAATGTCGCCAACATCGTCCGCGCCCGGTTCCGCAACGCGACTCTCGGCTACGACAGCTACCTGCCGTACAACGGCACCGGCCGGATGAGCGAGGGCATGCGGCTGATCGTGGACCGCTGCTTCACCAGTTACCCGAACGGCCTCGGGCTGCACCGGCTGGAGATCAACGTCCAGCCGGACAACAGCCGTTCGATCGCGATGGCCAAGCGCCTGGGCTTCCGCCACGAGGGCTTCTCCCCGCGCATGCTCTTCATCAACAACGCATGGCGCGACCATGAGCGGTTCGCCCTGACCGCCGAGGAATGGCCGGGCCTGACTCCCTAGGGGGGTCCTTTTCCCGGCCCGCCTTCGTCAGGGTGACGAGGGTTCGGTCACCGGGGAGGAGGGCAGGAGTGGGCACCCGCCCACTCTCGCGGACGATGTGCCGGAGAGGGCCAGCCGGTTTTCGGTGAGGGAGCGTCGGGCGCCTCTCGCCTGCGGGCGGGCGCGCGCTCCACGCGGGCGACCACGTAGCGGAAGACGTTCTCCATGCGGATCATGCCGTCGGGGCGGCGGTAGGGGTGGAGGGCTTCGGCGATCTCCTTGTCGACCTGCTGCTGGTCGGTGGCCTCGACGGCGGCGTCGAAGAGGCCGGTGGACAGCAGGCCGCGGACGGCGCTGGGGAGGTCGGGGTAGCCGAAGGGGCAGGCGACCCGGCCGGAGCCGTCGGGGCGCAGACCGGCGTCGCGGGCCAGGTCCTCCAGGTCGTCCCGGCCGCTGAGCCGTACGCGGGCGGCGGACCCGCGGGGTTCGGCGAGGCGGCCGGCCGTCTTCAGCACCCGGGAGGCCGAGCAGCGCTCGGGCGGGCCCCAGCCGGCCAGGACCACCGTGCTGCCGTGCCGTGCCGCGCGAGCCACGGCGGCGAGCACGGGCCGCAGTTCGCCGGCGGGGGCCGCCGGGTCGAAGGCGGTGATCACGTCGTAGTCGCGGTACCGGAGGTCGTCGCCCAGGCGGCCGGCCGGGCCCGCCAGCAACCGTGGCCCGGCGGCGTCGGCGGAACGGGGTTCTGGTGCGCCCCGGCGCGGTTCGGGCAGCAGCCGGGTCCGGGCCAGGGCCAGCCGGTGTTCGTCGGTGTCGCAGCCGGTGACCGCCGCGCCCCTGGCCGCGGCCAGCAGCAGCGCCAGGCCCGAGCCGCAGCCCAGGGCGAGCAGCCCGGTGCCGGCGCCGACCTCGAGCCGGTCGTACACCGACTCGTAGAGCGGAACGAGCATCCGTTCCTGGATCTCCGCCCAGTCCCGTGCCCTGGCCTGCGGGCCGGACCGGGAATCGTGAGAGAGGGTAGGTGCCATGGAAGCCCCAATCAGCCGACGCCTCGCCGTTCGCCCCCGTTCCGCCCTGCCTGTCGTGCCGCCTGCCTGTCGTGCTCGTACCTGAATCAGACAACTGCTGTTTCGCGGCTCCGTCCAGGGTCCGGGTGGACCGTTCTTGCCGACTTCCGCGAGGAGACTCCTCCGGTTGGCCGATTCACGCTGAGGGCGCGGCGGGCCGTACCATCGCCTGCATGGCAAAGGCTCCCGTTCTCACCCCCCAGGCGGACGACTTCCCGCGCTGGTACCAGGACCTGATCAGCAAGGCCGAACTGGCCGACAATGGCCCGGTGCGCGGCACCATGGTCATCCGGCCGTACGGCTACGGCCTGTGGGAGCGGATGCAGCAGGACATGGACGCGCGGATCAAGGCGGTCGGCGCGCAGAACGCGTACTTCCCGCTGTTCATCCCGCAGTCCTACCTGACCAGGGAGGCCGAGCACGTCGAGGGCTTCGCGCCCGAGCTCGCGGTCGTCACGCACGGCGGCGGCAAGGAGCTGGAAGAGCCGATCGTCGTCCGGCCGACCTCCGAGACGATCATCAACGAGTACTTCTCCAAGTGGGTGCAGAGCTACCGCGACCTGCCGCTGCTGATCAACCAGTGGGCGAACGTGGTCCGCTGGGAGCTGCGCCCGCGCCTGTTCCTGCGCACCACGGAGTTCCTGTGGCAGGAGGGTCACACCGCGCACGCCACGCAGGAGGACGCCCGGGACTTCGCCTCCCGTATCCAGCGCGACGTCTACGCCGACTTCATGGAGAACGTGCTGGCCATGGACGTGGTGCTGGGCCGCAAGACGGTCAGGGAGCGGTTCGCCGGTGCCATCAACACCCTCACCCTGGAAGGGATGATGGGTGACGGCAAGGCGTTGCAGCTGGGTACCAGCCACGAACTGGGGCAGAACTTCGCGAAGGCCTTCAACACCCAGTACCTGTCGAAGGACGGTGTCCAGGAGCACGTCTGGCAGACCTCGTGGGGCAGCACCACGCGGATGATCGGCGCGCTGGTGATGATGCACGGCGACGACAACGGGCTGCGGGTGCCGCCGCGGCTGGCGCACGTCCAGGTCGTGGTGCTGGCGATCAAGGACGACGAGGCGGTCGTCGCGAAGGTGCGGGAGATCGGCGACCGGCTGCGTGAGGCCGGCCTGCGGGTGGAGGTGGACGACCGCACCGATACGCCGTTCGGCCGCCGCGCGGTGGACTGGGAGCTCAAGGGCGTGCCGCTGCGCGTCGAGATCGGGCCGCGCGATCTGCAGAACGGGACCGCGATGCTGGCCCGCCGTGTCCCCGGCGGCAAGGAACCGGTCGCCATCGACAGCCTCGACTCCCTGCTGCCGAAGGTGCTCGAGGAGGACCAGGCACGCCTCCTCCAGGAGTCCCGCGAGCGCCGGTTGTCCCGCACTGTGGACGCCTCGACCATCATCGAGGCGGCCGAGGCCGCGTCCACCGGCTGGGCCCGCATCCCATGGGCGAAGCTCGGCGCCGAGGGCGAGGCCGCCCTCGCTGAACAGGGTGTTTCGGTGCGCTGCCTGGTCGCGGAGGACGGTTCCGTGCCGGTCTCCGACGACGCCCCCGGCACCCTGGCGATCGTCGCGCGGGCGTACTAGCGTCCGCTGACCGGAAACCGACGTACGGAATACGGCAAACGTCCGTCCTTGAGGCGGGTGCGCGGGTTCTCCACTGTCCGCCGCACCCGCCCTTGTCTACGCGCATCATCCGGAACTGACCGATCAGTGCAATTTAAATGGGCTAGCCCTAAATCGGAACACCGGGAGCTTCCGGATCGTTGGTACGGCGTGAGCACGACACCACCTGTACTCGCCGCCGAGCTGGCAGTCGCCTGGGCCGATATTCAACGGCACCACCCCGAGCTGCCCGATCTGGCCGCGCCCGAGTCCCTGATCGGAGAGTCCTCGTCCGCCTGTGGCACGGAGCTCTCCTTCGACAGGCTGCTGCACGAGGCCGTGCACGGAATCGCCGCCGCCCGCGGCATCCGCGACACCTCGCGCGCCGGCCGCTACCACAACCGCCGATTCCTCGCGATCGCCGACGAGATGGGCCTCGACCACGCCGAGGAGCCCCATCCGAGCAGCGGCTTCTCACTCGTGGTGATGCGGCCCGACACCCGCAAGCGATATCGGGGGACCATCGACCGCCTCCAGCGCGCACTCAAGGCGCACACCGTGGCCATCGCCGCCGACTCCGCCCGCTCCTTCCGCGGACCGGCCGCCCGGCACGGCTCCTCGGGCGGCGGGGTACGGGTCAAGGCGGTCTGCGACTGCGGGCGCAACGTTCGCGTCGTGCCCTCCGTACTGGCCCAGGCGCCGATCATGTGCGGGGCGTGCGGCCAGCCGTTCCGGATCCCGGAGGTCGTGGGCGTCGGCTGAGCCGTGGGCCCAGGGCTGTCGGCCGCGCGCGTGGATCCTGGGGCGCCGGCTGCCGGTCCCCGGCCGGGCGTGGGGGCGCCCGTGCGGTCGAACGCGCTGGCCGAGTGTGGCAGAATGTACCGCTGAGAACTCGACAGCCGTGCAGGAACCCTCTCTCCTTCGGCTGACGCGTCCGTCGGGCGCACGACTCCCACAACCCCACGTGGCTGTCCGTCGTGCCCAACCACGTCAACACCAGGAGAACCCACTCCCGTGGCAGTCAAGATCAAGCTGAAGCGTCTGGGCAAGATCCGTTCGCCTCACTACCGCATCGTCGTCGCCGACTCCCGTACCCGCCGTGACGGCCGGGCCATCGAGGAGATCGGCCTGTACCACCCGGTGCAGAACCCCTCGCGCATCGAGGTCGACTCGGACCGCGCGCAGTACTGGCTCTCCGTCGGTGCCCAGCCGACCGAGCCCGTTCTGGCCATCCTCAAGCTCACCGGCGACTGGCAGAAGTACAAGGGCGAGCCGGCCCCTGCGCCGCTGCTCGTCGCCGAGCCCAAGGCCGACAAGCGCGCCCTCTTCGAGGCCGCCGCCAAGGACACCGCGGACGAGCCGAAGGGTGAGGCGATCACCCCCAAGGCGAAGAAGTCCGAGAAGAAGGCCGACGACGCCGAGGCCACCGCTTCGGCCGAGTCCACCGAGGCCTGAGTATGCTCGAGGAGGCCCTTGAGCACCTCGTGAAGGGCATCGTCGACAACCCTGACGATGTACGGGTCGGCATGCGCACCCTGCGCCGCGGCAGTGTGCTGGAGGTCCGGGTCCACCCCGACGACCTCGGCAAGGTCATCGGCCGCAACGGCCGTACGGCCCGCGCGCTGCGTACGGTCGTGGGCGCGCTCGGCGGTCGCGGGGTCCGTGTCGATCTCGTGGACGTGGACCAGGTCTGATCGGATCCGGCCGGATTCTGGTCGGGTCTGAGCGGATCTGACGCCGTCAGGCGCCAGGATTCGCGTTCGATGGCTGTTTGATGGCTGATGCATCGGGGCCGGAGGTGGTGAACGCCGCCTCCGGCCCCGGCATTTCGGAGCAGGAGTAGCACGTGCAGCTCGTAGTCGGGCGCATCGGCCGCGCCCATGGCATCAAGGGTGAGGTCAGCGTCGAAGTGCGCACCGACGAGCCGGAGTCGCGGCTCGCCCCCGGCGCGGTGCTGGCCACCGACCCCGCCTCGACCGGCCCGCTGACCATCGCCACCGGGCGTGTGCACAGCGGCCGGCTGATGCTGCGCTTCGAAGGCGTCAACGACCGCAACGGTGCCGAGGCGTTGCGCAACACGCTGCTCATCGCCGAGGTGGACCCGGACGAGGCTCCGGAGGACCCCGAGGAGTTCTACGACCATCAGCTCGTCGATCTCGACGTCGTCACCCGCGACGGCCGGGAGGTCGGCCGGATCAGCGAGATCTCCCACCTCCCGTACCAGGACCTGCTGGTCGTCCGACGGCCGGACGGCGGCGAGGTGCTGATCCCGTTCGTTGCCGAGATCGTGCCGGAGATCGACCTGGAGGGGCAGCGCGCGGTGATCGACCCGCCGCCGGGACTGCTGGACGAGCCCGAGGCCGTGTCGGACGCGGATTCCGTACCGGACCGGGACTCCGCAGCCGATACGAACGGGTCCTGAGATGCGGATCGACGTCGCCACGATCTTTCCGGAGTACCTGGAGCCGCTGAACGTCTCGCTGGTCGGAAAGGCGCGGGCCGCCGGGCGGCTGGACGTACGCGTGCACGACCTGCGTGGATGGGCGCGCGACCGGCACCACACGGTGGACGACACCCCGTACGGCGGTGGGCCCGGCATGGTCATGATGACCGGGCCATGGGGTGCGGCGCTGGACGACATCCTCGCCGACGGGTACGAGGCGGGCGCGCACGACCCCGTACTCGTCGTCCCCACACCCAGCGGCCGGCCGTTCACCCAGGCCGCCGCCGTAGAGCTGTCGGCCCGGCCCTGGCTGATCTTCACGCCGGCCCGCTACGAAGGCATCGACAGCCGCGTCACCGCTGAATACGCCACCCGGATGCCGCTGTACGAACTGTCCATCGGCGACTACGTACTGGCCGGCGGCGAGGCGGCGGTCCTGGTCATCACCGAGGCCGTCGCCCGGCTGCTGCCCGGAGTCCTCGGCAACGCCCAGTCGCACGCCGACGACTCCTTCGCGCCCGGCCCGATGGCCAACCTGCTGGAAGGGCCGGTCTACACCAAGCCGCCGCAGTGGCGCGGTCACGGCATCCCCGACGTGCTGCTCAGCGGCCATCACGGGAAGATCGCGCGCTGGCGGCGGGACGAGGCGTTCCGCCGAACCGTCGCCAACCGGCCCGATCTGATCGAACGCTGCGACCCCGCGGCCTTCGACCGGCACGACCGCGAGATGCTCAGCATCCTCGGCTGGCAGCCCGGCCCCGACGGCCGATTTGGGCGCACCCCCGAGGCCGTGGAAGAATAAGCGGCTGCTGCCTGCCCGGCGCGCGCCCCTGCCACGGGGGGAACGACGCCCGCCGGGACCAGTCGGCACCCCCCGGACGACTTACGACGTTCCGTCGATGACCTGTGGCATCGGCGAGGAAGCAGAACACCATGACCAACCTGATCGACAGCGTCAACGGCGCGAGCCTGCGCACGGACGTGCCGGCCTTCCGCCCCGGCGACACCGTCAACGTCCACGTACGCGTCATCGAGGGCAACCGCTCCCGCGTCCAGCAGTTCAAGGGTGTCGTCATCCGCCGCCAGGGCGCCGGCGTCAGCGAGACCTTCACGGTCCGCAAGGTCAGCTTCTCCGTCGGCGTGGAGCGCACCTTCCCGGTGCACACCCCGATCGTGGAGAAGATCGAGGTCGTGACCCGCGGTGATGTCCGCCGCGCCAAGCTGTACTACCTCCGTGAGCTGCGCGGCAAGGCCGCGAAGATCAAGGAGAAGCGCGACAACTGATCGCCGCGCCGGCGTCGGCAGGGGCAGCCGGCGTCCGCCGGGACGCGGGGCGGGCCGGATAGGCTCAGCCCTCGATGGACAGCGAAGCAGTCGTACCGGAACGCGACCGTTCCTCTTCCGCCGGTGAGGCGGAGCCGGAGGAGCGGTCGCGTTCCGTCGTGTCCGTGCAAGCGTCCCGTGCCGGGCTGCCCGGGCTGTCCCGCTCGTGGGCCGAGGCGTTTGCGGACGTGTGGGCGGAGTGGCGCCGTACGGTGCTGCTCGCGCTCGGCTGCGTCGCCGCGCTGCTGCTCGTCGGCACCTTCGTGGTGGAGCCCTTCGAGGTGCCGAGCGCTTCCATGCAGGACACGCTGCGGGTCGGTGACCGGGTGCTGGTCAACAAGCTGGCGTACCGTTTCGGCGGCACACCGCGGCGGGGAGACGTCATCGTGTTCGACGGTGAGGGATCCTTCCGCCAGGAGGGCGGGACGGATTACGTGAAGCGCGTCATCGGCGTCGGCGGCGACCGGGTCACCTGCTGCGACCGGCAGGGCCGGCTGCTGGTCAACGGCCATCCGCTGGACGAGACGTACCTGTATCCCGGGGACCGGCCCTCCGGGGTGGCGTTCGACATCGTGGTGCCCGAGGGGAGGCTGTGGGTGATGGGTGACCACCGCGAAGACTCCCGCGACTCCCGCGACCACCTCGGGGACCCGGGAGGCGGCACCGTACCGGTGGGGCGGGTGATCGGGCGCGCCGACTGGGTCGCCTGGCCGGCCGGCCACTGGACCCGGCTGCGCCGGCCCGCCACGTTCGCCGCCGTGCCCGCGATCGCGGCGGGACGGCATGGGTAACCGCGGGAAGCCGCGCGCCGGACACCGCGGGGGCCCGCCGCACGGGTCCCCTTCGGTGCCGGGCCGGACGCCGGCTCCGAGCGACGGTGACGGAGGGGGCGGCGGCGGGGCCGGCGCGGGCGTTGTCGGCCATGACACCGGCGGCGACGGCCCGCTCGCGGCGCCGCGGCTGCCCGG
>NZ_DATDBG010000079.1:0-12111 GCF_036524955.1 Streptomyces sp.
TGTGCGGGCGGGTCGCCTCGGCCACCCACGACGCCGGCAGCAGCCGCTGCCCCCGCCATACGCCGCCGCGCAGATGGAGCAGCCCGAGCCGGGCGATCGCGTCCGTGGCGGCGTGCAGCCCGCTGAAGGCCAGGTCCCGGCGGGGGTGACACGGTGTGACTCTCCCCGACTCCGCCGGGACCCTCCCCGCGTGCGCCGGAGCCGGGGCGAGGGCGGTGGGCGGGCGAACGGGCCGCTCAAGCGGGCGGCGCCCCCCGGCCGCGCAGCCCGTCCAGCACCGCGTGCCGTGCGCACCGAGCCGGGCCGAGGGCCGGCCTGCCGGCGGCCGGTAGGGGTCCGGGAGGTCAGGCCGTCGGCAGACGGTGCAGCCGGACCCCGGAGAGCCGGCCGTCGGCCGCCTCGGCCGTCATGTACGTGCAGTGCGGCTGCCGGCGCCGGTCGGTCGGCGACCCCGGGTTGAGCAGCCGCAGCCCGCCCGGCGCCGTCGTGTCCCACGGGATGTGGCTGTGCCCGAAGACCAGCACGTCCACCCCGGGAAACCGCTGGGCGCACCGCTCCTCGCGGCCCCGCGCGTCACCGGTCTCGTGCACCACCGCGAACCGCACCCCGCCGATCTCGGCCCGCGCCACCTCGGGCAGCCGCGCCCGCAACCGGGGCCCGTCGTTGTTCCCGTACACCCCTACGAGGCGCCCCGCCCGCCCCTCCAGCAGCTCCAGCGTCGCGACGTCCACCCAGTCACCCGCGTGCATCACGACGTCCGCGCGCCCGACCTCCGCGAGCAGTGGCCCGGGCAGCCCCCTGGCACGCTTCGGCACGTGCGTGTCGGACATCAGCAGCAGTCGCACGCCTCATCCTCCCGCGCCGCGCACAAGGCCGCACCCGGACCGGGGGAACCCGGAACGCCGCCCGGCGGGCACCGCGTTCTCAGCCGATCTGCCGCTGGACCAGCTCACGGAAGAGCCCGCCCGTCTCGGCCAGCAGCTCCCCCGGCGGGCCCTGCTGCACGACGCGGCCGTCGGCCAGCACGATCACCCGGTCCGCGTCCATGACCGTGGAGAGGCGGTGGGCGATGACGACGCGAGTGGCGCGCAGTGCGCGGGTGCTGTCGATGACGGTGCGCTGGGTGGCGTTGTCGAGGGCACTGGTGGCCTCGTCGAGAAAGAGCACGCGGGGACGGCGGATCAGGGCCGAGGCGATCATCAGGCGTTGGCGCTGGCCTCCGGACACCGCCCCGCCGCCGTCGGACATGACGGTGTGCATGCCCATCGGCATGGCCTTGATGTCCTCGGCCAGGCCCGCCATCGCCGCGGCCTCCCACGCCTCCTCCAGCGAGTACGCCTCGGACCCGCGGATGCAGTCGAGGATTGAACCGGTGAACGGCTGCGCGTTCTGGAGCACCACCCCGCACTGGCGGCGCACCGCCGCCTGGTCGAGTGCGGCCAGGTCCTGACCGTCGTAGAGCACGCTGCCCGCCACCGGCCGGTCGAAGCCGATCAGCAGCCGCAGCAGGGTGGACTTGCCGCAGCCACTGGCACCGACGACCGCCACGAACTCGCCCGGCCGTACCCGGAACGACACGTCGTCCAGCACCAGCGGCCCGTCGTCGGAGTAGCGGAAGGACAGGCCCTTCGCCTCGATCCCGCCGGCCAGCACACCGGGCTGCGCGCTGCCCGTACGCACCTCGGGCCGCTCCGCCAGCACCGGCCTGATCTGCTCGTACATCGGGAGTACGGCGACGGCCGAGACCAGCGCGCCGGTGAGCTGGGTGACCGAGCCCAGCATCATCGTCACGGCCGTACTGAAGGTGAGGAATCCGCTCGCGGACAAGCTCCCGCGGGCCGGCCCGGCCAGCAGCACGAACATCAGCAGCGTGCACAGCGGCAGGTAGACCGCATTGAGCACGGTGGTGAGGTTCCGGATCCGGCCGACCCGCTGCTGCAGTTCGCGGCTGCGGGCGAACTCCGTCGCCCATGCGGCGTACGCGAAGCTCTCCGCCGCGGCGACCCGCAGTTTCGGCAGTCCGCGCAGGGTCTGGAAGGCCCGGTTGTTGAGCGTGTTGCCCAGCTCCACCAGGCGGCGCTGCCAGCGCAGTTGCCACAGACCGGCGGCGAGGAAGACCGAGGCGACGACGGTCAGCATGGCCAGCGCCACCAGCGCCAGCGGAACGCTGTAGCACAGCAGCAGGACGAGGTTGACCACGGCGACCGTGCCGGACTGCACGGCCACCGAACTGACGCCGGACAGCACCCGGCGGATCGCGCTGATCCCCATCGCGGCGCCGGCCAGTTCGCCCGTGGAGCGCTGCGCGAAGAACCGGGTGGGCAGCCGCAGCAACCGGTCCCACACGGCCGGTTGCAAGGTGGCCTCGATCCGGCCCTCCATCCGCAGGATGGCGATGTTCTGCAGCAGCATGAATGCCGCCGAGACAACGGTCGCCGCCACGATCGCCAGCGCGGCCTGCACGATGAGCCCCTTCTCGCCGCGCGGGACGTACGAGCCGAGCACCTGGCCGGTGGCGATCGGCACCAGCGCGCCGAGGCCGACCGCGACCAGGCTGCCCACCACCAGACGGCTCAGGTCCGCCCCGGTGCCGTGCAGGCTGAAGCGGAGCAACCGCCAGGGGGAGACCGGCTGTTCGGGCAGCGGGCGGTAGAACATCACGGCGTCCGGTTCGAACCGGTCCGCGTCCGCACCGCCGACCGGGGTCCGCTCGCCGCTGACCGGGTCCACCGCCTCGTACCGGCCACGGCGCCACAGCAGCGCGACCGGCGCACCCGTACCGGCCCGGTGACCGACCAGCGGACCGCAGTCCTCCCGCCACCACCGCCCGCCGAGCCGGACCGTACGGGTGCGGAAGCCCGAGGCCAGCGCGACCCGCTCCACCGGCGGGACCCGGCTGTCGAACGAGCCCGCGGGCGCCGACACCTCGATGCCGGCGGCGTCCCCGACCAGACGGCAGGCGGCGAGCGCGGCGTCTGCCGTCCGGTCGGGAGCGCGGCCCGCGGCCTCGGCCGCCCTGCCCGCGGAGCGGTCGATGGAGGCCAGCAACGCCTGGTCGGCCTGCGCGCCGGCGGCCCGGCCCGCCGCCATGCCCGCCGCCGCCCGCTCCTCGTGGGCGCGCTCCAGCCCTTCGATCCAGCGGCCCAGCGAGGTCAGCAGCCGCGACTGCTGGGTGACCACGCGTTGCCACATCGCGCCGTCGATCAGCAGGTCGGCGGCGCTCTCCGCGCCGTACGCGGCCCCGTACCGCACGCTGCCCGGGTCCACCGGCATCCACAGGATGTCGTCGTCGGCCGTCGGGCTCTCGGTGGCCGGCCGCCCGTCCACCCGCGCCTCGAACAGGACGCGCAGACCGCGCCCGAGCCCGCGCGCGAAGGCGTCCTCCAGCGGGCTGTCATACGGGTACGGCGCGTGCCCGCCGAACCGGCCGTGCCCGTCGTACTGCTGGTACCCGCCGTACTGCTGGTACCCGCTGTACCCGTCGTACTCGTGGAAGGCACCCGGGTACGCGGTCGGCGTCAGCTCCCGCAGGGGTATCCGCCGCACCACGCACTCCTGCGCCGGCCTGCTGACCAGCGTGTGGTGCGGGCCCTCCACCGGTCCGAGCAGCAGCGTGCCCGACTCCAGCCGGCCGAGGAAGTGCCAGTGGCCCTGCCCCGCCGGGTCCACCGCGAAGAGGTCCATCGCGCCGGCCACGACGAGCCACAGCACGTGCGGCCCCTCCAGCGGCAGGCTGCGCAGCCCCGCGCAGTCGACCGGCGCGCCCAGCCCGCCGAGCGCGCCGATCACCACGTCGCCCGGCCCGTACCCGGGTCCCGGAACGACGCCTCCGTCGCCGGCTCCCGGAACACCACCACCGGCCCCCGGCTCCGGCACCGCCGTCACGGGCCCCTGAATCCCCTGAATCCCCTGAACCGCGGGGAACGACGTCACCTCAGCGCTCCCTGACCAGTTCCGCATAGGTCCCTCCGGCCGCCACCAGCTCCTCGTGCCTCCCGCGCTCCACGACCGTGCCACGGTCCAGCACGACGATCTCGTCGCTGTCCCGTACCGTGCTCAGCCGGTGCGCGATCACCACGCACGCGCAGCCGCGGCGCCGCAGGTTGTCGATGATGACCTGTTCGGTCTCCGCGTCCAGGGCGCTGGTCACCTCGTCCAGGACCAGTACGGTGGGCCGCCGTACCAGGGCGCGGGCGATCTCCAGACGCTGCCGCTGGCCCCCGGAGAAATTGCGGCCGTCCTGCTCCACGCGGCAGCGGATGCCGCCGGGACGCCTGGCGACCACGTCGTGCACGGCGGCGTCCTCCAGCGCGGCGACCACGTCCTCGTCGGGGATCGACGGGTCCCACAGCGCCACGTTGTCGCGGACGGTGCCCTCGAAGAGGAAGACGTCCTGGTCGACGAAGGAGACCGAGGCGGACAGGGCACCCCGCGGGATGTCCTCCAGACGGTGCCCGTCGATCCGGATGACGCCCTCCCAGGGCCGGTACAGGCCGGAGATCAGCCGGGAGACGGTGGACTTGCCGCTGCCCGAGCCGCCGACCAGCGCCACCTGCCGGCCAGGCCCCACCGACAGCGAGAAGTCGCTGAGCAGCGGCTGGTCCAGTGGGCTGTACCCGAAGGTGACGTTCTCCAGCGTCACGTGTCCGCTCAGCCTGCGGGCGCTCGCGTCGGGCCCGGGGCCGCGCGCGTACAACGCGTCCACCGGGAAACTCTCCACGTCCTTCAGCCGGGTGACGTCCGCGGCGAAGTCCTGCACCCGACCGGCCACCCCGTTCAGCCGGGTGACCGGCGCGGTGAAGCTGGTCACCAGGGCCTGGAAGGCGACGAGCAGGCCGACCGAGATCCGGCCCTCGACCGCGCGCTGCCCGCCGATCAGCAGGATCAGCGCGCTGTTGAGCGCGGCCAGGGCGGGTGCGACGACGGCCAGCGCGGCGCTCGGCACCCCGAGCCGCTGCTGCCCGTCCAGCGTGGCCGCGTGCTGCCCGGCCCAGCGGCGGAAGTACCCGCTCTCGCCGCCGGTCGCCTTCATCGTCTCGATCAGCTGGAGCCCGCTGTACGAGGTGTTGGTCAGCCGCGCCGTGTCCGCCCGCAGCCGGTGGGTGCCGGTCGCGCGGATCCGTACCACGATCCGCATCGCCGCCACGTTGAGCAGCGCCACCGCCACACCCACAAGGGTCAGTTGGGGATCGTACGACCAGAGCAGCACCGCGTACAGGAGCACCACGACCGCGTCCACGCCCGCCGCCGCCAGGTCCCGCGCCAGCGTCTCGGCCACCGAGTCGTTGGTCTGCAGGCGCTGGACCAGGTCCGCCGGGTTGCGCTGCGCGAAGAACTGCACGGGCAGCCGCAGCAGATGCCGCATGAACCGGGCGCTGCTCAGCGTCGAGGAGATGATCCGCCCGCGCAGCAGGTTCGCCTGCTGCACCGCGGTCAGCGCGACGGTGAGCGCCACCATGGTCCCGAGTGAGGCGAAGAGGGTGCCCAGCAGCGAGGTCTGGCCGCCGATCAGGAAGCTGTCGATGTAGGTACGGTTCAGCGCCGGTACCGCCGCGCCGACCAGCACCAGCAGGAAACTGGCCAGTACCGCGGCCAGCATCGTGCCCGAGGTGCCGCGCAGCCGGGACGGCAGGGCGCTCAGCACCCCGGGCCTGCGCCCGCCCTTGCGGAAGCCGGCCCCGCGCTCGAAGGTCAGCACCACCCCGGTGAAGCTGGTGTCGAAGTCCTCCATGCGGACGAAGCGCCGGCCCCTGGCCGGGTCGTTGACGAGCACGCCCCGGCGGCCCAGACGGCGCGCCGTGCCGTCGTAGACGACGTAGTGGTTGAACTCCCAGAACAGGATGGCCGGCGCCGCCACCTCGGCCAGCGCGGCCGGCTCCATCTGCATGCCCTTGGCCTGGAGGCCGTAGCCGCGGGCCGCCTTGAGCAGGTTGCTGGCGCGGGACCCGTCGCGGGAGACACCGCAGGCGATACGGAGCTGTTCAAGCGGTACGTGCCGGCCGTGGTGCCCGAGCACCATGGCGAGCGCCGCGGCGCCGCACTCCACGGCCTCCATCTGGAGCACGGTGGGGGTGCGAACGGCCCGCTGCCTCCGGGGGCTCCGGACCGCCTTCCGCCCCCGGGGAGCGCGGCGCCGCGGGCTCACGGCCACCGGTTCGGGGCGGCGCCGCCGGCGCCGGTCCGCCTCGGGACTGTGCCGCGCGCTCACGGCAGCAGCCAGTCGATCGGACGCTGCGCGGACAGGTGTACGGAGCCGCTGACCGTCGTCATCGAGCTGAGCCGGTACGGCGGGCCGGCCTGCGAGGACCAGTCGTACCCGGAGGGCGTGCCGGCCGACCGGTCGAGCCGGACCGTCACCGCCACCGGAGTGCCCTTCGCCGAGAAGGCCTCGCCCAGCCGGCTGTCCCCGAGGAAGCCGGTGATCTGCCGCGGCGTCTGCGGCTCGCCGCCGACCGCCGTGACGGTGCCGTGCAGCCGCCCGAAGCTCCGGGCCGGGACCGACTGGACGGTCAGGTCCACGGCCGCGCCGACCGGGATCGCCGACGCGCCGCCGTCCGGCACGTACAACACCGCCACCAGTGGGTCGCCGGTACGCGCGACGCGCTCCACGGTCGCCACATCGGCGCCGACCGAGACCACCGCGCCGATCCCGGCGGAGAGCGAGACCACCCGGCCGGCGGCCACGGTCCGCACCGGCCGCACGCCCGTACCCGTCCGCAGGGAGAGCAGCGGCGCGCCGGCGGGCAGCGAGTCGCCCTCCTTCGCCCGCACGTCCACGACCTGCCCGGCGAGCGGGCTCTGCAGCACGTAACTGCCCTGCGCGTGGGTGAGGACGCCGGGCACGTCGAGCTTGGACGACACCGTGCCGGTCACCGCCCAGACACCCGCGACCGCGACCACGACGAGCGTCACGGCCAGCACGAGCAGGTGCTGCGGCCGGGCGAAACGCACCGGCAGATCCAGCTCGTCGGGGGACCGGAGCTTGGAGAGCGCCTTCTGCCGGAACTCCACGGACCTCTTCCTTCGCGCGGGGGAGACCCCCTGTTCCCTTTGGTGCGGGACTTCGGGTTGTTGCGGGGCCACGGGTGAAACCCCGTGGACCCCGGACCGTTGGGGGTCCGGGGTCCACGGGGGGTGATCGCCTGGCTCAGATGCCGGCGCCACCGTGGACGGAGCCGGTGGGGCTGGACAGGCCCACGAGGCCGACCGGCGCCAGGGAGGTGGCCGTCGAGACCAGGTCGGTCACGCCGTCGATCGAAACGCCACCGGCGATGTCCAGGCCGGCGAGGCTGACGCCGCCGCCCGCGCCGACGCCGCCCGAGACGTTGTCCAGGTCGCTGTCGGAAATCTCGCGGGTCTCGACCTGGGGCGTGGAGTCCTTACGCATGACTGCGTTTCCCTTCATCGTTCTGAAACATTTCTCAAAGGCGCCGGCCGGCCCGAAAACATATCCGAACAGGCCGCCGCAACGGTCGTCTCGCGCCCGCCCGGACCTGCCGGAATGCGTGCTCTCAACTCCCGTATGGCGCACGATACAAGCACGTCGGCGGCGGTCCGGCCAGTTGGCCCGGCCGGACTTTCGGTGCGATTGTGCGCGACGGTGATCCGGTGCCCACGGAATCCGAACGATTCCTTCACAGGTATCGCCGCTTGGCCGCCAGAAGGGCCTCCCACCAGCAATTATTCTCGAACACGCCTGCGCTTACGGCGCCGTCCCCGGTCCGTTGCGACCGTGCGCGGGGTGTGCGTGTGCAGCTTCTGCGACTGTGCTGTGCGGGCCCGCCGAAACCTGTATTCCTACCTCCAGTTCGGCCAAGAGCACACATGATCCGGGCATGTGGGGCGATGTCCTCTTACGGCGGACACCCGGGAATTGCTCGGCCGGGTGGCACTATTCACGGACGGGCACGTGGAAGTGCGGAGGAATACGGTTGCCGAATTGGCCGGCGGCACTGCGGAATCGGGGCCGCCGGACACCTCGCGACGAGGCGCCGGCGGCCGGTCCGGCGGGGGAGCGGTGGCTCGGTCAGCCGGTCGGCTCGGTTCCTGGGGCGGGGCACCGGGTGAGCGAGCAGGCGGACTCCGAACGCCTCCGTGCTGGCGCCGGGGTTCGTCAGGGCCGCGACGTAAGTGCCGGCATCGTGCCGGTTCGCGGAACCGCCGTGCGGGGTGCAAGTGTGCTGCCCACAAGTGGGTTGACCGGCAAAAACGGGGGGTGGGGCGGTGACGGCCGGGGCGGCGGAGGATCATGGTCGGGGAGACTCCGCGCGCTCCGGCGGCTGCGCATGGCCGGCGGGCGGCGCGCGCGGACTCCCGCTTGGCGCAAGGTTCAGCCACCGCGGCTGACAGCCTCCGAAAGGCTCGTATGAAGACTGGGATCGCCGCCCCGGCAGGGGCCCCGCACAGCCGGATTCTCGGGGTCGGCGCGTACCGCCCCCGGCGGGTCGTCGACAACGCCGAGATCTGCCGGCACATCGACTCCTCGGACGAGTGGATCCGCTCCAGAACGGGGATCGTCACGCGGCATTGGGCCGGGCCGGACGAGACCCTGGGCGTCATGGCCGAGCACGCCGCCGGCAAGGCCGTCGCCATGGCCGGCATCGCCCCGGACGACATCACCTGCGTCATCGCGGCGACCTTCACCCACCTGATGCAGACCCCCGCCGTCGCCACCGAGATCGCCCACCGGATCGGCGCGACCCGCGCCGCCGGGTTCGACGTCTCCGCGGGCTGCGCCGGCTTCGTGCACGCGGTGGTGCTCGCCTCCGACGCGGTCCGCGCCCGCGGCGGCCACGTGCTGGTCGTCGGCGTGGAGCGGATGTCCGACATCCTCGACCTGACGGACCGTTCGACCGCGTTCATCTTCGGTGACGGCGCCGGTGCGGTCGTCGTCGGCCCCTCGCAGACCCCCGGCATCGGCCCGGTCGTGTGGGGCGCCGACGGCTCCCAGGCGGACGCCATCCGGCAGAGCGCGCCCTGGGACGCCCTGCGGGACGACCCCGGACACCCGTTCCCCGCGCTGCGGCAGGACGGCCAGCGGGTCTTCCGCTGGGCGGTCTACGAGATGGCCAAGGTGGCCGGTCAGGCGCTGGACGCAGCCGGGATCGAAGCGGACGACCTGGACGCGTTCATCCCGCACCAGGCCAACGAGCGCATCATCGACAGCATGACCCGGTCCATGGGCCTGCCCGCCCGGGTGACGGTCGCCAAGGACATCGTCACCTCGGGCAACACCTCCGGCGCCTCCATCCCGCTGGCGATGGAGACCGTGCTCTCCTCCGGCGCAGCGGTCTCCGGTGACACCGCGCTGCTGCTCGGCTACGGCTCAGGCCTGTCGTACGCGGCGGTGGTCGCGACCCTGCCGTGAGATCCGGTCCGTACGGCCTGGCCGGTACGCGCACCCCACCCCGTACGCCTGCCGAGCGCGCGGCCCGCCCCGCGGCTGCGGCAGGCGCGGCCCGGTTGTCCGGCGGCGCCCGGCCGTGTGACGGATCTCGCAGGGGCCGGCCGTCGGCTCCGATCTGGCCCCCGGTACGCCCCAACGGCCGCCCTGACCTGCGTCGTTCCTCTCGTCGCGGCCCCGGTGGCGGTACCGTCCCCCGCGTCCGCGCGAGTACGAGGTCCGCCGACCGTCACACCCGGCGGGTCGCAGTGCTCTACATAGACAGGAGGAGAGGCACACAAGGCTCGAACAACGCTGGACAAAGACCTGACACTCACAGTGGACGGCGGGGCGCCGACGCAGGGTCGGTGAGCGGGGCCGCCGGGTGACCGTGCGGGACCCGCACCGGTGCCCGGACGCGTGCCGTCTCCCCGCCCCCACTGGTGATGTGCGAAGAAAGCGGGGTAACTCGTGAAAGCCCTCGTCACAGCAACAGATGGCGACTCCGGAGTGCGGCTGGACTCGGTCGCGGAACCCGAACTCCTGCCCGGACAGGCGGTCGTGGCGGTCAGCGCGGTCGCCGTGAACCGCGGTGAGCTCTCCCTGACCGCACACCTTCCGCCGGGCTCCCGGCTCGGCTGGGACGTGGCCGGTACCGTCGTACACGCGGCGGCCGACGGCCGCGGTCCCGCGGTCGGCACTCGCGTACTGGGCCTGGCCGACCGTGACGGCTGGGCGGAGCGGGTCGCCCTCGACACCGGCAGACTCGCCAAACTCCCGGTCTCCCTCGACTGGCCGGCCGCAGCCGCCCTGCCCGTCGCGGGCCTCACCGCGCTCTACGCGCTCCAGCGCGCCGGGCGCCTGCTCGGCCGTACGGTACTGGTCACCGGCGCGGGCGGCGGCGTCGGCCGGGTCGCGGTGCAACTCGCCTCCGCCGCGGGCGCCCGGGTCATCGCCTGGGTCGGTTCGGCCGACCGCGCGCAGGGCCTCGACGGGCTCGGCGCGGACGTCGTGGACCTGTACGGCGCGAAGCACACCGAACCCGTCGACATCCTGCTGGACAGTTGCGGCGGGGAGGTGCTCTCCCAGGCGTTCCGGGCGGTCGTGCCCGGGGGCACAGTGGTCTCCTTCGGCAACACCGCCGGCGCCGAACTGCGGCTGCCCGCCGACTGGGGCCGCGCCCGGCCGGGCGTGAGCCTGCACTACCTGCACCTCTTCGACGAGATCACCCGCCACGACGTGGCCGGCGACCTGGCCTTCCTGGTCCAGCTCGTGGTGGAGAACCGCCTCGACCCGCAGGTCGCGCGGGTCGCCGACTGGACCGACCCGGCGCCGGCGTTACGCGGCCTGAAGGACCGGCAGGTGAACGGGAAGGTGGTGCTGGTGCTCTGACGCGCCCTCACCCGCGCGGCGCCGGCCGCTCTTCGCTCGGTTTCCTGCTCACTCTCCCCCAGCCTTCGGCCGGGGTTGCCCCCAGCGGACGGCCTCGTTCCTCGGCCGGACCCTGCGCGAGCTCGTGCGTCAGCCCTTGACCACGGACGGGCCCCGGGCCCCGGGCCGCCGGCGACCGGCTCCGGGGCACCCGGCCGTCTCGCACCCCCGGAAACGACGAAAGGGCCGGTCCTCCCCGAGGGGAGGACCGGCCTGTGGGTCGCGCGAGTGTCGGCCAGGGGGCGGCGTGCGCCGCGGGCCCGGCCCTGTCAGGCGCGGGAGATCTGCCCCCACGGCGAACGCTTCAGGTAGCGGGGGCGCCACTGCTTGCGGTAGAGGAACCGGATGGGCGGCGGGACCAGGCCGAGCACCTTCTCCTCGGTGCTGTCGGCCGCGCCGTCCAGCAGCCAGGGGAAGAACTGCGCCGCTCCCTTGGTGCCGACCTGGTTGCGCTGCTCCTCGCCGAAGTCGTCCCACTCCTTCTCGTTGAGCACGGCGTCGATCAGCGGCAGGCCCTTGACCTCCTCGTGGTCCAGGTGGCCCAGCAGCGCCGTGCTCAACTCCTCGACGGTCTCCCGCAGACGGGCCGTGTCGCCCGCGGCGAGCTGCGCGTCGATCGAGTCCATCAGCGGGTCGAGCACCGCGTGCTCGGACTCCATCGCGTCCAGCAGCGCCACCCGCTCCGGGTCGGAACCGGCCTTGCGGCGGATCGGCGGCCACAGGCTGGCGTCCTCGGCGGTGTGGTGAATCGTCAGGTAGTACTTGAAGGTGGCCCAGCCCTCCTTGAAGGCACGCAGGCTGCCGGTACGGGGGTCCGTCGCCGCCACCAGCAGCGCGAGGTCGCGCCGGAAGGCGTCGTGCACCGCGTACATCATGGTGAAGTCGAGCCGGTACGTGGCGCCGGCTCCGGTGTCGATACTCATTTCCTGCCTCCTTGTTGACGGCGTGCCGCACCCGCGGCGGAGCGCGCTGTCCAGGCAGGCGCGGTCCACGCGGTGCGGTCGCATTACTCGGTCGGCCGGCCGCCCCGCGCCCGGTAATCCGCTGTAACGGCCATGCGCAACGGGGGGCGGTGGTCATTGATGTGCGGGTCGGCGTCCTGTACGGGAATCCGGGGCGCATGTGGGCCGACGCGGGGAATTCCCTGTCGGCCGGTAAATGGTGATATTCGCTCGGGTTTCCTGCTCACTCTCCCCCAGCCTTCGGCCGGGGTTGCCCCCAGCGGACGGCCTCGTTCCTCGGCCGGCCACTGCGCGAGTTCGTGCGTCAGCCCTCGGCTGGTCCAACCTGCTCACCGT
>NZ_DATDBG010000080.1:0-13273 GCF_036524955.1 Streptomyces sp.
GCCGTCGGCGTCGACAGCGGTGTCGCGCCGGCCCGGGGCGAAGACCGTCGCACCGCCGGTGGATTCGCGGTTCCCGCACGGTCCGCTGCTGGTGCTGGACGGTGACGGAACAGCGTACGGGGTCGGCGGGATCGTGCTGGACTGTCCGGCGACCACGGTCCCGGAGCTGGTGGAGTGGACGCTCTCCGAGTCGGGCGTCGGGGCGTCGCGGCTGCACCGCAACGGCAAGGACGCCGATCCGCTGGTCGTGCTGACCGCCGCGGCTGCGGAGCGGCTGGGGCTGCCGCTGGAATTGGAGGACCGGCGGGGGCTGCGGCTGCCGGAGGACCACAAGGTGGTCAGGCAGATCGCGCGGGCGGGGTGGAAGCTGACCCAGCGCGGGTTCGGGCCCTGGGCGCGGATCTACCGGCCGGCGACCGGCGGGCAGCGGCAGTGCGTGCAGCTGGCTGTCCTGCCGTGGGAGGCGCTGGACGCCCGTGCCTGGGGGGAGGCCGCGCGGCTGCCGGCGCCGGAGTTGGCCCGCGTCCTGGGTGCGTACGCGATCCGGGTCATCACCCCGCGCGGGTCCGCCGCGACATCGGGGCTGGAGCTGATGTCGGCGATGCGGCCGCCGACCCGGGCGGTGAGGAACGAGGCCGGCGCCTGGGTGTCGGCGCCGAACCCGGGCGCGCTCACCGAGCCGGTGGACCCGGCCCCGCCCGAGGCCCCGGTGGAGCACCCGGTCGCGCAGGGCTGGCAGCGCGGGTTCCTGGATGAGGAGGCGTACCAGTGGGTCCGCGACATCGACACCCTTGAGGACGCGGAGTGCCTGCTGCCGTACGCGGTCGGTCTGGACATCAACACCGCGTTCCTGGCCGCCGCCTCCCGCCTCACCGTCGGACTGGGCGCGCCGGTGCACCGGGTGCGCCCGGTGTTCGACAAGAAGGTGCCCGGCAGCTGGTACGTGGACCTGTCCGGCATCGAACTGGACCCGCGACTGCCGAGCCCGTTCACCCCGTCCGGCGCGCGGCCGACGGGTCCGGCCTGGTACGCCACACCCACCGTCGCCTACGCGGTCGAACTCGGGGCCGAGGTGGCGCCGGTCGAGGGGTTCCTGCGGTTCGAGGCCGGCGCGTACCTGGACCCGTGGCACGACCGCCTCAAGGACGCCTACGTGAGCACGATGGCGGGCCTCGGTGTCCCGGTGGGCAAGGACGCGGACGAGCGGGAGTTCCTGGCGGCGATGGAGCACCACAAGGAATCGGACCCCGGGTTGGCGTGCGTGCTGTCGGCGGTCAAGGCGACCGTGAAGGGCGGGATCGGGAAGCTGAGGGAGCGGCCGCAGGGCCGGCACTACCGCGACGGGGAGCGCTGGCCGGCTTTGGAGCGGCCGACGTGGCGGCCGGACATCCGGGCGGCGGTGATCTCCAGGGCCCGGGTGAACATGCACCGCAAGATGGCCAGGACCGCGGCCGCGACCGGCCGGTACCCGCTCGCTGTGCTGTCCGACTGCGTCGTCTACCCCTCGCCGGGCCCGTCCCCGCTGGACTTCCTGCCGCTCACCGAAGAGGGCCGCGTGGTGCCGGGGACGTTCCGTCTCGGCGCGGCGCAGGGCCTGGCGAAGCTGGAAGGTGTGCAGCCGATGGTGTGGGCGGTCGAGTTGATGGACAAGGGCCTCAACCCGGCCAGGCACATCAAGGGCGACGGCCACGACGCCGTCCTGGACGAGGGGGAGTAGCCGGTGGGGGACATCGACGACGCGCTGGACCGTGCCGGGGCCGAGGCGTTCACCCGGCAGCCGCCGAAGACGCCGCTCGCCCAGATGCGGCTGCTGCTCCGCGCGGAGAAGGGCAGCACGAGGGCCGTGGCGCGCCGTCTGGGCGTCTCGCAGCGCACGGTGGAGCGCTACCTCGCAGGCCAGCGCAAGCACCCCCGCAAAGCTCTGCGGGACGCGTTGGCCCGCGAGGTCCCGAAGGTGTGGCAGCCCCGCGTCCGGCAGCAGGCCCGCAAGCGGGCCGCCAGCACCACAGGGATCACGGTGGAGACCCGGGCCCGCTTCGGCTACACCGCCCCGGTCGGCACGACCGACGACCCGCGGATGCGCCGGCTGACCGTACACCTCCCCCCGGACTACGCCAGGCGCCTCTTCACCGCCCAGCAGCAAGGAGCAAGCGACCGACAGCTTCGGGAAATCGTCGCCGAAGGACTGCAGGAGATCTATTTCAAGGACAACGGCGCCCGCGCCCAAGGCCTCGAAGTCGCCATCACCGACATCGACTACTTCGATGTCTCGTACTGAGATCATCAGCGGATGAGGCCCTCGGGCGGACGGGCGCGCGCCGGCCGGAGGCCCACCGCTGCCTCGTTGCCGGTGCCCGGGTGCGATGTGTGGCGGGGTGGCGTGGCGTCAATGATGGTGTCTCAGGGGTGTTTGTGCTGGTGGTGTTGCTGGTTTGCGGGTCGCTGACCTGGGGTGATTCGTGATGGGGGTGTGGCTGTCACGGGTCGGCACATCCCGCACCGGCCAACTGTTATGGGAACGGCACTTCTGCGGGCGTCGGTGGGGAGGAGGCTGATCTAGCCTGACTCCCATGCACGTTATGACTCCCGCCGAATGGCGTTCCTTCGTATCGGCCGGTACCCGCACCGGCAGCCTCGCCGTCCAGCGCAAGGACGGCCGCCCGCATGTCACGCCCATCTGGTTCGTGCTTGACGACACCGACCCGGACGACGTCCGCGTTGTCTTCAACACCGGCCACGAGAAGCTCAAGGGCATGGCTCTGCGCCGCGACCCGCGCTTCGCGCTGTGCGTGGACGACCAGCAGCCGCCCTATTCCTTTGTCATGTTCGAGTGCACGGCCGATCTCGTCGTGGACCCGGAGCAGTTGAAGATCTGGGCGACGCGGATCGGCGCTCGCTACATGGGTGAGGAGAACGCCGAGGCGTTCGGCGCCCGCAACGCGGTACCTGGCCAGTACCTGGTCCGCGGCCGCATCGATCGGGTCACGGCGCGCGCCGAGATCGCCGGCTGACGGCCGCACAGCACGGAGCGGCGGCGGTGCGAGCGTCGGGTGCTCCCCGGAGTTCCGTACCGCCGCCGTACGCCGGGGCCGACGGCGCTCGGTGACCGGTGCGCCGGCACAGCGCGGTCGCCGCTCACGGCCCGGCCGGGCCACCCTCCCCCCGGCCGGCACCACCGGCGAGGTCGGCCTCGCCCACGACCTGCTCACATCCCTGGGTGAACCGCCACTGCCGCCGGGCGAGAGCATCCCGTACAACCCGCTGCCGCCGCGGGCATGCGGCGGCAGCACGGCACAAGGAGACAGAGATGGAGATCCTGCCGAAGAAGCCGTCCGCCAAGGGACCGGCCGAGCGGTTCACCGGCGACGTCTGGAACGACGACGTCGTCGCCGGCCGGGAACCTTCCCGGATGCGCGTCAACGTGGTGCGCTTCGCCCCAGGCGCCCGTACCGCCTGGCACTCGCACGCGGTCGGGCAGACCCTGCACGTCACCGAGGGAATCGGGCTCGTGCAGTCCCGCGGCGGCGAGGTCGTCGTCGTGCGTGCCGGTGACACCGTCCACACGCCACCGGGCGAGTGGCACTGGCACGGCGCTGCCCCCGACCACTTCATGACCCACCTCTCCCTGCGGGAAGGCCCCGGCGAAGGGCGGGGCCCGGAGTCCGAGTGGGCCGACCACGTCACCGACGACGAGTACAACGCCCGCTGAACGCCCGCTGACCACACCTGCGGGGGGGCACGAGCTCGCCGGACCACCGGCCCGGGACCAACGGCTGCGGGCCCTGACGACCAGACGGATTCCAGGGCCCGCAGCCGTTGCCGGTACCGCGACCCGCGGTCCTGCGGCACTGGAGTGAGCCCTGCGCACCGACGCTCCCCCGGCGGGTACGCGGCCGGGGTCGTCGTATCAGTCGAACGCGACCTCACGGGGAATCGGCATACAGCTACGCCCTTCTGGGAGTGCGCCAGGACCAGCACTCCGTCGGTGTCCACCATCACCTCGCCGCCCGCGTCCCGGGGCCGTTTCCCAGCCAACCGCCACGCGCGCTCTCGGACTTCGGCCGTGACCGGCGGACGGGCGCGAACGCGCAGCCGGACCGGCTGCGGCCGGCCCGTCGTTCAGGCGGGAGCCGGTCGCATCCGGGGCAATCGGCCCGGACACAGCGGCCCGGCCCGTAGCAACGGACGTCTGCCAGGCGGTCCCCGCGCCCATGGCCACCGCGAACAGAACCTCCAGCGCGACGTTGCCCGGATCACGAACCGCCCGGCACCTGACCGGCGCTCAGGTGCCCATCGTCAGCCCCGATGACCTGTACGGGATATCCCAGCGAGGCGCCTTGAACGACAGTGACGAGCGTCAGGCAGACCTCGCGGAAGAACGCCTCCGTGCGGCCGGCGCGATCCGAGCGCGTCCCGGGTGTCGGTCGGGCACCGCGTCCCCGTCACCGCTGATGACAAGGCGATGCCCCAGCATTGCCGGTCAGCGTGAGCTCACCGGCTTCCCGGGGGCCTGTCCGCAGAGCGACCTGACTCATTCACCCCGAACTCTCGTGACGGTTCGTCGGTTCTTCCGGCGGTCGTTTCGCGGCGGTGGGCCGGCCGTGGGCTCGGCACTGCCGGCGTCCGGGCCGAGGAGGGGCGCGATGTGACCGAGTCCCGCACCGTACCCCCGAGGCGGTCGTGTCCGTTCCGGGCCTCAAGCCGTGGCACCGTACGCGCGCGCCCACGTGACGCAGACCGGTCACCGCCCGTGACCACTCGGATGCTTCTGCTGTGGCGGGAGGACCGATGTCGTTCTAACGTTCAGACACCGGGAGAATCCGACATACGGGATATAAGCCCTGATGTTGGATTTTCAATGACGTTTGTCGTCAGGAGGATTCATGTCGGTGATGACTGGCACTCAGCCCATGCAGCAGTTCGGCCAGCAGATGGGCGGCGGCCACCAGCAGATCGCCCAGGCGGTCCAGCAGGCGGTCCAGCAGGCCTGCCAGCAGACGGCCCAGCAGGTCGCCCAGCAGGTGCAGCAGACGCTGCAGCAGCTCCAGCAGGTCCAGCAGCAGCTCCAGCAGCAGGGCATCGCCCACCACGCGCACCCGTACCTGGCCATCGCGCTGCACCGGTCGCTGCACAGCGGCATCCGCAACGCGGTGGAGCAGTCCGTCCAGCAGGCTCTGCCGACCGCGATCATGGCGCTGATCCAGCAGACCCACCAGGGTCAGCAGGGTCAGCAGGGTCAGCAGGGTCAGCAGTGGGGCGGCGGCTACGGCCAGCAGGGCGGTGGCCAGCAGTGGGGCGGCGGGTTCGGCCAGCAGCCCTACCAGCAGTACCAGCAGCCCGGCTTCGGCATGGGCTGACGCCTCGGCGGCATAGTGCGGTGTGCCCGGAGTTCCCGGACACACCGCGACCGCTGTGGATCGCGGGCCGCCCCCAGGCCGTCCGACCAGGAGCACAGGAACAACCCAGGCGTGGTGAAGGTGGACGTGATGCTCAAGAACAGGCCCGAGAACGGCAGCGACAGCGGGTCCGGAGGTACGGGAGCGGCCGGACCCGAACCCGCGGGCCGGAAAGCAGGACCGGCCGACGAAAGCGCGCAGGCACCCCTGCCGGTGCGGTCGCGTCGGCAGCGGTACATGGTGACGCCGCTGCCCCAGCACCTGCTCCCGCCGGGGGTGACCGCGCTCAGTATGGACGCGGTGTGCGACCGGCTGGACCGGATGGCAGGTGTCAAGGTGACCCGCAGACTCCGGCCGTCGGAAAAGCTCGGCTCAGCGGGGCTGCAGCCGTCCTGCCCCGAAATCGCGGTGGTCGAGGCAGCCGAGGACCAGGTGCCGGCGATGCGGTCGGTGCACGTCCACGTCGAGCCGGACCTGCCGCTGGGCGAAACCGGTCCCGCCGCCGTGGCGGCCGCGGGTGTGCCGCTCAGAGACCCGGGGCTGGTCCTGCCGCTGGAGCACGCGGTGGAGATCTCGTTGCGTGTCTGCGGCCCGGAGGGCGAACCGCTGGCCGGGGCCGGAGTCTTCCTGGTGGGCGGTTCGTGGCCGGCCCAGGGGATCACCGGTGCGGACGGAACGGCGACCGTGCCGCTGGCGACGGAGACCGCGCAGTCCGTCCAGGCCTTGTACGTCCGGTCGGCGGGGGGCTACATGGACCGCTGGATCAACCGCCCGGACCTGTCGGTGACGCAGCCGAACCTGATCACCCTCACGCCGCTGGCCAAGGTGTACCCGGGGCTGGACGAACGGCAGCAGTACGGCTGGGGCCAGCAGGCCATGCGGCTGGACCGGCTGCCGCCCACGTTCCGAGCCTTCGGGATCAAGATCGCCGTGATCGGTTCAGGGGTCGCCACCGAGCACAGCGATCTGAGGGACCAGGTGCGTTCCGGGGCGGATCTCGTCAGCGGTACCGAGCGCGGCTGGGCCCACGACGCGCTGGGCACCGGCACCCACTCGGCGGGCATCATCGCCGGGGCGGACACCGGCACCGGCGTGGTCGGCATCGCTGTCGACGCCCGGATCGAAGCATGCAAGGTCCTGCCCGGCGGCTGTTTCAGCGACTTGATCGCCGCTCTCGACCACTGCATCGACCAGGAGGTCGACATCGCCCACATCGCGGTGGCCACCTCCTACTCGTCGGCGCTGGTCTCCCGCAAGCTCGCCGATGCCAACGCGGCAGGGATCGCCTGTGTCGCCCCGGCGGGCGACACAGGCGGACCGGTGGCCTTCCCCGGCTCGCTGCCCACCGTGTTCACCGTCGGCGCGCTGGGAGTCTTCGGCTCCTATCCGCCGGACACATCCCATGCAACGCACACGGGCCCCGCACTGACCCCGGAAGGCCTGTTCGCCGCGCCATTCAGCTGCTATGGAACCGGAGTCGACGCGGCCGCCCCCGGTGTGGCGGTCCTGTCGTGCTCGCCTCGCGGCGGATACACGGTGCTGGACGGCACCATCGCCGCCTCGGCCCACGTCGCAGGCCTGGCCGCACTGGTTCTCGCCCATCACGAGGACTTCCGCGGCGACTTTCCGCCGCGTGGACCGGGCCGCGTGCAGCGCCTGTTCGAGATCATCGCCCACAGTTGCCGCCGACTGGCCGCCCCGGGCACCGGGGAGGGAGCCCGTACCGGGCGAGGCCTGCCCGATGCTCTTGTCGCTCTCCATCTGACCCCCGGCGTACAGCTCGCCCCGACCCTCTCCCCCTACGCCGCGTCCACCGCCGGCAACGGCTCGTTCCCCAAGTGAAACAACCCCACGGCGCCCCCGAGGAGACAGGGCCGCGCCACCGCCACCGCCGCGAAATTCCGCCTGTTCCCCGCACCAGCCGGAGGCTAAGTGGTGGCGCGGCCAAGTCCCAAGCGGGGTCATGAGTTGTGGTCCCGTGTCGCCCGGGGCGACCGGTGTGCGGAGACCCCGGGCCGGGTGGCCACCAGACTGCGGATCGTGGTCGACCACAAGCCGTACCCCAGGCCGCCGACGCCGTCGTCGGCTGCGTACGCACCGCCGTCCGGTGCGGCACCGACGAGACGGACCTACCGCTGCCTGCCGACAGTGCCGGCCGGATGCACGACCAGACCGCCATGCGCACCGACCCGGCTTGCCCGGCGGCCGGCCCACGGGCACCGTCGTCCGCTGCTACGAACGGGGCGGGTCACCACGATGCCCGCCACACCGGGGAGGCCAACCGCCGGACCACCTCTGGCGGGGCACACCACGCCGCCATTCAGGTGGCATTGATTTCCGCTTCGCCCCACTACGGCCGTGTTCGTTGACCGAATCCAGTCGGTGGGTTCTCATAGACGAGAGCAATGCCGGATGGTGCAACTGGCAGCACGCCTGACTCTGAATCAGGAAGTTCGAGGTTCGAATCCTCGTCCGGCAGCCCAGAAAACCAGTTCAGTCGTCGCCGCGTGTGGACCTGGCCCCGCGGGACCTGGCGGGGCGCGGTCGCCGCGTGCACGGTCACCTGGTCATGGCCACGCCCGCCGACGCGACCGCCGCGACGCCGCCAGGGAGGTGCTCCTCCGGCTGGATGCACTCCGCGGCCCGGCCCTTGGTGACGGCGGTCCGCGCCACCCGCCGTCCGCGTCACCACGCTCGCGTCACCTCGCCGGCCCGCGTGGCCGGCCGTGCCGCCCTCGGGCCATCGCTGGCGCGCGGCCGTCCAGGTCCTGCTCCGGGCCGGCGTGGCGCGGCGATGGTCAGGGTGGGGCGGCGCGGTCGGCCCGGGACCGCTGGGGCCGTGCAGTCTGCTTCCCGGCCGGTGGATCACGGCGCCCCCGGTGGCGTCACCCTGTCAGGGCCGCCCGGGCCGCTGTGAGGGTCTGTTCGGCGTAGCTGCGGCCGAACAACACGGTGTGCACCAGCAGTGGGAAGAGCTGGTGCAGCCTGATGCGGTCCTCCCAGCCGTCGGCGAGCGGCGCCGCCTGCTGGTAGCCGTCCAGTACCCGGTCAAGGTGCGGGCAGCCGAACAGGTGGAGCATCGCCAGGTCGGTCTCCCGGTGTCCGCCGTGCGCGGCCGGGTCGATCAGCCAGGCGTGTCCGTTGCCCCACAGCACGTTGCCGTTCCACAGGTCACCGTGCAGCCGGGCGGGCGGCTCGGCGGGGCCCGCCAGCTCGGGCAGCCGCTCGCAGACGCGTTCGACCACGGTCGCCTCGGCGTGGCGCACCGTGCCGTCGTCGACCGCGCGGCGCAGGTAGGGCAGCACACGGTGCTCGGCGTACCAGTGCGGCCAGTCGTTGCCGGGGACGTTGCGCATCGGGGCGAGCCCGATGTACGCGTCCTCGGGGCCGCCGGGCGGCGGGGTGCCGAACGCGGGCGCGCCGGCGGCGTGCAGGGCGGCCAGGTCGCGGCCGAACCGGGCCGCTGCCTGGACGCTCGGCCGGCCGGCCGGGATCCGGTCGGTCACCAGCCAGCGCTGGTCGTGGCCGTGCACGGACGGGACAGGTACCGTGCCGGCGTCGGCCAGCCAGCGCAGCCCCGCCGCCTCGGCCCGCATCGCGCCAGGGCCGTCACCGCGCTTGACCATCACCACCTGCCCGCTGTCGAGCACGACTTCCGTGAGCGTCGCGGACAGCGGGCGCTGCCCGGTCACCGGACGCCCGGTCAGCCGGGCCGCTGCGGCAGCCGGACCTTCGCCGGGGCCGGCCCCCGGACGGGCGGTCATCCGCCTGGGTGCTCACGCACCCAGGCGAGCAGGCCGGGCGTCGCGGCTTCGATCATGGCCAGCACCTCGTCGAATCCCTCCGGGCCGCCGTAGTACGGGTCGGGCACGTCCAGGTCGCCGGTCGCGTCCGGGTCGAAGGACCGCAGCAGCCGGACCCGGGACGGGTCGCCGACCAGCCGGCGCAGCGCCTTGTGGTGGCCGTGGTCCATAGCCAGGAACAGATCGGCGTCCAGGTGCTCGGCACCGACCCGGGCCGCGACGTGCTCGACCGGGTAGCCGTGCCGGGCCAGCAGTTCGCCGGCCCGCTCGTCGATGGGTTCGCCGACGTGCCAGGGGCCGAGGCCGGCGCTGGAGACCCGTACCGCGCCGTCCAGTCCCGCCCGGCGCACGTGCTCGGCGAACACCAGCGCGGCGGACGGCGACCGGCAGATGTTCCCGGTGCAGACGAAGCAGATGTGCACGGCCCCAAGCGTACGGCCGGGCACCGCGGTCCCGCCGGGACGGGTCCCCGTGGCACCACGCCGCCGGCGGCACGCAGTCGCGCCACGGCGTCAGCATCCCGGTCGGGTACGTGCTCGGCCAGGTCCACCGCTCCGCATGCCGTGCGCAGCCCCTGGGTCTCCAGTGCGTCTTTGAGGGTGACCGGCAGCCCGAGCAGCGCCCCTCCGGCACGGCCACCGGCCCGACGTTCGTCCGCGACTGTGGCTGCGGTCAGCGCGCCCTCGCCGTCGAGGGTGACCACCGCGTTGTACTTCCGGGGGACGGGCGATGCGTTCCAGGTGCGCGGTGGTCAGTTCGCGGCTGGAGACCTCACCTCGTTCCAGGGCGCGTAGTCGCTCGCTGGCAGAACGGTGCGTCAGGTCCATGAAGGGTGAGGGGCGGCCGCCCGGACGTCAGCCGCATCTCCGCGCCGGTCGCCGCCCAGGCCGCCAGGCCGACCAGGCCACCCCCGATCAGCGCGCCGCACAACACCCAGGCATCGCTGCGCGCGTACACCGCATGCTCGTACCACTTCAGGCCGAGGATCAGCAGGGCACCGAGCCCAAACCCCACCGGGGGGCCCGCCGCCACCAACGCCCAGTCCGGCTTCCGCACAGCGTCTCCCCCAACCAGCACCGCCGCACACCGATGTGCCCCCAGCTTCGCGCGAAACGCGGCGGCGTGCCAGACCACGAGCGCATGACCGAGCCATTCGCACTCGGACTGCCTCGCTGGAGAAAGGAGCTGCCGGAGCAGCCTGAGGCCTGTGGCCCTTCACCGGGTTTCGATACGGCGTGCCAGCAGGCTCTCAGCCGACTCGCCACCCAGCCGGCGGGTTGTCGGCACCGAGGTGATACGGCCGGTGCAGCAGCATGGGGTCGATCCGGTCACCGGGCACGAACCCGAGTACGGACGAGACCCTCCTCGTGGCCTGACCACCACTCCGACGGTGTCCGGCGAAGCGAAGCAGGTGCCCATGCCCAGAAGGCCGGAGGCCGGGAACCTGCGAACGAGTGATACGTGCACCTGGTCGGCCGCACCCCGATTGCTGTGCCCCGGCAGTACGTCTGTGATGAAACGGGGCGTCATATGACGTCCCGTGGATTCGTCTTCTGCGGAGGTATCAGTGACATCCCCTCGGTTGTCCGCAGCCCTGGCCCTCACGGCCGGGCTTGCCGGTTCCCTGCTGTTCAGTACTCCCTCATCCGCTGCCGTGGAGGCGCGGACGTCCACCGCGGACCGCACCTCCGCACCGGCGGCGTCCGCCTCGCCGGTGCCGCGTGAACGGGCGGCGGCGGACACCCGGCCGAGGGACGTCCAGGACGGGACCCAGGCGGACGCGAAATGCCTGGGGCTGGTGCCGTCGCCCTACCCCTACGCGCAGACACCGTTCGTCTGCAACGACTGGCGGCTCGGCCCGGCCGTCCTGCCGCTCACCGGGATCCTCGGCGGAATCCTCGACGGTTACAACCGGTTGGGCGACCGCACCCCGGTGGAGTTCCTCAACCACTGGTGGGACCCCGCGGCCGACGTCGGCCGGGGCAACTGGAGGTTCCCGAGCGACGACGGCTTCTCGCATGACAACGCGGGCCACGTCATCGCCGCCACCGTCACGCTCCACCCCGGCGAGCTGCTGGACCGCTTCGGCAATGAGTTCGGCAGCTTCCTCGCGCCGGCCGGCGCGAAATACGACGAGCGCTCGATCCCGCCGTCGAGCCTCAACACCGAGGACCCGCGTTACCCGTACAACTACCACCTGTTCCGGGTGAAGAAGGACACGGTCGTGTGTGCGGGCCCTGTCGCCCCGTTCTACGACCAGCCGGGCCAGGGTGTGCAGTATGTGACCTCGGTGACGTCCGGGAGTACGTACTGCCCGACGGTGCAGACGGGCCAGTCGGTGAACTCCCTCGTGCGCAGCGGCAACCTTGAGCGGGCCAACTGACTCCCGAAGGCGAGAGTCGGTACATGGACCGGCACCAGCTGTACGAGGCGCTGCAGGCGGCCGGAATTCCGGCCGCCCTGTACGAGATCGCCGGCTGCCCGGGCGGCCCGTGGCCGACGGACCGTCTCTACCTCGAAGAACAGGAGGGACAGTGGGCGGTGGGCGTCCAGGAGCGCGGCGTGCGCAGGGTACTGGAGCGGTTCCCCGACGAGGACCAGGCCTGCCGCAGCCTCTATGACCTGCTGACCTACAGGGGGCCGCCACCGTCGCCGCTCACACCCGAGGAGACCGGGGAACTGCTGCACGACAGCGAAAGCATTCAGCGCCGGGCCCGCGAACAGCTGGCGCGGGCGCTGGAAGCCGCCCGGCGGCCACCCCGGGGAGAGGCCGGGACCTGACGCACGAGCACAGGTTGCGCACCGAGGTGATCGGCAGCGCCCCGCGACCTCGGCCCGGCCTGCTCGCCGGCGGGCGGCCCGGAGCCAAGTCCTCCTGCTGGAAGGCGGGCGGCGTACCGAGTCGCCGCTGAACGAGGGGCGCCGGTTCGGTGTCAGTGAGATGGCGTCGGTGACGGTGTGTCAGGTAGCGTTTTTCGGCCTGGGCGGGGTGCGGGGATCTAGCGTGTGCGGCATGGCTGTGGAGATCACCGAGTTGAGCGACGTCTACGACGCGGATTTGCGTGCGCTGCTGGTCGCCGAGAACTGGCGGACGCTGGCGGAGGGTTTGATCGACGCCCGGTACCGCCCGTACGAGAGGCTGTACGTGGCGTTGAGGGCCGGGACGGTCGTCGGCTTCGCGGAGGGCACATTCCACGACGGCGCTGAGTTCGGGTCGGGGGAGTATCCGCCGCCGCGGGCACGGGTCATGTCGCTCCTGGTCTCCTCGCAGGCACGGCGCGAGGGGGTGGGCACCGCATTGGTGCGCCGGTTTGCTTCTGATGCCCAGGCTGCCGGTCTCGATGCGTTGGTGCTTTACCCCGAGCCCCGCGACGCGGCCGCCCGGCTGGCGTTTTTCACCAGATGCGGCCTGAGCAAAGTGGCCGCCGGCGAACTCTTCGGCGCGCGGCTCGGCGCCGTCCTGGCAAGCACTGCGTAGACACTCCGCCGGCGAGCTCAGCGGCGGGCGGCGTAGCGGATCCAGGCGTCGGTGAGGGCCTGGAGGGTGGCGGGGGAGGCGCCGGGTGCCTTCGAGGTGCGGGGTACGTCTCAGGTCCGCGGCGTATCCCCCGGCGGTACGGCCATCGGAGCGAACCGGCGGCGGGCTCACGGCGGACAGGGTGACGTGGTGCTGAGAGGCCACGGCATCGAGGTGCATCAGATCTCCTCTCCCACGTTCGGGAGTGCCGAGGAGGGCGGGCAGGAGATCATCGCCCTTCAGCGCACGGGCCGGATCACCGCTGCCATGTTTCCGTCCGACTGGCGCCTGCTCGCCTTCCTTCCCCATGCCCAGGCGGCGGGCCTCCGGGTGCCGGAGGACCTGTCGCTCACGGGGTGCGACGGGATCCTGCCAGGCATCGACCTCTTGGGATTCACCACCGTACGCATCCCGGTCGAGCAAGCGGCCCAGCGAGCGGTGGAGGTCATGAAAGCGCTGCTGGACGACCGGGCTCGGACGCCGACCGAGCACGAACTGCTGCCCGGCACCCTGGTGCCCGGCCGCAGCCTCGGACCGGTACCCGGCGCCGGATGACC
>NZ_DATDBG010000081.1:0-24396 GCF_036524955.1 Streptomyces sp.
CCGCCGCCCGCCGCCCGCCGCCCGCCGCCGGGCTGGTCGCGCGGTCCCCCGCGCCCCTGCGGGGCACCCCCGGGGCAACCGAACCGGGGGCGGCACCAAGGGCGACGTGATCGTCTGGGTGCCGCCGCAGTACCGGGAAGAAGGAGTACGCGCACATCCGCTTCCGGTGATGGGCATCTCGACCGGCGGGTACGGCGCCGCCCGGCCGGCACCGGCCTGCCCGGACCGGTTCGCGGCGGGTGCCGCGCTCGCCCCCGACGACCCGGCCAGGGGTCACCGGTCACCGCTGTGGCCCCCCCGCGCCACCCGCCCCGACACGGATCCGCTGGTGGAGAGCAGCCTCCAGGACCCGGAGAGCCCGCCGGAGTTCGGCGAGCCGACGAGCCGCGCGGTCACGGCGCCGAATGCGGTGACCACGCTGCGGATCGAGAAGGGCGGGCACAACCGGAAGACCCGGGGGCGGATGGTCCCCGCGGCCCTCACCTGGGTCAGCGCACGGATGGAGGCTCCGCGAGCCGTTCCCTTGGCCGCGTCCGCGACGCCCTGAATGCGTACCCTGCCCCTATGACTGACGCAACCGACGCACAGTACCGGGGCCAGGGCACCCCGGACCGCACTGTTGACGGCACCATCGACGACGCCCAGGAGGCCGCCGCCGCGGCGAACGCCGCAGCCGAATGCTCGCCCTACGGCACGGGCTGGCCCGAGCGGCGCACCGGGCCGGTGGTCCGGCGACGCCGGCAGGTCCAGGCCGACACCACCGACCAGCGGCTGCTGGACAGCCGCGGCCCGACGGACTGGGTGCACGGCGACCCGTGGCGGGTGATGCGCATCCAGTCGGAATTCGTCGAGGGCTTCGGCGCCCTGGCCGAACTCGGCTCCGCCATCAGCGTCTTCGGGTCCGCCCGCACCCCCGTCGACTCCGGCGAGTACCAGGCGGGCGTGCGCATCGGCCGCGCGCTGGCGGAAGCCGGATTCGCGGTCATCACCGGCGGCGGCCCCGGCGCGATGGAAGCGGCCAACCGGGGCGCCCTGGAGGCGGGCGGCGTCTCGGTCGGCCTCGGTATCGAGCTGCCCTTCGAGCAGGGCCTCAACCCGTACGTCGACATCGGCGTGAACTTCCGCTACTTCTTCGTGCGGAAGACGATGTTCGTGAAGTACGCGCGTGGTTTCGTGGTGCTGCCGGGCGGCTTCGGCACCCTGGACGAACTGTTCGAAGCGCTGACTCTGGTCCAGACCAAGAAGGTCACCCGCTTCCCGATCGTCCTGTTCGGCACGGACTACTGGGGCGGTCTCGCCTCGTGGATCCGCTCCACCCTGATCGCCGAGGGCAAGGCGTCCCCGCTGGACCTGGAGCTGTTCCACATCACGGACGACGTGGACGAGGCGGTGGAGCGGGTGACCAAGGAGTCGGCCTGACGCCCCCGTCTCCTCAGCCGATCGTCAGGCCGCCGCGGATGTCCCGGGCCTGGACGACGGTCCTGGCGTCGCCGTGGAAGTCGTCGGCCCCACGGACGCACCGCCGGCCGGCTGCCACAGGGACCGGCACTCCTCGCGGACGGCGGGATCGCGGGCGAACTCCTCGTCCGGCGCCGCCGCGACCTTCTCCTGGGACTCCCGCCGCTCCGTACGCCCCAGCCGCCGGGGTCGTGCGAGGCCGTGGCTGTACGAGCCGGCGCTATACGAGGCCGCGCCGGGCGACCGCGGGCTCGCGGTCGCCCCGGATCGCCGCCACCATGTCGAGGACCTGCCGGGTCTCGGGCACCTCGTGGACCCGGTAGACCTGTGCGCCGAGCCAGGCGGAGACCGCCGTCGTCGCCAGCGTCCCGATCAGCCGTTCCTTGACCGGCCGGTCCAGCGTCTCGCCGACGAAGTCCTTGTTGGACAGTGAGACCAGCACCGGCCACCCGGTCGCCGTCATCTCCGGCAGCCGCCGGGTCGCCTCCAGGGAGTGCCGGGTGTTCTTGCCGAAGTCGTGGCCCGGGTCGATCAGGATGCCGTCCCGGCGCACCCCGAGGGAGACCGCCCGCTCGGCGAGACCGCGGGTCACCCGCAGGATGTCGGCCATCACGTCGTCGTAGCCCACGCGGTGCGGGCGGGTACGGGGCTCGGCGCCGCCGGTGTGCGTGCAGACCAGGCCGACGCCGTACCGGGCGGCGACCTCGGCCAGTGCGGGATCGACACCGCCCCACGCGTCGTTGAGGAGGTCCGCACCGGCCTCGCAGACCGCCTCGCCGACCTCGTGCCGCCAGGTGTCCACGCTGATCACCACGTCCGGGTGGCGGCGGCGCACCTCGGCCACGAACGCGACCGTACGGCGGATCTCCTCGGCCGCCGACACCTCCGCGCCCGGTCCCGCCTTCACCCCGCCGATGTCGACGATCGCGGCTCCCTCGGCCACGGCGTGCGCGACCCGCTCCAGTGCCGGTTCGTCGCCGAACGTGGCGCCCTGGTCGTAGAACGAGTCGGGCGTCCGGTTGACGATCGCCATGATCACCGGCTCCCGCTCGCCGAATTCCCGGGTGCCCAGCCGAAGTGCCACTGCCGCTCCTCATCTCAGACTCATGCGATCGTGGCACGATCGTGCGTGACACGTAGGACCCGCCCCCGTGGGAGATCGACTTGTTCTGGTTCATGCTCGTCGCGCTGGTCGTGGTGGTCGCCGCGGTGGCCATGGCCGTACTCGGCGACGGCAGCGCGCTGAAGGACGCCGAGCCCGACCGGCTGGACGACCCGCTGCCCCCGGACCGGCCGCTGGCGCGCTCCGACATCGACGCGGTCCGGCTGCCGGTCGCGGTCCGCGGCTACCGGATGCTGGACGTGGACGAGGTGCTGGACCGGCTCGGCGCGGAACTGGCCGAGCGGGACGCCAGGATCGCCGAGCTGGAGGCGTCGCTGGCCGGGGCGCGGGCGACGCTCCTGAAGGACCTGCACGAGCAGCGCCCGCCGCAGGAGGGTCCGGAGTCCGGTGAGTGAGGCCGAGGCGGTGAGCGGGCGCGCGCCCGTCAGCGGGCCCGAGACCGTCCGGGCTCCCGAGCCGGGCGACGCGCCCGCGCCGGGGGCGGACGGCATCGCGGTCGGTGCGGACGGCCTGGCGCGGTGCGCCTGGGGGCTGTCCACGCCCGACTACGTGACGTACCACGACACCGAGTGGGGGCGGCCCGTGCACGGGGACGACGCCCTCTTCGAGCGGATCTGCCTGGAGGCGTTCCAGTCGGGTCTGTCCTGGATCACCGTCCTGCGGCGGCGCGAGGGCTTCCGGGCCGCGTTCGACGCCTTCAGGATCGACGCGGTGGCCGCGTTCACCGACGACGACCGGGAGCGGCTGCTCGCCGACCCCGGCATCATCCGCAACCGCGCCAAGATCGACGCCGCCATCGGCAACGCGGCCGCCGCGCGCGAGGTGCGCGACACCTACGACGGCGGCCTCGACGCCCTTGTCTGGTCCTTCGCGCCCGACCCGGCGACCCGCCCGGCGCCCCGCGGCCTCGCGGAGGTCCCGGCCACCACGCCGGAATCCCTCGCCCTCGCCAAGGACCTCAAGAAGCGCGGCTTCCGCTTTGTCGGGCCGACCACGGCGTACGCGCTGATGCAGGCGTGCGGTCTGGTCAACGACCACCTCGCACGCTGCTTCGCGCGCCCGCTCCGGCAGGAGTGACGCACCGGAAGACGTCACTTACCGCTGCCTATCGCCCCGCATAGTGCGGCGCCCGCTTCTCCACGAAGGCGCTGACCGCCGTGCGATGGTCCTGCGATGACCCCGCCAGCGTCTGGAACTCCTCCTCCTTGGCCAGCGCCTCGGGGAGGGAGTGGTCCGCGGCGAAGGCCAGGGACGCCTTGATCGCGGCGTACGCGACGGTGGGTCCGGCGGCCAGCCGGCGGGCCACCGCCTGCGCCTCGCCGGGCAGGTCGGCGGCCGGGACCACCCGGTGCGCGAGCCCGAGGGCAAGGGCCTCCTCGGCGCCCACGGAACGCGGGAAGAGCAGCAGGTCGGCGGCCCGGCCGTAGCCGATCAGCCGGGGCAGCGTCCACGACATCCCGGAGTCCGTGCTGAGCGCGACCCCGGCGAAGGCTGTGTTGAAGGAGGCGGTGTCCGCGACGATGCGGTAGTCGGCGGCGAAGGCGAACCCGGCGCCCGCGCCCGCGGCGACCCCGTTGACCCCGGCGACCACCGGCTTGGGCATGGTGGCGATGGCGGTGGCGATCGGGTTGTAGTGCTCGGCGACGGTGGCCATCCCGCCGCCCGCCGAGAGGACCCCCACGTGCTCCTTGAGGTCCTGCCCGACGCAGAAGGCCCGCCCGCTGCCGGTCAGCAGCACCGCCCGCACCGCCTCGTCGGAGCACGCCGCCCGCAGGGCGTCCCGCAGCGCGTTCTTGGCCCCCGTATCGAGGGCGTTCATCGCCTCGGGCCGGTTCAGGGTGACGGTCGCCAGCCCGTCGGTCACCTCGTACAGCACGCCGTCGCCCATCACGTAACCCCTTCGTCGCGGTGAGTGTCCTGTGAGTGTCCCGGCCAGGATGCCGGACATCGCAGGTGTCGGGCATGTGACGTACCTCAAGGACCCGGGCCGGCGAGAGGGGTCGCAAACCCCGGGCAACCGTGCTCTCCCGGCGAATTGGTCGGTTTTGTGGATGCCGAATGTCTAAGGAGTGGCACCGATGTTGGTCATCGGGTCGCGGGATGCGGGATAATGGCCGAGAACCAATGTGTTCGAGTCCGAGCTGGTTTCAGGAAGGGGAACGAGCATGGCGGCCATGAAGCCGCGGACGGGTGACGGCCCGCTCGAGGTGACCAAGGAGGGGCGGAGCATCATCATGCGCGTTCCGCTTGAGGGCGGCGGGCGGCTTGTTGTCGAGCTGACCCCGGACGAGGCGGATGCCCTCGGCGATGCGTTGAAGAAGGCCATCGCCTGAGACCAGCGCTCCCCGGAAATTCGTCGCGGCCACGTACAGGATCTGTACGTGGCCGCGCCCTCTTTTTGCCGCTGTCTCGCCTCCGGCCGCTTAGACCCGGTGTCGACGGTCGACCGTGCTCGATCGCTCGTTCCTCACGATCTCCGCGCGCTCTCCCTTTCGACACCGGCGCGGCCTTTGGCTCGACAGCTACAGGTCGACCGGGGGAGCCCCTCGATCCAGGCCCCCGGGCCCAGATCTTGGGGCCCTCGGTGCAGCCCTCGGGTCGGGCCCTTCCGGGTCGTGCTCTTGGGTCCGGGCCCTCCGGCCCGGAGCCCGTCGGACCGGTTCATCAGGTTCCGCGCCGCACCGCGCACAGGAGGCCGTCGTCCGTGGGCAGCAGTACCGGCGCCAGATCCGGGCTGTCCCGCACCGCGCGCATCAGTTCGCGCAGCCGCAGCGATTCCGTGTCCTGGTGGGCCGCGTCCAGCGCGCGGCCCTGGGCGAAGGCGCCCTCGAAACAGACCACGCCGCCCGGGCGCAGCAGCCGCAGCGACTCGGCGAGGTAGTCCGGGTACTCGACCCGGTCGGCGTCGCAGAAGACCAGGTCGTAGCCGCCGTCGGTGAGACGGGGCAGGACGGCGAGGGCGCTGCCGCAGATGAAGCGGGAGCGGTTGCCGGCGAACCCGGCCTCGCGGTACGCCTCCCGGGCCAGTTGCTGGCGGTCCGGCTCGGTGTCGACGGTGGTCAGCACGCCGTCCGGGCGCATGCCCCGCAGCAGGTGGATGCCGGACACCCCGGTTCCGGTGCCGATCTCGACCACCGACTTCGCGTCGCCCGCCGCGGCGATCAGCCGCAGCGCCGCTCCGGTGCCGGGCGAGACGGGTCTGAGACCGGCCGCGTGGGCACGGGCGCGGGCGCGTATCAGGGCGTCGTCCTCGGCGACGAACGCGTCGGCGAACGCCCAGCTCGCCTGCCGGTTGCCGGTAATGGCCCTCTCCCCGCCCTCTCCTCGTCCGCGACTGTGCCCGTCGACCGTGCGGCCTGACGCTCGCTGTGGCCCGCCCGGCGACTGTATCCGCTGGCGCCGGGAACCCGCCGATGGGACCAGGCGTTAGTGAGAGGTAAGGCAATGGGGGTAGGAGTGCCGTGAAGCCCTCCTTCCTCTCGGCAACAGCGCATTTATCCGGAGCTAACGGGCGAGGTGGATATGGTAGGGGCTCTACTGGTGACCACCGGAGCCGACAGGGGAGGTGCGGCTGGGGCCGGTGACCGGAAGGTGCTTTCGCGCTTTCGCCGGTCGGCCGGACAGCCGAAATCCGTGACCAACACCGCTGATGATCGTTCACGTGAAATCGACTCCGCCACCGCGACTTTCGCCACCGACGGAGACGCTCAGTCGTGGACGCCTCCGTCCTGGGAGGAGATCGTCAGTACGCACAGTGCCCGGGTGTACCGGCTGGCCTACCGCCTGACCGGCAACCAGCACGACGCGGAGGACCTCACCCAGGAGGTCTTCGTGCGGGTCTTCCGCTCCCTGTCCACCTACACGCCCGGCACGTTCGAGGGCTGGCTGCACCGCATCACCACCAATCTCTTCCTGGACATGGTGCGGCGCCGCCAGCGCATCCGGTTCGACGCCCTCGGTGACGACGCGGCGGAGCGGCTGCCCAGCCGCGAGCCGTCCCCCGCCCAGCACTTCAACGACACGCACTTCGACGCGGACGTCCAGCAGGCGCTGGACACCCTCGCCCCGGAGTTCCGCGCCGCCGTCGTGCTCTGCGACATCGAGGGCCTGTCGTACGAGGAGATCGCCGCGACGCTCGGCGTGAAGCTGGGCACGGTCCGCAGCCGCATCCACCGCGGCCGGTCCCACCTGCGCAAGGCTCTGGAACACCGGGCGCCCAGTGTGCGCCCGGACCCCGCGTTTGCTGCCATCGCACCGAAACCTGGCCTGGAGGGCGGGAGAGCGTGAGCAGTAGCGGTTCGGGCGAGCAGCGTTCGGCGCCCGCCGAGCAGCACCTTGGTGACCGGCTCGCCGCGTTCGTCGACGGCGAGCTGACCGACGACAGCCGGGACCGGGTCCTGGCCCACCTGGCGACCTGTCCGCAGTGCAAGGCCGCCGCCGCCGAGCAGCGGCGGCTCAAGAGCGTGGTCGCGGCCTCGGAGCTGCCCGCCATATCGGCCGACCTGCTCGCGCGGCTCCAGGGCCTGCCCGGCATGGACGGCGGCCCGGGTGACGACGGCGGGTCACCGGACGGGCACGACAGGCGTACGGAGGCCGGCGCGCGCTCATCCGGCCCGCGCCCCGGCTTCGGCTCGCACTCCGGGCCCTCGGGCCCTGACGCCGGCGCGGGTCCAGGCTCCGAGTCGGACTCCCGGCTCGGCTCGGGCGGGTGGCGCGGGCCGTTCGACGGCGGTCTGCTGGGCTCCGGGGTCTTCGGCGGCGGGCGGCGCGCGGAGTTCTCCTACCTGTCCCCGGGACGTGACCTGGTCGCGCCCGCGGACTCCCGCGCGCGCGGCTTCCGTATCCACGAGCTGGCCAGGGCCGCCGCGGCCACCGCGGCGGCGGACGGCGGTGCTCCCGGCGGTGCGGGCCCGGCAGGGGCCTCGCGCGGCCGGAGGTTCGCCTTCGCCGCGGCCGGGGCGTTCTCCATGGCGGCCATCGCCATCGGCGGCGCCCTGCCGATGGAGGCGATCAGCGGCGGCGCGGCCCGGCCCGACGAGGGGCCGGCGGTGAGCCCGTTCAACGCCAACTCGGTCTCCGACACCCGCGGGGCGATCCCCCGGCAGGCGCTGGACGCCCCCGCGGACGAGCCGCCGGTGGCGACGCCCGCGCCCGGCGGCGTGGCGTCGGCCACTTCGGTGTCGCTGACCAGGCCACTGCTCACGCCCGGCGCCGTCCCCCTGATGGACTCGGCGGGCACCGCCGTCGCCTCCGCGAGCAGCTCCTTCGTACTGCATTGAGGCGGCCGTGCCGAGGCGGTATCCGTGTCACTGTGGCTGACCCCTCACCCGGTGTCGACGTAGTGTTGTGCGGGCCACTCCCGCACCGCAGGTGGGGGCAGGTACCGTAAAGTCCGCCGGACCCTGCCTTCCCGGCTGCGGACGTCCCAAGGAGCTGCAAGGTGTTCTTCGACATAGGCCCGCTTGAGCTGGTCGCGCTCGTGGTCCTTGCCGTGCTCGTCTTCGGCCCGGACAAGCTGCCCAAGGTCATCCAGGACACGATGGCCTTCATCCGAAAGGTGCGGGAGTTCTCCGACAGCGCGAAGGAGGACATCCGGCGGGAGCTGGGTCCCGAGTTCAAGGACTTCGAGTTCGAGGACCTGAACCCCAAGACGTTCATCCGCAAGAACCTGATGAACGACGACGACGAATACGGGCTGAACGAGCTCAAGGACCTCCGTAACAGCTTCGACTTCCGCAAGGAGCTCGCCGAGGTCACGGACGCGGTGAACGGCGTGGAGCCAAGCGCTTCGGCTGCCCCGGGGGCCGCCGCCTCCGGGGCAGCCGGGTCCGCGGCGACCCCGGACCGGCTGCGCAAGAGGGACCGGCTCGACCCGGACGAGCCGCCGCCGTTCGACGCCGACGCGACCTGAGCCGGAGCGACCGGGCCGGAGCGACCCGGGCCGGCGCGGGTCGTGTCGGCGTGACCCGGGTCGGACGGACCTGACACGGCGCCACTCTCAGTCAATGTGAATGACCTTTTTCACCCGTTCGCATGAATTTTGACCGTGTGTTCGCCGTCACCCCACGCCGTTTCGCCCCCCGAATCCACCCAGGGTCGGGCAAGATGGCGAGTCGCCCAGAAGGGCATGGAGGAGGCACGACCCGTATGGAGACCAGGACCGGCAGCGCGCAGGGGGCGGTCGACGGCTACTTGATGGCCGACTTCCCGTGGTACGGGCTGGATGAGGCGTTCACCGGACGCCGCTGGCTCCACACGGTGGGGACGAGTGCGGACGGCACCGTCGAACACGGCTCGATAGGGCATGGCGACGAGCCGTCCCTGAAGGCGGCCCCGGCCGACCCGGAGGCACTGCGGTTCGCCGTCGTGGTCACCGTCGCCCGCCGCCCCGGCCGGCGCAGCGCCGACGGCACCGGAGTGCTGGAGGCCACCTCGGTGTCCTCGGCGGCCTGGCTGGCCGGCTCGGGGCTGCTGTCGTGCACCTGGCCCGCCCACATGGAGCGCTCGCTCCGCCAGGACTGGCTGGACCAGCAGACCGCCACGGCGTGGGACCTCGCGGACGACCTCGCCGGATCCGGCTGGTCCACCCTCACCCTTCCGGTCGACGGCGTGCCGACTCCGTTCCACTACCGCGAATCGGAGTACGGCTGGGTGCTGGCGGGCTCGGCCGACGGCGTGCACCTGGGCGGGTACGGGCGGGGCATGAGCGCGTACGGTCTCGGGCTCGCGGTGGTCAAGGACATCACCGCGTACGTGGACTGAACCGCACGCTGCCTCGCGGCGGAGACGGGGCGAGCCGTCCGGCTCCCCCCGTTCCGCCGTGGGGAGCCCCGACGGCCGCGGGGAGCCGGCGGGGACCCGGAGGGAAGCCGGGGGAAGCTGGGAAGCGCCTCAGAACTTGTTGCGCGGGGTGATGCCCAGCGACATCCCTGCCAGGCCCCGGGCCCGCCCGCCCAGCTTGCCCGCGACCGCGCGGAGGGCGGCACCGGCCGGCGACTCGGGGTCGGTGAGGGCGACCGGGCGGCCGTCGTCGCCGCCCTCGCGCAGCCTGATGTCGATCGGGATGCGGCCGAGGACCGGGACGGTGGTGCCCGTCGTACGGGACAGCCCCTCCGCGACCCGCTCGCCGCCACCGGTACCGAACACGTCGATCAGCTCGTCGCAGTGCGGGCACGGCATGCCCGACATGTTCTCCACGACGCCGACGATCTTCTGGTGGGTCTGCACGGCGATGGAGCCGGCCCGCTCGGCGACCTCTGCGGCTGCCTGCTGCGGGGTGGTCACCACCAGGATCTCCGCGTTCGGCACGAGCTGGGCCACCGAGATCGCGATGTCGCCGGTGCCGGGCGGCAGGTCGAGCAGGAGGACGTCCAGGTCACCCCAGTACACGTCGGACAGGAACTGCTGGAGCGCCCGGTGCAGCATCGGCCCGCGCCACACCACCGGGGCGTTGCCCGGCGTGAACATCCCGATCGAGATGACCTTCACACCGTTGGCCGCGGGCGGCATGATCATGTTCTCGACCTGCGTGGGACGGCCGTCCACCCCGAGCATGCGCGGCACGCTGTGCCCGTAGATGTCCGCGTCCACCACGCCCACCTTGAGCCCGTCCGCGGCCATCGCCGCCGCCAGGTTCACCGTGACCGAGGACTTGCCGACGCCGCCCTTCCCGGACGCGACCGCGTACACCCTGGTCAGCGAGCCGGGCCGGGCGAACGGGATCTCGCGCTCGGCCTGCCCGCCGCGCAGTGACGCCGCCAGTTCGCGCCGCTGCTCGTCGCTCATCACGTCCAGGGTGACCCGCACCGAGGTGACCCCGGGGACCTTCCCGACCGCCGTGCCGACCAGTGAGGTGATCGTGTCCCGCATCGGACAGCCCGAGACCGTGAGGTAGACGGTCACGGCGACCGTGCCGTCGGCGGCGATGTCCACGGACTTCACCATGCCGAGGTCGGTGATCGGCTTGTGGATCTCCGGGTCGTTCACCGTCGCGAGCGCGGAGCGCACGGCGTCGTCGGTCGGCGTCGGTGTCGAGCCGTACGTAGCGGTAGCCATACGACGATGGTACGGCGGTGCGTGCGGGCCGTTCAGCGGCCCCGGCCATCGGGTTCGTCACGCCGTTGCGGCGGTCGCGGCGGTCGCGGGGGGTGCTCGGCGCGCGGGGCGTGCGGGCCGTGCGCGTCGTGGGTGTGGTGGGTGCCGCGCGGGCCGCTGCCGTTGTACTGCCGGCCGTCGATCTCCTTGAGCAGGTCCTGGAGTTCGGAGCGGATCCAGTCCCGGGTGGCGACCTCCCCGAGATTGACCCGCAGCGCGGCGACCTCTCGGGTCAGGTACTCCGTGTCGGCGATGCTGCGTTCGTTCTGCGAGCGGTCCTGCTCCAGGTTGACCCGGTCGCGGTCGGCCTGCCGGTTCTGCGCGAGCAGGATCAGCGGGGCCGCGTACGACGCCTGGAGCGACAGCATCAGGGTCAGGAAGATGAACGGGTACTCGTCGAACCGCAGCGACCGTGGCGCGAAGACGTTCCACAGCACCCACATCACGATGGCGGCCGTCATCCAGACGATGAACCGCCCGGTGCCCAGGAAGCGCGCGATCCGCTCGGAGAACTTGCCGAACGCCTCCGGGTCGTACGCCGGCAGCGGGTTGCGGCGCGGCACCCGCGGCTGGTCCAGCCGGACCCGCGGCCGGGCCGTGGCGGTGGCGCCCGCGGGGTGCCGGGCCGCGGCGCGTTCCCGCTCGTCAGCGCTCATCGCGGGCCCCCGTGGTATCCGACGGGGCCGCCTCCGGGGCGCCTGCGCCGATCGCGCCGTGCAGTTCGGTCTCCCGCCAGTCCTCCGGCAGCAGGTGGTCCAGCACGTCGTCCACCGTGACCGCGCCCAGCAGCGAGCCGCTGTCGTCCACCACGGGCGCGGAGATCATGTTGTACGTGGCCAGGAAGCTGGTCAGCGCGGGCAGGCCGGTGTCCGGGGACAACGGCTGCAGGTCGGTGTCCACGATCGCCCCCAGCAGCGTGAACGGCGGATCGCGCAGCAGCCGCTGGAAGTGCACCAGGCCGAGGTACTTGCCGGTCGGCGTCTCGTCCGGCGGCCGGCACACGTAGACCTGCGCGGCGAGCGCCGGCGACAGATCGGGGTGCCGGATCCGGGCCAGCGCGTCCGCGACGGTGGCGTCCGGGCGCAGCACGATGGGCTCGGTGGTCATCAGCCCGCCCGCGGTCCGCTCCTCGTACGACAGCAGCCGCCGTACGCCCGCGGCCTCCTGCGGCTGCATCAGCGTCAGCAGCCGCTCCTGCTCCTCGGCGGGCAGCTCGGCCAGCAGGTCGGCGGCGTCGTCCGGGTCCATCGCCTCCAGCACGTCCGCGGCCCGCTCCTCCTTGAGCTTGCTGAGGATCTCCACCTGGTCGTCGTCCGGCAGCTCCTCCAGCACGTCCGCGAGCCGGTCGTCGTCGAGCGCCGCCGCGACCTCGCTCCGGCGCTTGGGCGACAGGTGGTGCAGTACGTTCGCCAGGTCCGCCGGGCGCAACCGCTCGAAGGTCGCCACCAGGTTCTCCGCGCCCTGGCCCTCCTCGGGCAGCCAGAACCCGCTGACCGACGACCAGTCGACGGTCAGCGTCTCCCCTTTGCGGCGCAGCCGGCCCCGTCCGCGCCGGACGAAGACCTTGTCGATCTCCCAGTCCCGGCGGGCGGGAAGCTGCACCATCGACACGTCCAGCACCGTCACCTCCTCGCCGACCTCCCCAGCGGCCTCCTCGCCCCGCTCGCCGCTCTCGCCCGCCGCCTGATCCGCCGCGTTCAGCTCCTCCGGGACCAGCCGGACCCGGCGGTCCAGCAGTTCGCCCAGGACCAGCGTCTCGGTCGGCCGCTGCTCGAAGCGCCGCATGTTCAGCACGCCGGTGGTGATCACCTGGCCCGACTCGACGCCGGTCACCCGGGTCATCGGCAGGAAGATCCGGCGGCGGCCCACCACCTCCACGACCAGGCCGAGCACGCGCGGCGGGCGCCCGCCGACCCGGAGCATCACCACCACGTCGCGGAGCCGGCCCACCGGGTCCCCGTTGGGGTCGAACACTGCGACACCTGCCAGATGCGACACGAAGACCCGGGCGGCGCCTGCGGCCATGAGGTGCCTCCTACCGGTCCGCGGAGGGCTGCTGCGGCCCATCGGTCATTCCCGGCCAGGCTACTCCCGGCGGATCTTGGCCGCTGTACGGGGAGCTCCGGCGGGACCGAGGCGGGCTCCGGCGGGGGCCGCAGGCCGGGCCGGGGACGGGGCGCGGCGGGGGACGACGCCGGGTGTCGCCGGGCCCGGGGTGGGTGTCGCCGGGTCCGGGACGGGGGGCCGTGGCGGGTGTCGCCGGGGCCGGGGCGGGGGTCCGGGGTGCCCCCCGGGAGTACCGTGCGGTAGCTTCTGCACCGCCCGCAGGAGCCGCCCCGCAGGAGGACGAGAAGACGTGTATTCCGGCCGCCGGACCGCCGCCGCCCTCGGAGTGCTCACCGCCGGAACCCTCCTCACCGGCTGTCTCGGCCTCGGCGGCGGTGACCCCGACGCGGGCACCAACGGCGTGGCCAGACTGCCCCCGGCGACGATCGAGGCGCAGGCCGAGTCGGCCGCCGCGGCCGCACCCACGGTCCGCCTCTCGGGCACGGTCACCAGCAACGGCCGGACCTACCGCCTCGACATGCGCCTGCGCCCCAACGGCGGCGTCGGCGAGGTCTCCACCGAGGGCAGCACCTTCCAGCTCCTCCGCGTGGACGCCGATCTCTACCTCAAGGCCAACGCCGATTTCTACGGAGCCGACGGCGACTCCAAGGACAGCAAGGCGGCTGCCGCCAAGCTCAACGGCAAATACGTCAGGGTGCCCCCGGGCGACCCGGCCTACCGCCAGTTCAGCGGCTTCACCGACAAGAAGGTCCTGCTCTCCGACCTTTTCGTGCTCGACGGCCCCCTCGCCCTCGGCGACCACCGCACGGTCGACGACACCAGGACCATCGCCCTCAACGCCACGGACGGCGGCTCCCTCGACGTCTCCCTCAACGGCCGCCCCTACCCGCTGCGTTACCAGCGCGCCGGCAACGCGGGCACCCTGAACCTCTCCGACTGGGGCGAGGACTTCACGCTCGTGGCCCCGGGCAAGGGGGAAGTGGTGGACTACGGGAAGGCGATCCTGCGGGAGTCGTGAACAAGCGCGCCGCCGAAACCGGGCCTGCCGGGCGACGGAACCAGCCTGCCCGGCGTTCGAGCGGCGAAGCGCCGGCCGGGCGACCGGACCGGGCCGGTCCAGCGAGGGAGAACGCAAGGGCGGGCGCGTCCCCCTACCCCTTGGACCGCCGGGCGGCCAGCAGGCGCGGGAGCCCCGCGGGGGCAGGGTGCCGCGTCGTGGCCGGGGTCGGCACGGGAGCCGCCGCGCCCGACGCGGTCGGCATCGCCCCCGGCTGCTCGGTGGGAGGCCCTTCCGGTGTCAGCCGGAAGACCTCGCACTCCCGCCGCCACCGCTCGACCACCCTCTCCCCGTCGGGCGCGTTCAGCCGCTTCCCCTTCAACTCCTCCACCGCCGCGGTCCACGGCTCACCGCCGGGCGCGAGCAGGCCGACCCGGGCGCCCCAGGTCACCAGCCGCCCGCCCTTGTCCTTGCTCCGCACGGTCACCGTGGCCGTGCCGCCGTCCGCGAGACCGGGCAGCGGCTGCTCGCCGGGCCCGCCGACCACGCACATCGCGCCGTCCACCCACGCGTGCCACAGCGCGCGCCCGTTCACCCACACCAGGCCGGACTTCTTGGTCGCCTCTTCCACAAGGGCGGCGGTCTCGGTCGTCATGCGCCCAGGGTAGGGCCTGGTCCGGACGACAGATCCCGGGCCTTACGCTGAAACGGTGACCGTCCCGCAGCGCACCGCAGCCGAGCCCCGCGGTACCCGGACGGGTGCGGCACCGACGGCCGCAGTGACGTCCGGGCGGGGGCTGGACCTCACCCTGCTCGCGGTCGCCGTCGCGGGTGTCTCCCTGTCGGCGCCGCTGATAGCGGCCACCACCGCGCCCGCGCTGGCCATCGCGTTCTGGCGCAACGCGATGGCGGTCGGCGTGCTCAGCCCGGTGGCGCTGTGGCGGCACCGCGGGGAGTTGCGGCGGATGGGGCGCAAGGCCCGGTCGCTGTCCCTGCTCGCCGGGATCGTCCTGGCCCTGCACTTCGGCCTGTGGCTGCCGAGCCTGAACATGACGTCGGTCGCCACCTCGACCGCGCTGGTCACCACGACCCCGGTCTGGACCACGCTCATCCTGCGGATACGCGGCCACCGCTCGCCCGGCCTGGTGTGGGCGGGCACGGCGCTCGCGGTCCTCGGTGTGGTCCTCCTCACCGGAATCGACCTGTCCACCGACACCCGCGCGCTGGTCGGCGACGCGCTCGCGCTGGGCGCGGGAATCGCCGCGGCCGGGTACGTGCTGCTGGGCGCGGAGGTACGGCGTACCGCGAGCACGACCGCGTACACGTATGTCTGCTACGGCACCGCCGCCGTCGTCCTGCTCGGCGCCTGCCTCGTCTCCGGCTCCGCGCTCGGCGGGTACGACGGCGCGACCTGGCTGAAGATCGCCGGGCTCACCGTGGCCGCGCAACTGCTCGGCCACTCGCTGCTGAACCGCGTGGTGCACGGGCTCGGCCCGTCCACCACCTCGACGGCGATCCTGCTGGAGACCCCGGGTGCGGCGCTGATCGCCGCGCTGTGGCTGGGCCAGACGCCGCCGGCCGCCGCGTACCCGGCACTCGCGGTGGTGCTGGCCGGCCTTGCCCTGGTGATCCTCGCCGGCCGCCGGAAGCCGTGAAGGGCTGACGCCCGAGCTCCTGGAGTGGGCGGCCGAGGGACGAGGCTGTCCGCGGAGGGAGTGAGCAGGAAGTCCGACCGGAAGCGCGGGGGAGGTGCCGGTGGACGCGGCCGGTAGCCGTACGCACCGGCGCTCCCGCCGCTACAGCCAGCCGTTGCGCCGGAACCCGCGGTGGATCGAGTAGCAGATCACCACGATGGCGACCAGCACCGCCGGGTAGCCGAACCTCCAGCGCAGCTCCGGCATCGTGTCGAAGTTCATCCCGTACACGCCGGTGATCATCGTGGGCACGGCCAGGATCGCCGCCCACGCGGTGATCTTGCGCATGTCCTCGTTCTGCACGACCGTGGCCTGCGCGAGGTTGGCCTGGAGGATCGAGTTGAGCAGGTCGTCGAAACCGACCACCTGCTCGTGGACGCGCGCCACGTGGTCGGCGACGTCGCGGAAGTACTTCTGGATCTCCGGGTCGACCAGCCGCATCGGCCGCTCGCCGAGCACCTGCATCGGCCGCAGCAGCGGGGACACCGCGCGCTTGAACTCCAGCACCTCCCGCTTGAGCTGGTAGATGCGGCCCGCGTCGCCGCCGCGCGAGGTCTTGCCGTTGCCGGCCGAGAAGACGTCGATCTCGACCTCGTCGATGTCGTCCTGGACGGCCTCGCTGACGGCCAGGTAGTCGTCCACCACCTGGTCGGCGATGGCGTGCAGGACGGCGGAGGGGCCCTTGGCCAGCAGCTCCGGGTCGTCCTCCAGACGGTGCCGTAGAGCGCGCAGCGAGCCGTGGCCGCCGTGCCGGACGGTGATGACGAAGTACCGGCCGGTGAAGACCATCACCTCGCCGGTCTCCACCACCTCGCTGGTGGCGGTGAGTTCGGCGTGTTCCACGTAGCGGATGGTCTTGAAGACAGTGAAGAGCGAGTCGTCGTACCGCTCCAGCTTGGGCCGCTGGTGGGCGTGGACCGCGTCCTCGACGGCGAGCGGGTGCAGCCCGAACTCCTCGGCGATGCCCGCGAACTCCTGCTCGGTCGGCTCGTGCAGCCCGATCCACACGAAGCCGTCGCTGCCGTCGCACTGCTCGTTGGGCCGGCCGGCCCGTACGGCGTCCAGGGCCTCGCGCAGGGGCACGCTGTCGCCGCACCGGACGCCGTCGCGGTAGACGGCGCAGTCGACGACGGCGCTGGGGGCGGCGGTGGCGCGAAGGGGGCCGTAATCGTAGGGCGCGGTGTGCTTGCGCAGGGTGGGGCGCAGCGCGGGGCGTACGACAGCGCGCAGATCACGGATCATCGACATGGCAAGCTCCTTCACGGACTGGCCGACGGCACACGCCGCACTGAAATGCTGATCAGGGCCACTGGGCGATCACGAGGCAGTTCAGGGCGCTCTTCCGGTGCGGGCCGACTCCGCGGGCACGCCGTGCGGTCACACGTTCTCGCGTTTCACGGCCGGAGGGCCGGGTAGGAAACGCGGGGGCTCAGCGGGCGGGGTGGTGCCGGGAAGAGCTGCCGGTACTGCACGGTCGACTCGGATCCATGTCAGTCCCCACCTCCTCCGGCCGGTCCCCGCTGAGGGATGACGTGCGTGAGCGCCCCACTGTAGCAAGCCTGTGCAACCGGGACCCAGCGGTCGGCGGGTTCGGTGCGCGGTCTTTACCCGGCGTTGGGGCGGGCCTGGCTCGGGCGACGCCGCTTGTGACCGGCCGGGCGCGGGTGGGAGCGGTGGTTTCGGACCGGGCCCCGTCCGCTCTTTTCCGCGCGGGCCCGCGCTCGCCGCCTATGCTCCCGGGTATGGCAGATGTCCTGGCCCTGGTCGAGGCGCGGCTGCACGCCGCCTTCGGCGAACCCGACGCGCGCGCCGCGGTCACCTTCCTGGGCGCCGAACGCATCGAAGTGCTCCGCTTCACCGACGGTGACCTGCTGCGGTACGCCACGCTCGGCATGTCGGCCCAGCCCATGAACGACCCCCTCGCGACGGTGACCGACGCGGAACGCGGTCCCCGCGCCGAACTCCTGCTCTCCGTACGCGCCGGCGCCGCCGACACCGACAAGGTCCTCCGCCCGCTCGCCGTCCTCGCGGCGTCCCCCCAGGTGGAGGGCGTCGTCGTCGCCCCCGGTAACTCCCTGGACCTCGGCGATCCGCTCTGGCCCGGCGCCCCCTTCTCCGCCGTCCTGGTCGCCGAACCCGGCGGCCTCGTCCCGGACCTCCCCCTCGACGCCCCCATGGACCCGGTCCGCTTCCTCCCCCTCCTCCCCCTCACCCCCAACGAAGCCGCCTGGAAACGCGTCCACGGTGCCCCCGCCCTCCATGACCGCTGGCTCACCCACGGCACGGACCTGCGCGACCCGCACAGGGGTTCGGTGCGGCTGGACGACTGAGGCCGGCGCCCGCCCGGCCGGTTTCCACTCTCCACAGGGCGTCCGCTGCCTTGTCGCCGTATGTGTGCCCCCGGCCCGGGACGGCCGGGTGTGGTTCCCCGGCTGGGACGGACGAGCGTGTGTGCCTCCCCGGCCCGGGACGGCCGGGCGTGGCCCGGTGTCACTGGGCCACACCCATCCGTCCGCTCGGTCACCACGGCGGAGCTCGCGGTGACCGCTCGGGTCCGGACGGGTGATCGTCTTGACGCGGGCACGCGGCTGGAGGACCGTGGAGCGTTATGAGGGGCGAACCCAGTTGCCCGAAGTGCGGTGGCAGGGTCAGAGCGCCCGGCCTCTTCTCCGACTCCTGGCAGTGCGAGGCACACGGGACGGTGTACCCACTGCAACCCGTCGTACCGCCGAGCATCGAAGGGCTCGGTGTTGTGGTCGGCCGTTCGCGCGTTCCGGTGTGGATGCCGTGGCCGCTGCCGGTGGGCTGGCTGTTCTCCGGGGTGAGCGTGGCGGGTGACGACCGAAGCGGCGGGCGGGCCACCGCGGTCGCCTGCTCGGGCCCGGGACCGCTCGGCGGCCCCGGCGAGCTGATCCTCGTCGCGGAGGAGCTGGGCGTCGGCCTCGGCGCCCGTTACGCGGGTATCCGCGGCCTCGACCCCGGGCCCAGCATGTGCGTCGACAAGCCGCCGCATGCCAAGGTGCTGGCCGCGGGGCGCCCCACCGCGCTCTGGCATGTCCGCGGCGCGCCGGACGACCGGGTGGTCTTCGCGGGCGAGGCCCGCGGGCTGTGGCTGTGGGCGGTCGTCTGGCCCGAGGAGACGGGGCTGCTGATGTACGACGAACTGGTGCTGACCGATCTGCGGGACGGGGGAGCGGAGTTCGACATGCTGCCCTGCGGGGCGTTGTCGCCGCGCCTGCTCGCGTGAGCGCCGCGGAATACGGCGAGGTGGTCCCCCGTTCATGCGGTTGAATGTTTGACCAATTGACGGGAGGGGAGCCCGCATGACCGACAGGTTCAACAGCTACCGCCCCGACGGCGAACCCACCGCTGACCGCTGGGCGGGCGCGCTGCACCTCTTCGACGACGCCGGTGGCTCCGCCGCGATCAGCGAGGAGACCCCGGCGCAGCGCTGGGAGCGGGCCGAGCTGCTCTTCGCGGACAAGAAGTACGCGGAGGCGGCGAAGCTGCTCGTCGGTGTCGTCGGTGAATTCCCGGAGCACGTGGCCGCCCGGCTGCTGCTGGCGCGGGCCTACTACCACTCCGCGCAGCTCCGCCGGGCCGAGGAAGAGCTGCGCGCGGTCATCGAGCGCGACCCGGTCGAGCACTACGCACATCTGATGCTCGGCCGCACCCTGGAACGCCAGGGGCGGGGCGAGGAGGCGGCGCCGTGGCTGCGGATGGCGGGCGCGCTCGCCGGAGAGGCGGGGGCGTAGGGCGGGACCTGCGCTCGTAGCCCGGAAGGGGCGAGCCCTATCCTTGGGTTCGCCCCCCTCCGCCCGTCCTCTGGAGTCCCGTCCGTGCGCATCGACCTGCACACCCACTCGACGGCCTCCGACGGTACGGACACCCCGGCCGAGCTGGTTCGCAACGCCGCCGCGGCCGGGCTGGACGTCGTCGCCCTCACCGATCACGACACGGTCGGCGGGTACGGCGAAGCGACGGGCGCGCTACGGGAGTTGGGCGCCCCTCTCACCCTGGTGACCGGGGCCGAGCTGTCCTGCCGCGTTCAGGGGATCAGCATGCACATGCTGGCCTACCTCTTCGACCCGGACGAGCCGGAGCTCTACCGCGAACGCGAACTCGTACGCGACGACCGGGTGCCCAGAGCGCGCGCCATGGTCGCCAAGCTCCAGGAGTTGGGTGTGCCGGTGACGTGGGAACGGGTGGCGCGGATCGCCGGGGACGGCTCGGTGGGACGGCCGCACATCGCCACGGCGATGGTGGAGTCGGGTGTGGTGGGCAGCGTTTCCGAGGCGTTCACGACGCAGTGGCTGGCGAACGACGGGCGGGCGTACGTGGCCAAGCACGAACTGGATCCGTTCGAGGCGGTGCGGCTGGTGAAGGCGGCGGGGGGCGTGACGGTTTTCGCGCATCCCGGTGCGCACAAGCGCGGGCGGACGGTGCCGGACGAGGTGACGGTGCAGCTCGCGGCTGCGGGGCTGGACGGGATCGAGGTCGACCACATGGATCACGACGGGGCGACCCGGGCGAGGCTGCGGGGGCTGGCGGCGGAGCTCGGGCTGCTGGTGACCGGGTCGAGCGATTACCACGGGAGCCGCAAGGTGTGCGGGCTCGGTGAGTGGACGACGGACCCCGAGGTGTACCGGGAGATCGCGCGCAGGGCGACGGGGGCGGAGCCGATCACCGCGGTCTAGGTACGGCGCCTCGTAGAGGGGTCGGGCCCTCCGAGTGGGGGTCCGAAATCGTGTGTGTACGGGCCTGGCGGCCCACACATGCACGGCAGCATTTCGGACTCCCACGTCTCCGACCCCTCCCGCTCCCGACGCTTACGAGCTTGCGGCGCGTCTTGCTGCCTGCGGGTCCCGATGCCGCCTGCGGGCGTCCTTCGTTTCCTACCGGGTCCGTTACCCGCTCGCCTGCGGCCCCTTCCCGCAGGTTCGTTGTCGCCTGCGGCCTCGCCCGCACAGGGTTGTCGCTGCTCGTGCTGGTGCTTCCTCTCCTACGGGGTCCGGTGTCGCCTGCTGCCGGGGCCCGGTGTTGTCCCGTCGTTCATCCCTGTCACGAAAGAGTTCGCTGCCATGTTTGACCTCACCCTGTTCGGGTCCGTCTTCTTCACCCTGTTCGTGATCATGGACCCACCCGGGATCACGCCGATATTCCTCGCGTTGACGTCGGGGAGGGCGGGGAAGGTGCAGCGGCGGATGGCGTGGCAGGCAGCGTTCGTCGCGTTCGGAGTGATCGCGGTGTTCGGGGTGTGCGGGCAGCAGATACTGGACTATCTGCATGTGTCGGTGCCGGCGTTGCGGGTGGCCGGAGGGTTGCTGCTGCTGTTGATCGCACTGGATCTGCTGACCGGGAAGGCGGACGAGCCGGCGCAGACCAAGGACGTGAATGCGGCGCTGGTGCCGTTGGGGACTCCGCTGCTCGCCGGACCGGGGGCGATCGTGACGGTGATTCTGGCGGTGCAGCACGCCGACGGGTTCGGGCAGCAGGCCTCGGTGTGGGTGGCCATCGCCCTGATGCATGTCATCTTGTGGGTGACCATGCGGTATTCGCTGGGGATCATCCGGCTGATCAAGGAGGGCGGAGTGGTCCTGGTGACCCGGCTGTCCGGGATGCTGCTGTCCGCCATCGCCGTCCAGTCGGTCGCCAACGGGGTCTTCGGATTCGTGCACGGCGAGGGCTGACGCCCGAGCTCCTGGAGTGGGCGGCCGAGGGACGAGGCCACCCGCGGAGGGAGTGAGCAGGAAGTCCGACCGGGAACGCTGTGGGGCTGACGCCCGAGCTCCTGGAGTGGGCGGCCGGGGGACGAGGCCACCCGCGGAGGGAGTGAGCAGGAAGTCCGACCGAAGAGGCGAGGGCTGACGTGAGTATCTCTGTCCTGCGGGGACAGTCGTGACGCCGTTGCGCGACTGCGGAAAGGGCCTAACCGCGGCGGTCTGGACCGATCAGCGCGAGGTGGGCTTCCGCCGAGCGGGAGAAGCTGTCCAGGATCGCTTTGCCCTTGGCCTCGGTGGCCAGCGACGGTCGGCCGATGATGCCGGTGGTCGTGTAACCGGCCATGCCCAAGGTGAGCAGGTGCGGCCGGTGGGGTGCCGAGTGGTCGGTCGCTTCGATGCCTTCGCCTACAAGGTGGGGTGCACCGTGAAGCAGGAGGGAGACCTCGAACTCCCCGCCGTGCATGTCCTCGCCGGAACCGCTCTCCAACCCCGCGTCGATGCGGGCCCGGGAGCGGTCTTCGTGCACCGGGAAGAGCGCGATGCGCGGGCCCCTGACGTTGATCTCCTGCGCAACGTTCGACAGGACGTAGTTGCCGCCGTGCCCGCTGACGATGAGCAGGCCGAAGGTGCCCGCTGCTTCGAGTGACTGCCAGATGTCGTTGACCATCGCGTACAGCGTGGGTGCGCTGATACTCACGGTGCCGGCCATGGGGGCGTGCTCGTGCGAGCAGGAGATGGTGACATCGGCCCAGGTTCCCCTGAGCTACTCGCAGTTGCGGACCGTTCCCTCACGCGGGTTGCCTGCTCGGTTTGCTGACGCTGCGTCGATCGGGCGTGGTGCGCGTCTTTGACGGGAGCTACCGGCTGGGTGGCCGGCGGTGGTTGGGGTCGCGGGCCCAGTGCCGTATGGCGGCGACGTGGCGCCTCTTGGCCGCTGTCGTCCTCGCGGTTTCGCCGCGGGCGGGCTGGAGGACCCACATGGGTGACCAGCGGTTGCGGCCGCGCGCATCGGTCCAGCGCACTGCCGGGTAGTCCGTGATCCCGGTGATGCTCTTCCGCGGAATCACCCGCGTCCACAGCCAGCCCCGTACGGTCAGCTCGCCGTTCCCACAGACGACACCGGCCCTGTATCCCCGGACTGCGAGGGCGGTGAACGCGACCAGGGCCGGCAGGGCCGCCAGGCGTGGGTACGCACCGGTGGCCTGAGCCTCGTAGGCGATGGTGACGGCAGCCGGCAGCGCGCCCAGGCAGCTGTTCGCCACCCGGTTCGATCTCGACGGCGCCACCTCCATGACAGCCCCCTCCTCCTGCCGGGGTCAGCCTACGGGACCGGCCCGCGCGCGGCGTCGACGGGACCCGTCCGGGGAACGGGTGGCGGCTGTTGGCCGGTGGTGCGCCGGGCTGGGGCGGCAGGGAGGGGCTGGGGCCTGCGGGATACGGGAACGGGCCGCGAGGGGAAACGGAAGCGCCCCGTACGGCCGGCGGTACGGGGCGCTGTTCGTCGAGGTGGGATCAGAGTCTTCGGCGGGCGGATTCAGTCTTCGGCGGGGCGGATGTAGATGCGCTGGCCCATGGCGGCGGCCTGTTGCACGATCTTGTTGACGGCGGAGGCTTCTACGACGGTGCTGTCCACGGCGTTGCCGTTGCGGTCGTCGAGTCGCATGATCTCAAAGCGCATGGAGCTTCTCCCTTCGTCGCGCGTTACATGTGTAGTCAACGAACCCCCCCTTCTAACTATTCCTTGTCCTAAAGAAATTCTTAACCGCTTGAACTACTCGGGGGTGGCGGTCCAGAAGGCGACGAGTGCCGCAGCCGTCTCCGCGGGCCGCTCCGCGTTCGGGGAGTGTTCGGCGCCCTTGATCACGACACGCCGTGCGTTCAGCCGGTCCGCCATCGCGTCCAGCCAGGGCACCGGCCAGGCGTAGTCCACCTCGCCGGAGAGTACGAGCTTCGGCAGGGGTAGGGCGGCCAGTTCGGCCACTCGGTCGGGTTCGGTCATCAACTGCTTCGCGGTGGCGATCAACTGCTCGGGAACGGTGGCCACCCAGCGACGGTGCAGGAACTCGTCGAGCCAGGCGGGCGTGCCCGGTTCCTCGCCGTTCTCCGCGTCCGCGGCGCGCAGCGCCCGCCAGGCGGTCTCCATGTCGATCACCGGAAGGTAGTCCACGAGCTGTCGGGTACGGGCCTGCTGTTCGGCGGAGATCGCGGCCGGGCCCGAGCTCATCAGGGTCAGCGACGCCCACGGCCCGGGACCGTCCGCGAGCACCGCGGCCCGTACGAGGTGGCCGCCCAGCGAGTGGCCCAGCAGATGCAGCGGACCAGGACCGTCCGCGCTCGCCAGCGCCGCGGCCTGGGCGGTCACGTCCGCGGCGAGTTCCGCCTGCGCGTACGTGGCTTCCGTACGCGGGCCCCCCGACTCGTGCTGGCCGCGGCCGTCCACCGCGACGATCCGGAAACCGGCCGCCGTCAGCGGGGGGAGCAGATCGAGGAAGTCTTCCTTGCTGCCGGTGAACCCGGGGACGAGCAGCGCGGTGCCGCGTGCGGGCACGTTCGGGTCCGGAACGGCGTCCAGCACCGCGAACGACCCGCGGGCCGTCTCCAGCCGACGGGCTGAAACGTTTTCCGGCAACTCCAGGGAAGTCGGTCGACTCATGCCGTGAGATTACGCGTCGCTGATGTCCGTTACGTTGCCACTCGGTGGTTCGGCTCGCCGTCATTCCCCCGGCCGGGTAATTCCCGCCGTCCGCGCGGGCAGACCGAAGCCCCCGGCCGGTTCGATCCGGCCGGGGGCTTCGTGTCGTACGGTGCCGCGCTCGCTCGTCAGCCGCGCGCGGTCTCCGCCTCCGCCGCCGCGGCGGGCGCGGGGACGGCGGCGGCCTTGCGGGTGCGGCGGCGGGGGGCCGTGGGGGCCGCCTCGGTGACGGTCTCGGGTGACACCGCGGGCGCCGGCACGTCGGCGACGGCCTTGCGGGTGCGGCGGCGGGGCGCCTTGGGGGCCTCCTCGGCGGTGCTGTCTGCCGGGGCTGCCGGGGTGACGGCGGCGGGCACGTCGGTGACGGCCTTGCGGGTGCGGCGCCGGGGCGCCTTGGGGGCCTCCTCGGCGGGCGCCTCCGAAACGGCCGGTTCCGTCACTGCCGGCTCGGTCACCGTCGGCTCCGCGACGACCGCTTCAGCCGTCCCGGCCGGCGGTGTGCCCGTGCGGGTGCGACGGCGGCGGCGGGGAGTCCGCACCGCCTGCTC
>NZ_DATDBG010000082.1:0-6223 GCF_036524955.1 Streptomyces sp.
ACGGCCCGGGGTCGTCGGCTTGTACTTGCGGATACCCATTTCTCAGTCCTCGGATGATTCCGGACTTCTGAACGACCAGTCCCCGTTAGGAGACCGGGCCGCCGAAGATGTCGATTCGGTCGCCCTCGGCGAGGGTCACGATGGCGCGCTTGGTGTCGGCGCGCTTGCCGAAACCGGTACGGGTGCGCTTGCGCTTGCCCTGCCGGTTGATCGTGTTGACCCCGGTGACCTTGACCTGGAAGACCGCCTCGACGGCCTGCTTGATCTGGGTCTTGTTGGCGCGCGGGTCGACGACGAACGTGTACTTGTTCTCGTCCAGCAGCGCGTAGCTCTTCTCGGAGACCACCGGCTTGACCAGGATGTCACGGGGGTCCGTGTAGGTCTTGCTGGTGATCGCGGTCTGCTGCTCGGCCATCAGGCGTCGCTCCCTTCGGTCTCGGCGGCGCCGTTACCGGAGACACCCACGAACCGGTCGAAGGCGGCCTTGGTGAAGACCACGTCGTCGGAGACGAGCACGTCGTAGGTGTTGAGCTGACCGGCGTCCAGGATGTGCACCTGGGGCAGGTTACGGGCGGACAGCCACGCGAGCTCTTCGGCGCGGTCGGCGACGAGCAGCACGTTCTTGCGGTCGCTGATCTGGCCCAGCAGCGACTTGGCGGCCCTGGTCGACGGGGTCTCGCCCTCGACGACGCCGGTCACGACGTGGATGCGGTTGTGGCGGGCCCGGTCGGTGAGGGCACCGCGCAGGGCGGCGGCCTTCATCTTCTTCGGGGTCCGCTGCGAGTAGTCGCGCGGCACGGGACCGTGCACGACGCCACCGCCGGCGAACTGCGGCGCGCGGGTCGAGCCCTGGCGGGCGCGGCCGGTGCCCTTCTGGCGGTACGGCTTCTTGCCGCCACCGCGGACCTCGCCACGCGTCTTCGTCTTGTGCGTGCCCTGACGGGCCGCGGCGAGCTGCGCGACGACGACCTGGTGGATCAGCGGGATGCTGACCTTGGCGTCGAAGATCTCAGCCGGGAGCTCTACGGTCCCGGTCTTGTCACCCGCGGGCGACAGAATGTCAATGGTGCTCATATCCCTCAGGCCCCCTTGGCCGCGGTGCGGACCAGGACGAGGCCGCCGTTCGGACCAGGAACCGCGCCCTTGATCAGCAGCAGGCCCTTTTCCGCGTCAACGGCGTGGACGGTCAGGTTCTGGGTGGTGACCCGCTCGTTGCCCATGCGGCCCGCCATGCGCAGGCCCTTGAACACGCGGCCCGGGGTGGCGCAGCCACCGATGGAGCCGGGCGAGCGGTGCTTGCGCTGGACACCGTGTCCGGCGCCGAGGCCCTTGAAGTTGTGACGCTTCATGACACCGGCGAAGCCCTTGCCCTTGCTCTTGCCGGTCACGTCCACCTTGACACCGGCCTCGAACACCGTGGCGGTGATCTCCTGGCCGAGCGTGTACTCACCGGCGTCGGCGGTACGCAGCTCCACCAGGTGGCGGCGGGGAGTGACGTCGGCCTTCGCGAAGTGGCCCTTGAGGGGCTTGTTCACCTTGCGCGGGTCGATCTCGCCGAAGGCGAGCTGGACCGACTCGTAGCCGTCGGTGTCATTGGTACGCACCTGGGTCACGACGTTGGGGCCGGCCTTGACGACGGTCACCGGGACGACACGGTTGTTCTCGTCCCAGACCTGGGTCATGCCGAGCTTCTCGCCCAGGATGCCCTTGATCTGCTTAGCCATCTTCTCCGTGCCTCTCAGAGCTTGATCTCGATGTCGACGCCGGCCGGCAGGTCCAGGCGCATCAGCGAGTCAACGGTCTTGGGCGTCGGGTCGAGGATGTCGATCAGGCGCTTGTGCGTGCGCATCTCGAAGTGCTCGCGCGAGTCCTTGTACTTGTGCGGCGACTTGATGACGCAGTACACGTTCTTCTCTGTGGGCAGCGGCACCGGGCCCGCGACCTGCGCACCGGTACGGGTCACCGTCTCGACGATCTTCTTCGCCGAGGAGTCGATGACCTCGTGGTCGTAGGCCTTGAGCCGGATGCGGATCTTCTGTCCCGCCATGGCTACTCCGTAGTCCTTGTCTCTGTTTACGCCCTGGCATCCACTTCGCCGACCCACGCGGTCGGGCGTGTCGCGCCCCTCGAACATGGTTTTCCGCATGCGGAGAACCCTGGCCCAGGGGGTTGCGTGGGAGAGATTCCCACCGGATGCCTGGCCGGAGCCGCACTCACGCTTCCCGGAAGATTCCCGTACGTCCGCCCCAGCGCTGCCACGTGGACAGATGGGGCGACGAGTACTGTGGGACTCGCTTCCGGTCCCCCCGACGGGAGGCGCGCAGCATCGGCGCTCGACCGAGCAACTGGGCTAGTCTGCCACACCGGCTCCGCCCGGCGCCAATCGGGCCGGGAAGCCTACCCCTGAAGGGTCGCGGCCCAAACTGGTGGGCGGCCGAACGGGGTCGGCGGTCCACCACGTCTCCCTCCTGGTTCGTCATCGGCCAGTCTCAAGAAACGCCGATCACGAAGGCGTCACCGATGCGTCGGGCCCCCCTCGTCAAGACCGCCTCGAACTGGTACCGACCGGTTTCGAGGCCGACTGCGAACAGTGACACCCGGGTGGCAGACTGACGTCCGGCTCGGGGTCGGCCGTCCGGGCCGTTGTCCCGACAAGGGCTGCCGGGGGGCAATCATGTCCGTGATCGTGAACATCGCGATCGGGCTCGCGACCAGTGTCATCAGCGGCGGGCTGGTCTGGCTCTGGGAAAGGGGCAAGCGAGCCCGGGCGCTCTCGCGCAAGGCGCAGTTCTTCGGCATGGCACCGGGCAGACCGTGCCTGATCGTGATGAACAACAAGTACAACGCGCCGAAAAGCGCCTCCCACCAGGACGTCCAGGCGATGATCGAGGTGGCGGCCCTGGCCGGCGAACTCGGGTGCGAGGTGTCCGCCACGTCCAGCAACGACTTCGCCGGCAGCAACGGCGACAGCACCGAGTTCTGCATCGGGGGCCCGCTCGCCGGCTCCAACGTCCGCACCGGCGGGCATCTGGCCGCCTACGTGCCGGGGGTCACCGTCCGCCCCTTCGACGCGACTCCTGACGCGGTCGCGTTCGACGTGGGCGGTCAGCTCTACCGCTTCGACCGTGGTCGGCAGGAGTACGTGCTGGTGGCGAAGTTCCGGCCGGTCGAGGCAACGGGCTCGGTCGTCCTGATCTGCGGGCAGAGCTCGACCGCCAACCGTGCGGCCATCCTCTTCCTCAAGCGCGCCTACGGTGAGCTCGCGCAGTCGGTGGCGTCGACCGAACGCTTCTGCCTGCTGGTCAAGGTCGCGGGCATCGCGACCTACGGGCACCTGGGCACGAGCCTGGAACGGGACCTGTCCGACGTGGCGTTCACGGCGCCCTGACCCCGGGATGCGGGGGCCCGGCCGCGGCGGGCCGGATTTCCTTCGTAACGACTGGGCGCCACCGCGCACGGCGGCGCCCATCGATGGACTTGTATGAAGTCAGCGTCTCGGGGAGGGAGGCCACGGTGGGACTGGACATCGGGGAGCTGTCCGGGATCGCGGTCGGGTTCATGGGGCTGCTCACCTCCGCGCTCTCCCTGTGGCTGGTGAGATACCGAATCGGGTACCGGTCGGCCCGGATCCTCCTCGACCTGGCACCGGCCCTGGGCTCCGGCACGAGAGTGAGCGGGCAGTTCCCGATCCCGGCGCGCAAGGACTACATCGAGCTCACTCTTGAGGTGGTGCCGCCCGCAGCGGGCCCCGGACCGCAGCCGCCGACGCCCGACGTACTGGCCCGCACCAACGACCTGCTGCGGCTCCTCAGCCCCAGCCGCGGCCGGGTCTTCCTGCTCGTCGGTGCCGCCGGGACGGGCAAGAGCACGCTCTTACGCCACGCCGCTCTGAGGCTGCTGGAGAGTTCCGGGCTGGGCCTGCCCCGCGCGATTCCCGTACTGCTGCACCTGGGCGACCAGTCTCCGGACATCCTCAGCGGCGCCGACCTCGGCACGCTGGCCGCCCACTCCCCCTGGGCACGTGCCGCCTTCCCCCGTTCCTGGACGCCCCGATGGCTCCAGCAGGGCAGATGCGTGGTCTTCCTCGACGGGATGGACGAGGTCGGGCCTGAGGCACGGACGCGGGTGGTCCACTGGCTGCGGGAACAGATCGAGGCCTTCCCGCAGAACTCCTGGGTGATCGCTTCCCGTCCGGTGGGCGACGCCCTCCTGCCGGTATCCGCCACGACGCTGGGGATCCGCGGACTCGGCGTGGACCAGGCCGAGCGGTACGTCCGGCGTCAACTCGCCGGCCGCGCGGGCCGGACACCCGAGACCGCGGCACGCGAGGCCCGGGAGTTGATCAGGCAGCTGAGCCGGACCTCGCTGGGCGGGCTGGCCGCCAATCCGCTGTATCTGGCACTCATGGCGGACAGCTACGACCGCACGGCGGCGCCCCGGTCGGTGGCCGATGTCCACCGGGACGCCTTCGACATCTTCTGGAGGCGGCAGCTGCCCCGGGAGCCGGACAACCAGCGGATCGTCCAGAACCTGGCCCTCGGCATGATGAACGCCGACGCGACCGCGGTCACCGGAGCCGAAGCGGCGCGCATGACCCGGGTGAGCCGCACCAGATCGCGTTTCGACTCCCTGACGGGTTTCCTGCGGTCCATGGAGGACAGCGGCATCCTGGTCCAGAGCGCACCGGGCATGTACGCGTTCGTGCACGTCGAGCTGCAGGAGCACCTCGCCGCGGACGAGATCCTCGCGCAGGGATCGGTGCGCTTCCTCATGGAGCGGGTCGACCAGCCGAGGTGGCGCGGGACCACCCTGAAGTGGGCGGCAAGGGCCGACGCCAGCCCGGTGATCGAGGCGTGCCTCAATTCCGGTACCGCGCGAGCACTTGCGCTGGCCCGCGACTGCGCCGAGGTCAGCACGCAGATCGACCCGGAGGTGCGGGCGGCACTCGCCCGCGCGCTGGAGGCCGGTACCGCGCTGCCGGGGAGTCCGTCGCCGCGGACCACCGCCCTGACCGCGTACGTGGAGAGCGCTCACGCGGACCTCGCGTCCTCCGTGCTGGAGCAGGCGGCGGCGGAAGGACGCCGGATCGGCCCCGACGACATCTCCGTCGTGCTGAACAGGTCCCTCCCCCGTGCCGTCACGGACCGGCGGCAGGCTCCGGGCGACACGGAGGCGCACATCCTCTTCTCGGCCGCGCGGCTCGCGGCCGAGACGGGACAGGGCCGCGAGGCGAACCGGTACCGCCTGCGCGGCCTCGTCGCCCTGGCGGCGGAACTGCGGGCGCAGAGCCAGGAGTCCGCGCGCGACCTGTGCCTGGCGGCGCTGACCTGTCTGGATCCGGGGGCGTCGCCCGACACCCAGGCCGCACAGATCATCCGCGTCTACCTGGGCGGGGCGGCGGACAGCGGTGACACCGAGGACGTGAGCCCGGCGCTGCACGCGTACCTCCGCGAGACCGGCCCTGCGGGCTTCGACGCCGTCGTGGCGCTCGTCGCCACCAGCGAGACGGCGGCCCGGCTCGTCCGCCGGGCGTTCCACGACGACAGCGGCCTCGTCTCCCTGTGCGCCGGGTGCCTGCGCGCCGACGGCACGGGCCGGCCGAGCCGGGAGGCATGGACGGCTCTGACCGAGGAGTGGCACCGCGGGCGCAGGGCGCTCGCCCACCCGTTGGCTCTCCTCGAACAGGTGGAGATGACCGGGGAGTCGCTGCGCGAAGGCCGTGAACGCCTGGGCCAGCTCCGCGAGACGGCGCCCGCCGCCCTCGAACTGGACGGCGTCGGCCGCGCGCTGGAGGCACTGACGGACGCGCTCGACGAGTGGCGGTTCGACCAGCGGGACGCCGCGCTGCGCCGAGCGGAGCGGATCACCGCAGAGGTGAGGGCCGCCATCCGCAGCGCTCCGACCTCGCTGGCCGTGGAACTGGTGGAGCCCGCGGCCGTCCGCATCGAGACGCTGGCCCGGTCGGCCCGCCGACAGCTCGCTGAGGACCGGCCGCCGCGCCCGGAACTCACCCGGGCCCTGCCGTCGGCACGGCTCTGCGGGCGCGCGGTGACCCTCCAGGTCGACGTGGCCAATGCCGACGGCAGCGCTCCGGTCGAGTCCGGGTGGCTCACCGTGGACACCGATCCCGCGGTGCTGCTTCCCGCCTCCCAGCGCGTGGACCTGCCGGCCGCCGTGTCCGGCGGGGCCACGAGGGCAGTGCTCGTCCGCCTCCGCCTGGCCG
>NZ_DATDBG010000083.1:0-11717 GCF_036524955.1 Streptomyces sp.
CCACCGAAGGCATGTCCAAGAAAGACATCCTGCGCTGCCTCAAACGCTTCATCGCCCGCGAGGTCTACAAGCACCTCACCAGCCCATCAACCACACCGAAAACGCTCCTCCAGACCGCTTGACGATCTATAGGAGCTTCACCCCAGCACCAGCGACAGCCGCCCCGGCCCGCCCCCCGGCAACGACAGCACCCCGAACGCCAGCGCCACCCGGGCGAACCCGTTCCCCAGCACCGACACGACCCGCGCCCCGACCAGCAGCCCGAACCGCCGGTCCGCCCACCCCGTTTTCACGCCCCGCACTCTACGGCCCCGTAGGCACGCTGCCCGGGTGCCTTCCTTTCGGAAGGAGGGCACCCGGGCAGCGTGGAAGAGAATCGGTCAGCGGATGAAGACGCCGGATGTGGCGGCCAGATCGAGGAAGTACTGGGGGGCGAGTCCGAGCACCAGGGTGACCACGACGCCGATGGCGATGGCGGTGGAGGTGAGGGGGCTGGGGACGGCGACGGAGGGGCCGCCGGCCTTGGGTTCGCTGAAGAACATCAGCACGATGACGCGGATGTAGAAGAACGCGGCGACCGCCGACGAGATGACGCCCACGATGACCAGAGGCATCGCGCCGCCCTGGGCGGCTGCCTTGAAGACGGCGAACTTCCCGGCGAACCCGGAGGTCAGCGGGATGCCCGCGAAGGCCAGCAGGAAGACCGCGAAGACGGCGGCGACCAGCGGGGAGCGCCGCCCGAGTCCCGCCCACCGCGAGAGGTGGGTCGCCTCGCCGCCCGCGTCGCGGACCAGCGTGACGACGGCGAAGGCGCCGAGCGTCACGAAGGAGTAGGCGGCCAGGTAGAACAGGACCGAGGAGACGCCGTCGGGGGTGGTGGCGATGACGCCGGCCAGGATGAAGCCCGCGTGGGCGATCGAGGAGTACGCCAGCAGCCGCTTCACGTCGGTCTGGGTGACCGCGACGACCGCGCCGACCAGCATCGTGGCGATGGCCACGCCCCACATGACCGGGCGCCAGTCCCACCGCATGCCGGGCAGCACCACGTACAGCAGCCGCAGCAGCGCGCCGAACGCGGCGACCTTGGTGGCGGCGGCCATGAAGCCGGTGACCGGGGTCGGCGCGCCCTGGTAGACGTCCGGCGTCCACATGTGGAACGGCACCGCGCCGACCTTGAAGAGCAGGCCGACGGCGACCATGGCGAGGCCGATCAGCAGCAGCGCGTCGTTGCCGGTGGTGGAGGCGAGCGCCGGCGTCATCCGCGCGGTGCCGTCGATCACCGAGGAGATACCGGAGTACGTGACCGAGCCGGCATAGCCGTAGAGCAGCGCGATCCCGAAGAGCAGGAAGGCCGAGGAGAAGGCGCCCAGCAGGAAGTACTTCACCGCCGCCTCCTGGGACATCAGGCGGTTGCGTCGGGCCAGCGCGCACAGGATGTAGAGCGGCAGCGAGAAGACCTCAAGGGCGACGAACAGCGTCAGCAGGTCGTTCGCGGCCGGGAAGACGAGCATGCCGCCGACCGCGAACAGCAGCAGCGGGAACACCTCGGTGGAGGTGAACCCGGCCCGGACGGCGGCTTTCTCCTGGTCGCCGCCGGGCACCGCGGAGCCCTGCGCGGCGAAGGAGTCGACCTGGCGGCCGTGCGCCCGCGGGTCGAGGCGCCGCTCGGCGAAGGTGAGGACCGAGACGATGGCGACCAGCAGGATCGTGCCCTGGAGGAAGAGTGCCGGGCCGTCCACGGCGACCGCGCCCATCGCCGCGATGTGCGCCTTGGTCGTGCCGTACCCCTTCTCCGCCAGCGCGACCACGGCCGCGAAGGCAGCGGCCAGACCCACCACCGCGACGGTCACCTGCGCGAGGTAGCGGTGCGCGCGCGGTACGAACGCCTCGACGAGGATGCCCAGCACGGCCACGCCGAAGACGATCAGGACCGGTGAGAGCTGGGCGTACTCGATGTGCGGGGCCGGGATGCTGTCCACCGGGGCGGCCGGCGCCGCCGTTGTCCACAGGCTGTGGACAACCGATCCCGCCGGGAAAACCGATCCGCTCACTTCTTCGCCTCCAGCGCGGGCTTGGGGTCGGTCTTGTGCACGTCGGAGAGCGTGTGCGAGACCGACGGGTTGACGATGTCCGTCACCGGTTTCGGGTAGACCCCGAGGAAGAGCAGCAGCGCGATCAGCGGCGCGACCACGACGAGTTCACGTACCCGCAGGTCGGCCATGCCCTCGATGCCCGCCTTGACCGGCCCGGTCATCGTCCGCTGGTAGAGCACCAGCACGTACAGCGCGGCCAGTACGATGCCCGCGGTCGCCACGATCCCCAGCACCGGGTACCGGCTGAACGTGCCGACCAGCACCAGGAACTCGCTGACGAACGGCGCGAGACCGGGCAGCGACAGCGTGGCGAGACCGCCCACCAGGAAGGTGCCGGCCAGCACCGGCGCCACCTTCTGCACACCGCCGAAGTCCGCGATGAGCCGCGAGCCCCGCCGGGTGATCAGGAACCCGGCGACCAGCATCAGCGCGGCCGTCGAGATGCCGTGGTTGACCATGTAGAGCGTCGCGCCGCTCTGGCCCTGGCTGGTCATCGCGAAGATGCCGAGGATGATGAAGCCGAAGTGCGATACGGACGCGTACGCGATCAGCCGCTTGATGTCGCGCTGGCCGACGGCGAGCAGGGCACCGTAGATGATGCTGACCAGCGCGAGAACCAGGACGACCGGGGTGGCCCACGTGGACGCCTCCGGGAAGAGCTGGAGGCAGTACCGCAGCATCGCGAACGTGCCGACCTTGTCCACCACCGCGGTGATGAGCACGGCGACCGGTGCGGTCGCCTCGCCCATCGCGTTCGGCAGCCAGGTGTGCAGTGGCCACAGCGGGGCCTTCACCGCGAAGGCGAAGAAGAACCCGAGGAACAGCCACCGCTCGGTGGAGGTCGCGAGGTCCAGCTTCCCCGACGCGCGGGCGGCCAGGATCTCCTGGAGCGAGAAGGTACCGGCACCGAGCTGGTCGGCGGTGGCCGCGTACAGCCCGATCACGGCGGCCAGCATGATGAGGCCGCCGACCAGGTTGTAGAGCAGGAACTTCACCGCCGCGTACGACCGCTGCCGTGCCGCCTCGTCCTCTCCGCCCGCGTGCGCGCGGTCGCCGAAGCCGCCGATGAGGAAGTACATCGGGATGAGCATGGCTTCGAAGAAGATGTAGAAGAGGAACACGTCGGTGGCCTCGAAGGAGAGCACCACCATCGCCTCGACCAGCAGGATCAGCGCGAAGAAGCCCTGGGTGGGCCGCCACCGCCGGTCGGGGGCGCCCGCGGCGGAGTCGCTGTCGGACCCGGTCTCCAGTGGGTCGGCGTCGTGCCAGCCGGCCAGCATCACGAACGGGACCAGGAGCGCGGTCAGCGCGACGAGGGTGACCGCGATGCCGTCCACGCCCAGGTCGTAGCGCAGCCCGAAGTTCCTCACCCAGGCGTGCGATTCGGTGAGCTGGTAGCGGTCACCACCCGGGTCGAACCGGACCAGCGCGATCGCGGCCAGCACCAGCGTGCCGAGCGAGAAGGCCAGCGCCGTGTACTTGGCGGCCGTCCTTCTCGTGGCGGGTACGGCGGCGGTGACGATCGCGCCGGCCGCGGGCAGGGCGGCGGTCACGGTGAGGAGCGGGAACGAGAAATCTGCCATGAGCTATCAGACCGCCCTCATGAGAAGAGTCGCGGCGACCAGCACCGCGGTGCCGCCGAGCATCGAAACGGCGTACGACCGTACGTAGCCGTTCTGCACCTTGCGGAGGCGGCCGGAGAGGCCGCCCACCGAGGCGGCGGTGCCGTTGACGACGCCGTCGACCAGGGAGTGGTCGAGGTAGACCAGGGCACGGGTGAGGTGTTCGCCGCCGCGGACCAGGACGACGTGGTTGAAGTCGTCCTGCAGCAGGTCGCGGCGGGCGGCCCGGGTGAGCAGCGAGCCGCGCGGGGCGACCGCCGGAACGGGCCGGCGCCCGTACATCAGCCAGGCCAGGCCCACGCCCAGCACCAGGACGACCATGGTTCCGGCCGTCACCGTGCCCGCGCTGACCGGGGAGTCGCCATGGCTGTGCCCGGTGACCGGCTCCAGCCACTTCAGGAAGGAGGAGTTGACGCTGAACAGCGCGCCGGCGAAGACCGAGCCGAAGGCCAGGACGACCATGGGGATGGTCATGGAGGCCGGGGACTCGTGCGGATGCGGCGTCTGGCCCGACCCCGCGGCGGAGCCGCCGTCGGACGCGGTCGCGGCCCACCGTTCCTCGCCGAAGAACGTCATCAGCATCACCCGCGTCATGTAGAACGCGGTGATCGCCGCGCCCAGCATGGCCGCGCCGCCCAGGATCCAGCCCTCCGTGCCGCCCTTCGCGAAGGCCGCCTCGATGATCTTGTCCTTGGAGAAGAAGCCGGACAGGCCCGGGAAGCCGATGATCGCCAGGTAGCCGAGGCCGAAGGTGACGAAGGTGACCGGCATGTACTTCCGCAGGCCGCCGTAACGCCGCATGTCCACCTCGTCGTTCATGCCGTGCATGACCGAACCGGCGCCGAGGAAGAGCCCGGCCTTGAAGAAGCCGTGCGTGACCAGGTGCATGATCGCGAAGACGTAGCCGATCGGGCCGAGCCCGGCCGCCATGATCATGTAGCCGATCTGCGACATCGTGGAGCCGGCCAGCGCCTTCTTGATGTCGTCCTTCGCGCAACCGACGATCGCACCGAACAGCAGCGTGACCACGCCGACCGTGACGACGGCGGTCTGCGCGTCGGGCGCGGCGTTGAAGATCGCGCCGGACCGCGTGATGAGGTACACGCCCGCGGTCACCATGGTGGCGGCGTGGATCAGCGCGGAGACCGGGGTCGGGCCCTCCATCGCGTCGCCCAGCCAGGACTGGAGCGGCACCTGCGCGGACTTGCCGCACGCAGCGAGCAGCAGCATGAAGCCGATACCGGTGATGGTCGCGTGCTGGGCACCGGCCGCCTCGGTCACCGCCGGGAGCACGTCCGCGAAGGCGAACGACCCGAAGGTGGTGAACATCAGCATGATGGCCACCGACAGGCCGATGTCGCCGACCCGGTTGACCAGGAACGCCTTCTTCGCCGCGGTCGCCGCGCTCGGCTTGTGCTGCCAGAACCCGATGAGCAGGTACGAGGCCAGGCCCACGCCCTCCCAGCCCGCGTAGAGCAGGAAGTAGTTGTCGGCCAGGACCAGCAGCAGCATCGCCGCGAGGAAGAGGTTCAGGTAGCCGAAGAACCGGCGGCGGCGCTCGTCGTGCGCCATGTAGCCGATCGAGTAGATGTGGATCAGCGAGCCCACACCGGTGATCAGCAGCACGAAGGTCATCGAGAGCTGGTCGAGCTGGAAGCCGACGTCGGCCTGGAATCGTCCGACCGGCACCCAGCTGTAGAGGTGCGAGGTGAGTGTGCGCTGCTCGCTGTCCTTGCCGAGCATGTCGGCGAAGAGCACGACGCCGAGGGCGAAGGACAGCAGCGCGAGCGCCGTGCCGATCAGGTGGCCGGTACGGTCCAGCCGCCGGCCGCCGGTCAGCAGGATGCCCGCGCCCAGCAGTGGCGCCGCGACGAGCAGTCCGATCAGGGTTTCCACTGGCGCAGCCCCTCTACAGCTTCATGAGATTGGCGTCGTCGACCGAGGCCGAGTGGCGGGAACGGAAGATCGACACGATGATCGCCAGACCGACCACGACCTCGGCGGCGGCCACCACCATCGTGAAGAAGGCGATGATCTGGCCGTCGAGGTTGCCGTGCAGCCGGGAGAAGGTGACGAACGCCAGGTTGCAGGCGTTGAGCATCAGCTCGACGCACATGAAGACGACGATCGCGTTGCGCCGGATCAGCACTCCGGCCGCGCCGATGGTGAACAGCAGCGCCGACAGGTACAGGTAGTTGGCCGGATTCACTTGGCGCCCTCCTCTGCGTGGTCCCGGTCACCGTTGCGGTCGCCGCCGTTCCGGCCGGAGCCGCGGTCGTCGGCGCCGCGGTCGACGACGGGGGGAGCCCGGTGCTCCAACTCCCGCTCCAGCCACTCCTCCGACCGCTGCGCCAGCTCGGCCAGCCGCTGCCGCGCGTCCTGCGACACGTCGCGGATCTGGCCGCGCTCGCGCAGCGTGGAGCTGACCGAGAGCTCGGCGATGGTGCCGTCGGGCAGCAGCGCGGGAATGTCCGCCGCGTTGTGCCGGGCGTACGTACCCGGCGCCGGCAGCGGCGTGACCTGCTTGCCCTCGCGCACCCGCGTCTCGGACAGCTCACGCTGCGTACGGCGTTCCTCCGTACGCTCCCGGTGGGTGAGCACCATCGCGCCGATCGCCGCGCTGATCAGCAGCGCGCCGGTGATCTCGAAGGCCCACACGTAGGTGGTGAACACCAGCCGGGCCAGGCCCTGGACGTTGCCGCCGTGGGCGGAGTTCGCCTGGCCGGTACCGGTGAAGGTGTCCAGCGAGGCGTTGCCGATCCCGGCGATCAGCAGGATGCCGAAGCCGAGCCCGCACAGGGCGGCCATCCAGCGCTGGCCCTTCAGCGTCTCCTTGAGGGAGTCCGCCGCGGTGATGCCGACCAGCATGACAACGAAGAGGAAGAGCATCATGATCGCGCCGGTGTAGACGACGATCTGCACGATCCCCAGGAAGTACGCGCCCTGCGCCAGGTAGAAGACGGCCAGCACGATCATGGTCCCGGCCAGCGACAGCGCGCTGTGCACGGACTTCTTCATCAGTACGGTGCCGAGCGCGCCCAGCACGGCGACCGTGCCGAGCACCCAGAACTGGACGGCCTCGCCGGTGGAGGTCTGGGAGGCGGCGGCGAGCGACATCATGCCTCGGCCCCCGTTCCGGCCGGCGCCGTCCCGCCGGGCGCGGTGACCGCGGTGTCCGCTCCCGCCGCCGCACCGCTCGCCGTCTCGTCCGCTCCGGCCGCAGGCCGCTCGGAATCAGGCCGTTCGCCCTTGGAGACGGCCACCTGCCGTACGGTCCCGGGCGCGGCCTCGGTGACGGCGCCGCGGTAGTAGTCGCCCTCGTCCATGCCCGGGAAGATCGAGTGCGGGCTGTCGACCATGCCCTCTTCCAGGCCCGCCAGCAACTGCTCCTTGGTGAAGATCAGCGACTCGCGGGTCCGGTCGGCCAGCTCGTACTCGTTGGTCATCGTCAGCGCCCGGGTCGGGCACGCCTCGATGCACAGGCCGCACAGGATGCAGCGGGCGTAGTTGATCTGGTAGACGCGGCCGTAGCGCTCGCCCGGGGAGTAGCGCTCCTCGTCGGTGTTGTCCGCGCCCTCCACGTAGATCGCGTCGGCCGGGCAGGCCCACGCGCACAGTTCGCAGCCGACGCACTTCTCCAGGCCGTCCGGGTGGCGGTTGAGCTGGTGGCGGCCGTGGAACCGCGGCGCGGTCGGCTTCTTGTACTCGGGGTACTGCTCGGTCAGCCGCTTCTTGAACATGGCCTTGAAGGTCACGCCGAAGCCCGCGACCGGACCCAGGAACTCAGGCATCGCCGTCCTCCTTCTTCTCTGTGTCCCCCGCGCCCGAGGCGTCCGAGGCGTCCGCCGGCCCCGCCGCCCCCACGAGCTGGGGCTGCGCCCGGCTGGGACGCCTGGGCACCCGGGGCGCCTGCTGTCCCGGCAGCGGCGGTACGGGATAGCCGCCGGACATCGGGTCGAACCGTTCCGGTGGCGCCAGTGCTCCGCCCTCCGGCGCCTTCCGCTTCTCCTCGCGGTCCCGGAACACGTCCACGACCAGCGAGACCAGCAGCAGCGCGAAAACCGCCCCGCCGACGTAGAGGACGATCTTGGTGAAGTCGTAGTCCTCGTTGCGCATCGCCCGGACCGCGGCCACCAGCATCAGCCAGACCATGGAGACCGGGATCAGCACCTTCCAGCCCAGCTTCATGAGCTGGTCGTAGCGGACCCGGGGCAGGGTGCCGCGCAGCCAGATGAAGAAGAAGAGCAGCAACTGCACCTTGACGACGAACCAGAGCATCGGCCACCAGCCGTGGTTCGCGCCCTCCCAGAAGGCGGACACCGGCCAGGGCGCCCGCCAGCCGCCGAGGAAGAGGGTGGTGGCGACGGCGGAGACCGTCACCATGTTCACGTACTCGGCGAGCATGAACAGCGCGAACTTGATCGAGCTGTACTCGGTGTTGAAGCCGCCGACCAGGTCGCCCTCGGACTCGGGCATGTCGAAGGGCGCGCGGTTGGTCTCGCCGACCATCGTGGCGATGTAGACCAGGAAGGACACCGGCAGCAGGATCGCGTACCACCGGTTGCCCTGTGCCTCCACGATCGTGGAGGTCGACATCGACCCGGAGTAGAGGAAGACCGCGGCGAAGGACAGGCCCATTGCGATCTCGTAGCTGATCATCTGGGCGGACGCGCGCAGGCCACCGAGCAGCGGGTACGTCGACCCGGACGACCAGCCGGCCAGCACGATTCCGTAGATGCCGACGGACGCGGTGGCCAGGATGTAGAGGATGCCGATCGGCAGGTCGGTCAGTTGCAGCGCGGTGCGCTGCCCGAAGATCGACACCTCGTTGTCGGCCGGGCCGAACGGGATCACCGCGAACGACATGAACGCGGGGATCACCGCGACGATCGGCGCGAGGATGAACACCGCCTTGTCCGCCCGCTTGACGGTGATGTCCTCCTTGAGCATCAGCTTCACACCGTCGGCGAGCGACTGGAGCATGCCCCAGGGCCCGTGCCGGTTCGGGCCGATGCGCAGTTGCATCCACGCGACGACCTTGCGCTCCCACACGATGGAGAAGAGCACGGTGAGCATCGCGAAGGCGAAGCAGAAGACGGCTTTGAGGGCGATCAGCCACCACACGTCGTTCCCGAAGAACGAGAGGTTCTCCGTGGTGGCGGCGAGGTGGCTGCCGCCGGTGAACAGGGCACTCACGACCGCACCTCCGCACGCTGCGCCGCCGGACTCTTCTCCGCCGCGGCGGCGATCGGCCACCACGGCGCGGTCCGGCAGCGCCGAACCGGCATCACGCTGTTCATTCGGTCGCCTCCCTCGAATCCGTGGCGGAGGCCACCCCGACGACCTGTCCGGGACGGGCACCCGTGTCCGAGGCCACCCCGCCGCCGACGGAGTTGAGCGGCACCCACACCACGCGGTCCGGCATCGGCGTGACGGCCAGCGGCAGCGTCACCGTGCCGGCCGGGCCGGTGACCAGCACCGGGTCACCGTCGGAGAGACCCGCCTCCGCGGCCGTCGCCGCGGAGAGGCGGGCGACCGAGGCGTGCCGGGTCGCGGCCAGCGCGTCGTCGCCGTCCTGGAGACGGCCCTGGTCGAGGAGCATGCGATGCCCGGCGAGGACCGCCTGACCGGGCTCCGGCCGGGGCAGCGGCACGGACGTCTCCAGCGGCGCGGGCGCGTATGTACCGGACCAGCCGGCGAGCCGGTCCAGCTCGCGGCGGGCGGCCCGTACGTCGGCGAGGCCCAGTGCCACGTCCAGCGCGTCGGCCAGCATGGTCAGGACGCGGGCGTCCGGGAGCTGGTGGCGGCTGGTGGCCTGGTCGGGCTTGATCGCGGCCTCGAAGAGGCGGGCCCGGCCCTCCCAGTTGAGGAAGGTGCCGGACTTCTCGGCGACCGCGGCGACCGGCAGCACCACGTCGGCGCGCTCGGTGACCTCGCTGGGCCGCTGCTCCAGGCTGACCACGAAGCGCACGTTGCCCAGCGCCACGCGGGCGCGCGCCGGGTCGGGCAGGTCGGCGACCTCGACGCCGCCGACCACCAGCGCCGCCAGTTCGCCGGTGGCGGCGGCCTCGATGATCTGGCCGGTGTCGCGCCCGTAGCGGGTGGGGAGCGCGGGCAGGCCCCACACCCGGGCCACCTCGTCGCGGGCGCGCGGGTCGGTGACCGGGCGCCCGCCGGGCAGCAGCCCGGGCAGCGCGCCAACCTCGACCGCCCCGCGCTCGCCCGCCCGGCGCGGAACCCACGCCAGGGTCGCGCCGGTGGCGGCGGCCAGCCGCAGCGCCGCGGTGTACCCGCCGGACACCGCCGCCAGCCGCTCGCCGACCAGGATCACCGAGCCCTCGGTGCGCAGCCCGTCGGCGGCCCGCTCACCGGTCTCGTCCAGGCCGATACCGCTGGCCAGCGCGTCCAGCCACTCCGGTTCGGTGCCGGGCGCGGCCGGCAGCAGGATGCCGCCCGCCTTGTCCAGGCCCCGGGTGGAGTACGGCGCGAGCGCGTACGTCTGCTGCTTGAACTTGCGGTGCGCCTTGCGGAGCCGCAGGAAGACGCCGGGCGCCTCCTCCTCGGCTTCGAGCCCGGCCAGCAGCACGGCCGGCGCCTTCTCCAGCGCCCGGTTGGTCACCCCGCTGCTGTTCAGGTCGACGCCGCGACCGGCGACCGCGGCGGCCAGGAAGTCGGCCTCCTCGGCGGAGTGGGCGCGGGCCCGGAAGTCCACGTCGTTGGTGCCGAGGACGACGCGGGCGAACTTGGCGTACGCGTACGCGTCCTCGACGGTGAGGCGTCCGCCGGTGAGCACCCCGGTCCGGCCGTGCGCCGCGCTCAGTCCGGCCGCGGCGGCGGCCAGCGCCTCGGGCCAGCTCGCGGCGACCAGTTCACCGGAGGCGTCGCGGACCAGCGGGTGGGTCAGCCGCTCGGGCCGCTGCGCGTACCGGAAGCCGAAGCGGCCCTTGTCGCACAGCCACTCCTCGTTGACCTCGGGGTCGTCGGCGGCCAGCCGGCGCATCACCTTGCCGCGCCGGTGGTCGGTACGGGTCGCGCAGCCTCCCGCGCAGTGCTCGCACACCGACGGCGACGACACCAGGTCGAAGGGGCGGGAGCGGAAGCGGTAGGCGGCCGAGGTGAGCGCGCCGACCGGGCAGATCTGGATGGTGTTGCCGGAGAAGTACGACTCGAAGGGGTCGCCCTCGCCGATGCCGACCTGCTGGAGCGCGCCGCGTTCCAGCAGCTCGATCATCGGGTCGCCGGCGATCTGGTTGCTGAACCGGGTGCAGCGCGCGCACAGCACACACCGCTCGCGGTCCAGCAGCACCTGCGCGGAGATCGGCACCGGCTTCTGGTAGGTCCGCTTGCGGCCCTCGAAGCGGGTGTCGGGGTCGCCGACCTGCATCGCCTGGTTCTGCAGCGGGCACTCGCCGCCCTTGTCGCAGACCGGGCAGTCCAGCGGGTGGTTGATCAGCAGGAACTCCATCACGCCCTGCTGGGCCTTGTCGGCCACCTCGCTGGTCACCTGGGTGTTGACCACCATGCCGTCGGCGACCGGAAGGGTGCAGGATGCCTGCGGCTTGGGGAAGCCGCGGCCGTTGCCGGCGTCGGGGATGTCGACCAGGCACTGGCGGCAGGCGCCGACCGGCGCCAGCAGCGGGTGGTCGCAGAACCGCGGGATCTGGACACCGACCTGCTCGGCGGCCCGGATCACCAGGGTGTTCTCGGGGACGCTGAGCTGGATGCCGTCGATGGTCAGTGACACCATCTTCACGGTGCTTTCTAGAGGGCCCGGCAGCGCGGCATCGGCCTTCTCGGGTGCGGTGGTCATGTTGTTGCGGGGTCCCCTCCGAATCGTGCTGCGGAGGAGCGCAGCGGGGAAGCAGTGCGATTTCGTGGGGTGCTCATGCGTTGGCTCCCTGGGGGGCGAAGGCCGTCGAGGCGGCGGGGTCGAACGGGCAGCCGCCGTGGGTCAGGTGGGCGATGAACTCGTCGCGGAAGTACTGGATCGACGAGGTGATCG
>NZ_DATDBG010000084.1:0-98766 GCF_036524955.1 Streptomyces sp.
GGGCCCCGGGGTCAGGAGAGGCAGCCGACGTGTGCGAGGGCCTGCTTGAGCAGGACGCCCTGCCCGCCCGGCATCTCCTGCTGCACCTGCGGCGACGAGGCCTCCTGAGGGGTGAACCAGACCAGGTCGAGAGCGTCCTGCCGGGGACGGCAGTCGCCCGCCACCGGGACGACGTAGGCAAGGGACACCGCGTGCTGCCGGGGGTCGTGGTACGGCGTGATCCCCTGCGTGGGGAAGTACTCGGCGACCGTGAAGGGCTGCAGCGAGGCCGGGATTCGGGGCAGCGCCACCGGGCCGAGGTCCTTCTCCAGATGCCGCAGGAGCGCGTCACGGACGCGCTCGTGGTGCAGCACCCGCCCGGAGACGAGGGCGCGGCTGACCGTCCCGTCCGGCCCGATGCGCAGCAGGAGTCCGATGTGTGTGACTTCGCCGCTGTCGTCGATCCGCACCGGGACGGCGTCGACGTACAGGATCGGCATGCGGGCGCGCGTCAGCTCCAGCTCGTCGGGAGCGAGCCACCCGGGTGTGGTTTCGGTCATGTCAGCCATTGGCTGATCGTACGTTGAGCGCCTTCGACACGGGGATCGTGTCCAGGTTCAGGGGGTGGCCGGAGTGGAACCGGCCGAGCGGCCCGCCCGGACCAGCCCGCGAACCGCGGCCCGATCACCCGTGCGAGTCCGGGTGAGTGCGGTCGTCCCCCTGCGCTGACGTCGTGTCAGGTTCCTTTGCCCCACACCGGACCGGCGCCGGACGACCACGCGAGCGGCCGGTCGGCGGGGCCGGCGGCGGCCCGGCCGCCAGCGGTCGTGGGGCGGCGGCAAGGTACCATCAGCGCATGCCGCCCGGAACGCCGAAACCTCCCCTGATCTGGGGAAACGGCATGTCCGGCAGCTCGCGCGGCCCGCGTGCGAACCGGTGGGCGACGGGATGAGGAAGGTCCTGCTCGCCGCGCGGTCGGCGGTCGCGCTGCACCGGCTGCTGGACGTGCTGCCGGTGTTCGCCGGTGACGACCGCGTGACGCGGCTGATCACACTGGTGCCCGGTTCCGAGTTCGGCGTGGACGCCCTGGCCGCCGTCGAGGCGGCCCGGGCCAGGACCGTCCCCTGGGACGAGGCGGCGGCCGGGTCGTACGATCTCGTGCTCGCCGCCAGCCCCAAGGGCGCACTGCGGCTGCTGCGCGGCAGCCGGGTGCTGCTGCCGCACGGCGCCGGCTTCGGCAAGACGGTCCGCGCGGAGGGCTCGGCCGATTCCGCCTCCGGGCTCGATCCGGCCTACCTGCTGCCGGACGACGACACGCTGGTGTCGCTGCACGCGCTGGCCCACCCCGGCCAGGTCGCCCGGCTGGCCGCCGTCAGCCCCCGGGCGGCGGCCCACGCCACCGTCGTCGGCGATCCCACCCTGGACCGGATCCTGGCCTCCGCCGCGCTACGGGACCGCTACCGCGCGGCGCTCGGCACGGGGATGCGGAAACTGGTCGTCCTGACCTCGACCTGGGGCCCGGAGTCCCTGCTGCGGCGCCGCCCGGAGCTGCCCGCCGAACTGGCGGCCGGTCTGCCGCACGACACCCACCAGCTCGCGTTGATCGTGCACCCCAACGAGCACAGCAGGCTCGGCGCGTTCGACCTGGCCGAGCGGCTGGCGCCCGCGCTCGACGCGGGCATGGTGCCGGCGGGCCCCTACGAGGAGTGGGCCGCGGTCCTGGTCGCCGCCGACGCGCTGATCACCGATCACGGATCGACCGCGCTGTACTACGCCGCCGCCCGGGACCGCCCGGTGGTGTCCGCGTACGACGGGGGCGAGGAGCTGATCCCGGGCAGTCCGATGGCCCGGCTGCTCGTCCGCTGCCCGCGGTTGGAGCGGGCCGACGACCTGGCGGACGCCCTGGACGCGTACCGTCCCGGCACCGGCCGGGCCGTCGCGCGGTCCGCCTTCGCCCTCGCCGAGCGGGGGCGTGCGCTGGACCGGTTGCGGGAGGAGCTGTACGCGCTGCTCGGACTCGACCCGCCGGCCGCCCCCGCCCTCCCCCGGCCGCTGCCGCTCCCGGCGCCGGCTCCCCGTACGCCCGCGGCCTTCGCCGTCCGCGTCGGGATCACGGGGGAACAGGTCCGGATCGACCGGCTGCCCGCGCCGATGGGGGCGCCCTCACACCACCTCGCGGTGGAACACGGCGTCGCGAGCGAACCGCTGGCGCGCAGCGCCGGACTGCTCTACCGCCGCGCCCTCCCGCCGTCGCCCACGCCGCACGGCGCGGCCTGGACGGCGGGCGGCTGGGCGGCCCGCGCCCTGGCGGACTACCCGGCCTGCGGCACGGCCGCGGCGGTGCTCTCCCCCGAGCTGTGCGCGGTTCGACTGCGCGGCCACGGCCCGTTGCTGGCCGTCCGTATCGCCCCCGGGCAGGAGGACGGGCTGGTGGTGCACGCCGACCCGGCCGCCGTGCTCTCGGCCGTGCACGCCTGGTGCTCACGGCACCCCGGGCCGCCGCTCGCCCTGACCTGCCTGCTGGGCGACCGCGCCTTCCGGGTGACCCTCTCCCCCGCCACCGCCGCGGAAGCCGCGCACCTCCTCTAGCCAGGGCCTGTCCGGCACATCCCGCCTGCCCCGCGGCGCCGGGCAGGCACGCGCGCCGCGTTGTCGGGACCGTCGGAGCGGGCCCACCCCGTCCACTGCGAGGAGTCCCCCACGAGGACAACCCTCCGCCTTGCGATCGCACGCACCGGACACCGCGAGCCGGCCTTCTGCCGGCGGACGGCGCCACGGGTCGGACAGGCCCCGAGGCAGGCATGCACCCCCTCCGGGGCAGGCATCAAGATTCGGCCACGGGCACGGGGCTGTCAATGGTTTCGGCTCCGCCGAGACCGTTCAATCCCCACGTCAACGTCCGGCGGGCACCCGGACGCCTGGTGCCGGGGGTGGCGGGAACCGGTTCTGCCTGGATCTCTTGACATCACCGACACGCCGTGCGTAACTTGCGGGCAACATCGCACTAACGCGCGTTACTAAAGCGCGTAACCAACGGAGAGAGCGGTCCGCATGCGTGCTCGCAATGTGACGATGACTGAGGTCGCCCGCCGGGCGGGCGTGTCTCGTACGACCGTCTCCTTCGTGCTCAACAACCGGGCGGACGCCAACATCTCGGCCGAGACCCGGCAGCGGATCCTGGCGGCGATCGAGGACCTCGGGTACCGGCCGAACGCCGGGGCGCGGGCCCTCGCCGCCAAGCGGAGCGACTGGATCGGGCTGATCACCGAGATCGTCACCGCGCCCTTCGCCGTCAACGTGATCAAGGGCGCGCAGGACCGCGCCTGGCAGGACCACAAGTTCGTGCTGATCGCGTCCAGCGAGGGTGACGAGGAGATGGAGAGCGCGGCACTCGACAAGCTGCTGGAGCAGCGGGTCGAAGGGCTGCTCTACGCCACCACCTGGCACCGCCCGGTACGGTTGCCGCCCGCCGTCCGCGAGGTGCCGACGGTACTGGTCAACTGCGTGGACGCGGACGGCCAGCTCCCGTCGGTCATCCCCGACGAGGTCACCGGCGGTCACCGGGCGGCCCGGCGGCTCACCGACGCCGGGCACCACCGGATCGGCTTCATCACCCTGGACCCGGAGATCCCCGCGTCGGTCGGGCGGCGCGAGGGGTACGAGGCGGCACTGCTGGAGGCGGGCGTCAGTCCCGACCCCCGTCTGGTGGTGCCGGGGTACGCCACCGCGGACGGCGGGTACCTCGCCGCCGCGGAACTGCTGGACACCGACGACCGGCCCACCGCGCTGTTCTGCGGCAACGACCGGATGGCGATGGGCGCCTACGACGCCATCAAGGAACGCGGACTGCGGATCCCCGAGGACATCGCCGTGGTCGGCTTCGACAACCAGGAGCTGATCGCCGCCTACCTGCGGCCCAAGCTCACCACGATCGCCCTCCCCTTCGAAGCCATGGGCAGCGAAGGGGTCAACCTGCTCGACGCCCTCACAGCGGGCAGACCGGTCGGCACCGACCCGGTGACCGTCGACTGCCCGCTGATCGAACGCTCGTCGGTCTGACCGCGAATCATTCCGCCGAGAAATCCCTCACCACGTCTTCGTCTTCAATGTTGAAGAGAGGAAAGAGACACCATCATGGCACAGACCAGAAGTGTGCGACGGTCCCTCTGGGCTCCCGCAGCGCTCGCCGCTGCGAGCGCGCTGCTGCTCAGCGCGTGCAGCGGAGGTACGTCCAAAGGCGCCGGGGACACCTCGGGCAACCAGCTCCTCACCATCCCGCGTGAGGACGTGAGCACCTTCACCAAGAACTTCAACCCGTTCGCGCCGACCCCCACGCCGCTGACGCAGCAGGCGATCTACGAGTCGATGCTGGTCTACAACCCCGTCGACGGCAAGACCACGCCGTGGCTGGCGACCAAGTGGGAGGTGGCCAAGGACGGCCGCAGCATCACGTACACGCTGCGGGACAAGGTGACGTGGTCCGACGGGCAGCCGCTGACGGCGAGCGACGTGGCGTACACCTTCGAGCTCAAGAAGAAGCTGCGCGGCGGCACGGAGTACCTGGACAAGGTGGAGACCCCCGACCCGCACACCGCGGTCTTCACCTTCAACAAGCCCTTCTCTCCAGGTCTCTACGACCTGGGGCAGCAGGTCATCGTGCCCAAGCACATCTGGTCCAAGATCTCCGACCAGGCCAAGTTCACCAACCCCGACCCGGTGGGCACCGGCCCGTACACCGAGGTCGCCAAGTTCCAGACCCAGTCCTTCGAGCTGGACAAGAACCCGCGCTACTGGCAGCCCGAGAAGCAGCACATCGCCGGCATCCGGGTGCTGGCCTTCGCGGGCAACGACGCGGCGAACCTGGCCACCATCTCCGGTGACACCGACTGGGGCAGCCAGTACATACCCAATATCGAGAAGTCGTTCATCGCCAAGAACCCCAAGAACCACCACTACTTCTACCCGACCACCGGCGCCATGATCGACTGGCAGATGAACACCACCAAGGCGCCGTTCGACAAGGTCGAGGTGCGCAAGGCGCTGAGCATGGCCATCGACCGGGAGACCATCACCAAGGTCGGCATGAGCGGCTACACCAAGCCCGCCGACTGCACCGGCCTGGCCGGCGGTTACGACACCTGGCGGGACGCCTCGCTGGTGGCCTCCTGCGACTGGACCAAGTTCGACGCCGACGCGGCGGGCAAGGCCCTGGACGCGGCCGGCTACCCGAAGGGCTCGGACGGCAAGCGCAAGCTGAACTTCAGCATCTCGGTCGGCTCTGAGTCCTCCGACTGGCTGTCGGTCGCCAACGTCATCTCCCAGAACCTCAAGAAGGTCGGCGTGACCGCCACCGTCAAGTCCCCGGCCTGGTCGGCGGTGGTCGCCAGCTACGAGGACGGCAGCTTCGACACCGGCATCGTGTGGAGCAACAACGACCCGACGCCGTACCAGTTCTACCGCGGCATGATGTCCAAGGCGATGCTGAAGCCGGTCGGTACCCAGGCCACGGACAACTACCACCGGTTCTCCGACCCCAAGGCCGACCAGCTGCTGGACGAGTTCGCCGCCGCGCCGGACGAGTCCTCGCAGAAGGCCGCGTTGAACAAGCTCCAGGCGCTGTACTCCGAGCTCGCCCCGGTGGTGCCGCTCTTCCCCGGCCCGGTGTGGGGCGAGTACAACGACTCCCGGTTCAGCGGCTGGCCGACGCAGAGCAACCCGTACGCGCCGCTGACCGACCGCGGGGCGACCACCGTCCTGGTGCTCACCACCCTCCAGCCCGTCAAGAAGTGACCCCGGCGGCGGCCCGGCGTGCCTCCACGCCGCCGGGCCGCGCCGCGGCCAGGGCTTCCGGCTCGGACCTCCCCCTTCACCCCCTTCACCGCCGTCACCACCGGAACGGAGCAGGACCTTGCGGTACCTCCTGCGCAATCTGGGCTTCTACGCGATTGCCTTCTGGGCGTCTGTCACCCTCAATTTCCTGCTGCCCCGGATGATGCCGGGCGACCCGGTCTCCCGCATGCTCGCCCAGGCCCAGGGCAAGCTCCAGCCCGATCAGGTCGAGCAGTTGCGTCACTTGTTCGGCCTCGACGACCGTCCGCTGTGGCGGCAGTACCTGTCGTATCTGCATTCGGTGTTCACCGGCGATTTCGGCATCTCCATCTCCCGCTTCCCCACTCCGGTGTCCGATGTGATCGGCTCGCAGATCGGCTGGACGCTGCTGCTCGGCGGTGTCGCGCTGATCATCGCCGTGGTGGCGGGCAACCTGCTGGGCGTGCTCGCGGCCTGGCGCCGCGGTGGCCTGGTCGACTCGGTCTTCCCGCCGCTGCTGCTGTTCGTCGGCTCGTTCCCGTACTTCTGGCTGGCGATGGGCGCGCTCTACCTGTTCGGGGTGATGCTCGGCTGGTTCCCGACCCGGCACGCCTTCGAGGACGGGCTCACGCCGGCCTGGACCGGCGAGTTCATCAGCAGCGCCGGGACCCACCTGGTCCTGCCCGCCGTCACCATCGTGCTGGTCACGGTCGGCACCTGGATGCTCGGCATGCGCAACACCATGATCGCCACCGTCGCCGAGGACTACATCACCATGGCGGAGGCGAAGGGCCTGCGGCCCAGCCGGATCATGTTCCGGTACGCCGCCCGCAACGCGCTGCTGCCGTCGGTCACCAACTTCGGCATGGCGATCGGCTTCGTCGTCGGCGGCGCACTGCTCACCGAGGTGGTCTTCGCCTACCCGGGGCTCGGCTACCAGTTGCTGACCGCCGTACAGGGCCTGGACTACCCGCTGATGCAAGGGATCTTCCTGACCATCACGGCCGCGGTGCTCGCCGCGAACTTCCTGGTCGACCTCGTCTACGTCCGCCTCGACCCGCGCGTCCGGGTCCGCTGAAAGGGGGGTACCGCCATGACCGCCACCGTGGATGCCACACCGCAGATCCGGCCCCCTGTGGTGCGACAGCCGCGCCGCAGCCTGCTGCGCCGGCTGCTCGCCAGCCGCAAGGCGCTGTTCGGGCTGGCCGTGCTGGCCGTGTTCGCCCTGCTCGCGCTGCTCGCACCGGTGCTCAAGTCCGGCGATCCGTCGGGGATCACCCCGGCGGTCTCGGAGGCGCCGTCGGGCGCGCATCTGCTCGGGACCACCGCCAAGGGGCAGGACGTCGTCGCGCTCACCTTGTGGGGCGCCCGCAGTTCGCTGCTGGTCGGCTTCACCGTGGGCATCGCGGCGACCCTCATCGGCGTGGTGTTCGGAATGGTCTCGGCCTACTTCGGCAAGATCGTCGACGATGTCCTGTCGCTGATCACCAACGTCTTCCTGCTCATCCCCGGCCTGCCGCTGCTGGTGATCCTGGCCGCGTTCCTGCCGGCGGGCACGTCGACCGTGATCGTGGTGCTGATCATCACCGGCTGGGCGGGCTCGGCCCGTGTGCTGCGCGCGCAGGCCAAGTCGATCCGCGGCAAGGACTTCGTCGCCGCGGCCGTCGTCAACGGCGAGAACGCCTTCCGCATCATGTTCCGCGAGATCCTGCCCAACATGGCCTCGGTGGTGATGACCACCTTCCTGGGCTGCGTCATCTTCGGCATCGGCGCCCAGGCGGGCCTGGAGTTCCTGGGCCTGGGCGACTCCAGCACGGTCAGCTGGGGCACCAACCTGTACTGGGCGAGCAATGACGGCGCGCTGCTGACCGGCTCGTGGTGGGCGTTCGTACCGTCCGGCGTGTGCATCGCCCTGGTCGCCTTCGCGCTGGCGATGGTCAATTACGCGGTGGACGAGATCACCAACCCGCGGCTGCGGTCCCGCCGCGCCAAGCGCCGCGCGGTGAGCGCGACGAAGGAGGGCTGACCCATGGAGACCGTCAAGGCGGCAGCCGAACCCGTACTGGACGTGAAGAACCTGCGCGTCACGTACCACGGCGACAGCCGCGACGTGCAGGCCGTCCGTGACGTCAGCTTCCGGATCGGCGCCGGCGAGGTCTTCGGCCTGGCGGGCGAGTCCGGCTGCGGCAAGTCCACCGTCGCCAACGCCGTCATGCGGCTGCTGAAGCCGCCGACCGAGATCCAGGCCGAGGCACTGCGCTTCCAGGGCCGCGACCTGCTCGCCCTGAACGGCCGCGAGCTGCGGGAGTTCCGCTGGCGGGAGATCGCGATGGTCTTCCAGAGCGCGATGAACTCGCTCAACCCGGTGATGACCATCGGCGACCAGATCGTCGACATCTTCACCACGCACGAGCGGATGAAGAAGCGGGCCGCCCTGGAGCGGGCCGCGGAACTGCTGAGTCTGGTCAGCCTGCCCGCGGACCGGCTGAAGGCGTATCCGCACCAGTTGTCCGGCGGCATGCGGCAGCGCGTCGTCATCGCGATGGCGGTGGCGCTGCGGCCCGGGCTGCTGATCATGGACGAGCCGACGACCGCGCTGGACGTCGTCGTCCAGCAGGAGATCATGGCGCAGATCAAGGACCTGCAGCGGGAGTTCGGCTTCTCGGTGCTGTTCATCACCCACGACATGTCGCTGATGGTGGAGCTCTCCGACCGGATCGGCGTGATGTACGCCGGACGGCTGGTGGAGGTCGCGAACGCCAAGGAGCTGTTCGCCGGCCCGCTGCACCCGTACTCCGAGGCGCTGATGAACGCCTTCCCGCCGCTCAGCGGCCCGCGTACCGAGCTGACCGCGTTGGACGACGAGGCGCGCGCCGTGTGGGCGGCGGACATCCCCGATCTGCGCGAGGCCGCGCCAGGACGCTGGGTCGCCGCCACGGAAGGAGCGAGCCGGTGAGCGAGAGGCTGATGAAGGACAAGCCGGTGAAGGACACCGCGCTGAGCGAGGAACCGGTGGGCGGGGAACCGCTGCTGCGGGTTCGCGGCCTGACCAAGGACTTCCGGACCGGTGGCCCGTTCTCCGGCCGGCGCCTGCGGGCGCTGAACGCGGTCGACCTGGACATCCCGCGCGGCCGGATCGTGGCCCTGGTCGGCGAGTCGGGCAGCGGCAAGAGCACCCTGGCCCGCTGCCTGATCCGGCTGGAGCAGCCCACCTCCGGCAGCATCGTGCTGGACGGCGAGAACGTGCTGCGCACCGAGAAGCGGCGTGCCTCACGATCGTTCCGCGGCCGGGTCCAGATGGTCTTCCAGGACCCGTTCGGTTCGCTGAACCCCGTGCACACCGTCGAGTACGTGCTCGCCCGCGCCCTGCGGGTGCACGGCCGGGCGGTCGGCGGCGAGCAGTTGCGCGGCTCGCTCCGGGAGCTGATGGCCACCGTCGACCTGGACGAGAGCATGCTCGACTCCTACCCGCACGAGCTGTCCGGCGGACAGCGCCAGCGCATCGCCATCGCCCGCGCGCTTGCCGTCGACCCCCGGCTGATCCTCGCCGACGAACCGACGTCGATGCTGGACGTCTCGGTGCGGATCGGCATCCTCAACCTGATGCGCCGGCTGCGCGACGAGCGCGGCATCTCGCTGCTCTACATCACGCACGACCTGGCCTCGGCCCGCTACGTCGCCGACACCACCCTGGTGATGTACGCGGGCGAGCTGGTCGAGGGCGGCGACGCGCTGCAGGTGATGGCCGCGCCCGCGCACCCGTACACCAAGCTGCTGCTGTCCGCCGTGCCGGACCCGGCCCGGTCGGACGGCTACGACCCGGTGGAGCGCGCCCGGTTGCGCGCCGCCGTACTGGACCCGAGCCAGTGCCCGTACGAGGGCGACCCCGACCAGCCGTGCAGCGGCACCGAGCCGGTACGGCACCGGTTGGACGACACCGGCCACTGGGTGCGCTGTCTGCGCTACTCCCCCACCGCGCCCACCGCGGCGACCGCTCTCACCGCGGACCCCATCCTCCCCGACGACCTTCTCGACGCGACGGAAGACAAGACCGCCTGATGACTCTGGACCAGTCCCTGTCCGGTACGGACCTCGCCGCGCTCGCCGAACGCGACCCGCAGCGGCCCCGATTCCACTTCACCTCGCCCGGCGGCTGGCTCAACGACCCCAACGGGATGAGCCACTGGAACGGGCGCCACCACCTCTTCTACCAGTACAACCCGTACGCTCCGGTGCACCACCGCATCCACTGGGGGCATGCCACCAGCACCGACCTGGTCCACTGGACCGACGAGCCGGTGGCGCTGACCCCCGGCGACGAGGGGCCGGACGCGGACGGCTGCTGGTCCGGCGTCCTGGTGGACGACGGCGGGGTGCCCACTCTTGTCTACTCCGGCCGGCACGGCGAGCGCGAACTGCCCTGCGTGGCCACCGGATCGCCCGACCTGAACACCTGGGCCAAGGACCCCGCCAACCCGGTCATCGCCGCGCCCCCCGCCGGCCTGGACGTCACCGCCTTCCGCGACCACTGCGTCTGGCGCGAGGGCGACCGCTGGCGCCAGCTCATCGGCTCCGGGGTACGCGGCCAGGGCGGCGTGGCGCTGCTGTACGAGTCGGCCGACCTGCGCGAGTGGTCCTACGTGGGACCGCTGCTCAGCGGTGACGCGTCCGACGGCCGCCCCGGGGACGTCTTGTGGACCGGCACGATGTGGGAGTGCGTGGACCTCTTCCGCGTCGAGGGCACCGACGCGCTCGTGTTCTCCGCGTGGGACGACGGGGTCACGCACCACCCGCTGTACTGGACCGGGCGCTACGAGGGCGACGCCTTCACGCCCACCGCGCTGCACCGGCTCGACTACGGGCAGCGGTACTTCTACGCGCCGCAGTCCACCCGGGACGCGGCCGGCCGCCGCATCATGTTCGGCTGGCTCCAGGAGGGCCGCCCGGAGCAGGCGTGCGTGGCGGCCGGCTGGTCGGGCGTGATGTCGCTGCCGCGGCTGGTGACGCTCGGCGCCGACGGCGGCCTGCACCAGCAGCCGGTGCCGGAGGTGGCCGCGCTGCGCCGCGACCACCAGCGGCCGGACGTGACCCCCGCACCCGGCGGCACCTGGACCCCGGTACCCGGTGCCGGCGGCGACCAGTTCGACCTGGAGCTGACGGTACGGCTGGAGCCCGGCGCGAGCCTGCTGCTCTCGGTGCGCGAGACACCGGACCGCTCCGAGCGCACGGTCCTCGAACTGACCCGCGCCGAGGACCCGTCGGCGCCCGCGACGATGCTGCTGCACCGCGAGCGCAGCAGCCTCGACCCGACGGCGGACACCGAACCGCGCTACGGCGAGGTCCCGTTGCAGCCCGACGGCCGGATCGACCTGCGGGTACTGGCCGACCACTCGGCCCTGGAGACCTTCGCCAACGGCCGCCCGCTGACCAGCCGTATCTATCCGACCAGGAGCGACGCTCTCGGCATCGCCGTCGCGGCCGGCGCGGGCGCGCACATCGACGCGTTCGACGCGTGGCGGATGGCGGACATCTGGTCGGCGCCGCGCCCGCTCTGGCCCTGACCCGCAAAGGCCTCGGCCGTAGCACCGGCCCTGGCCCTCACCCACACCGGCCCTGAGCCGCTGCGGCCCCAACCCGCACCGGCCCCGAGCCTCACCAGCCCCGGCCGCACCGGCCCCAACCCGCGGCCGGCCCCAACCCGTACCGGTGCGGGGGTGCCGTCCACGACTGCGCCCCCGCACCTCACCTCACCTCACCGCGCGCGGATACCGGCCCACGGCCCGGCCCGCGCCACGGCGCCATCCCCCCACGCCCTTACACCCCCACACCCCCCACCGCACGCACATGGACAAAGGAGTCCCCATGCCTCCCAAGCCCTCATTCCCCCCCATGTCCGGTATGTCCCGTCGCGCTTTCGTCGGCGCCGCCGGCGCACTGACGCTCGCCGCCACCGTCGGCTCCGCGGTCGTCGCCACGCCCGCACTGGCCGCCGACCCCGCCTCGGGTACGATCCCCGACCCCATCGCGCTGACCGGCGCCTGGACCCGTACCGCGAGCGGCGGGCAGCGGGTCGTCACCGGCGCCGACAGCAACGCCCTCACCCTGTCCGAGCAGCTCATCGAGTCCTTCGCGCGCTACCGCGCCACCGTCACCATCGATCCCGCGTCGCCCTTCGGGGTCGGCGCGCTCGTCGTCCGCGCGGCGGCGGACGGTTCGTCCGGTTACGTGGCGGCGATCGACCCGAACCTGGACCGGGTGCGGCTGTTCGACCTCGCCACCGGTCAGGACGTGGTGACCCCGGCGGCCTTCACCAGCCAGCCCGGGACGACGTACCTGCTGGAAATCTCCCTCGACGGTCCCGCGCTGACCGTCAGCGTGAACGGCACCGCCGTGCTCTCCGCGCAGGACCGCCGCTACCAGTACGGCCACGCCGGCCTGCACGCGTACAACGGCACGGTCACGTTCGGGCTGCCCACGCTGGACGCGATCACCACCAACCTGTCCGGCTGGGGCACCGACGGCGGCACCTGGAACCCCACCATCCTCGGCTGGCACGCCACCGCGCCGGCCAACGTCAACTGCCGCGCGCTGGCTGCCACCACCGCGCACGACCTGACCCTCGGGGTCGATCTGCGGTTCCACGACCAGTACGCGGTCGCCGCCCTGCTGCTGCGCACCGACGCCACCGGCCAGTCGGGGTACGCCCTGCAGGCCGACCCCAATCTGGACCGGCTGCGGCTGTACCGCATCGACGGCAACGTCACCCTGGGCACCTACAGCACGCCGGTCAACGTCGGTTCGGTGTACCGGTTGCGCGTCGAGGCCGAGGGTGGCGAGCTGCGCGTGTACTGGCAGACCGACTACATCCAGCCGAACGGCTACGCCCCCGTGATCACCGCCCAGGACAGCACCCACGCCTCCGGCAGGCTCGGCCTCCAGATCTACAACGGCTCGGCGTCGTTCGAGAACGTCTCCGTCAGCGACGTAACGACCGACCTGCAGGGCTGGACGGACGTGTCCGGTACCTGGACGCCCGATCTTCGGGGCATCCGCGCCCAGTCGAGCGGCACGGCCACGCGGACCGCGCCCTTCCCGGGCGGCGATGTGATGCTCAGCCTCGACGTGACGTTCGGCCAGTCCCAGCCCTCCGCCGCGGGGGTGCTGCTGCGCACCGACACCGCGGGCGCAGGCGGTTACGAGGTACGGGTCGACCCGGTCGCGGACCAGGTGACGTTGCGCAGGCGCAGCGACGGAGCCGTGCTGGCCACCGCCGCGGCCCCGGTCCGGCCGATCGGCCCGGGCAGCGCGTACCGGCTGGAGGTGCAGGCGGTCGGCACCGTGCTCGACGTCTACCTCGACGGTGTCCGCGTGGTGCACGCCACCGTCGTCACGGCCGGGGCGGGACGGGTCGGGCTGACCGCGACGGGCGGGGTCGCGTACTTCCAGAACATCCGGGTCCGGTCACCGCACGACTGGTACACCGAGCCCTTCCGTCCCGGCTACCACTTCAGCCAGCTGGCCGAGTACGCCAGCGACCCCAACGGGCTGGTGTACTACGCGGGCGAGTACCACTTGTTCCACCAGGACAAGGGCCGCTGGGCGCACGCGGTCAGCACCGACCTGCTGACCTGGCGTCCGCTGCCGATCGCGCTGCCCTTCTCGCCGTGGGGCCAGGCGTGGTCGGGCTGCGCGGTCGCCGACACCTCCAATGTGACCGGGCTGTTCCCCGGCGGCTCGGGTCTGGTGGCCTTCTACACGAGCTACCACCCGGACAAGTCCGGCGGGAACCAGTGCGTGCGCGCCGCGTACAGCACCGACAAGGGCCGCTCGTGGCAGTGGTACGGGACCGCGCCGGTGGTGCAGAACCCCGGTGGTCTGAACGGCAACTGGGACTTCCGCGACCCGAAGGTGATCTGGGACCAGGACCACGGAAAGTGGCTGATGGTGGTGTCGGGCGCCGACCATGTGCGCTTCTTCACCTCCACCAACCTGCTGGACTGGACCTATGTCAGCTCGTTCGGTTACGGCGCCTGGGTCACGGCAGGCATCTGGGAGTGCCCGGACTTCTTCCCGCTGCTGGTGGACGGCAACCCGGCCAACAAGCGCTGGGTGCTGTTCATCAGCACCACGCCGAGCACCCTGACCGCCGGGTCCAGTTCGGTGTACTTCACAGGCACCTGGAACGGCACCACGTTCACCAGCGACACCCCGGCCGGCACCGACCTGCGTGCCGACAGCGGCCGGGACCACTACGCCGCCGTGACGTACTCCCAGACACCGGACGGCCGCCGGATCCTGCACGGCTGGATGAGCAACTGGAACTACGCGTTCGACGAGCCGACCGGCGCCTGGCGCGGCACGCTGGGGATACCGCGCGAGCTGGCGCTGACCGACGTACCGGGGCAGGGGATACGGCTCACCCAGACCCCGGTGGCCGAACTGGCCTCGCTGCAGGGGGCAACCACCACGGTCGGCCCGCTCACCGTCACCCCCAACGGGCCCGACCCGCTGGCCGGGCAGACCGGCCTGACGTACGAGATCGAGGCGGTGGTGTCGCTGCCGAACACCGGCGCGGCCACCGAGTTCGGGCTCCGGGTGCGGCAGAGCGGCTCGCAGCGGACGGTGATCGGCTACGACGTGGCCGGCAGCGTGCTGTTCGCCGACCGCACCCTGTCCGGCCGCACCGACTTCACCGAGACCTTCGCCTCGCGCAGCAACGCCGCGCTGGTCCCGGCCGTCGTGTCCGGCGAGCGGCGGATCACCCTGCGGGTACTGGTCGACTCCTGCTCGGTGGAGGCGTTCGGCGGCAACGGGCAGGCGCCCGGCTACCTGGCCGCGCTCACCAGCCTGGTCTTCCCCGACCTGAGTTCACGCGACATGTCGTTCTACGCGGTGGGAGGCTCGGTCGTCGTGCAGTCACTGGCGCTGCGGCAGCTCAACTCCACCACCCGGGTGTCGGACCCGGTGCTGCCGTTCACGCCACCGGCCGGCGGTGAGGCGCGCGGCAACCTGGCCCCGTACACGATCACCCCCGGCGGCAGCTGGGTGGTGAGCGGCGCGGGCCAGACCGGCAGCTTCGACAAGGACTCGCACGCGATATCCGGGCAGACCCTCGCCGACCTCGACCTCACCACGGACATCCGGACGGGCGGCCCGGACGGTACGGCGGGCGCCGCCGCCCTGGTGCTGCGGGCCTCGGCGGACGGCCGCAACGGCTACTTCGTCAACTTCGACCCCGACCTGCGGGCGGTACGCCTGTTCGCCAAGACCAACGGCGGTTTCGGCGACGCCGACGTGCTGGCCAACGTGCCCATTCTGATCCGGCACGGCGCCACGTACCCGGTGCGTGCCGTCACGACCGGCAGCCGGATCCAGGTGTTCCTGGCCGGCGACCTCATCATCGACGTGACGGACACCCGGTACGGTGCCGGTCGCGTCGGCCTCAACGTCTTCGGAGGCCGTGCGGCCTTCCAGGACGCCGCCCTCCACTGACGACTCTGCGGGAGCTTGACGGTATGACCGACTTCCTGGTGATCGGCGAGTGCGTCGCCGACATCGTCCGCACGCCCGGGCTGCCCGACGTGGTGCACCCGGGCGGCAGTCCCGCCAACGTGGCGTACGGCCTGGCCCGGCTGGGCCGCCCGGTGACGCTGCTCACCCAGCTCGGGGCGGACCCGGAGGGTGATCTGATCGCCGCCCATCTGCGATCGGCGGGCGTGGAGTTGCTGGGCGACGGGCAGCAGGGCATACCGACCCCCACCGCCGCGGTGACGGTGGACCCGCAGGGCCATCCGGCGTACGACCTCGATGTCCGCTGGACGCTGCGACCGGTCACGCCGCCGGAAGGTGTCCGGCATGTGCACCTGGGGTCGATCGGCGCGGTCGCCGAGCCGGGCGCCGCCGCGGCGCTCACCGTGACCGCCGGGCTGTGGCCGGATGTCACGGTCAGTTACGACCCGAACGTCCGGGCCGCGCTGCTCGGCGAGCGCGGCCAGGCGGTGGCCCGGGTGGAGCGCTGCGTGGCCCTTGCCGATCTGGTGAAAGCCAGCGACGAGGACCTGGCCTGGCTCTATCCGGGCGAGCCGGTCCGGGCGGTGGCCGAACGGTGGCTGACGCTCGGCCCGGCGGCGGTGCTCGTGACACTCGGCGGCGACGGTTCGCTGGCGTACACCGGCGAGCTGGAGGTCAAGGGCGCGGCGGTGCCGACCGCCGTGGCCGACACCGTGGGCGCGGGCGACGCGTTCATGTCGGCGACCCTGGACGCGCTGGACGAGCTCGGTCTGCTCGGTGCCGAGGGCCGCCCGGCGCTGGCCGGCGGCCGCCTGGGCGATGCGGTGCTGGCCGACGTGCTGCGGCACGCCGCCACCGCGGCGTCGCTGACCGTCTCACGGCCGGGCGCGAACCCGCCGGACACCGCGGAGTTGCGGGCGGCGCTCGCCTGACGGCGCGTCGGCGGACGCCCGCGGCCCCGGACGGCACATCAGCCGGGGTCGCGGGCGCTCCGTCGTCCGCGTGACCGGCGGACGCCGGGTGACGGGGGGAACCACCGCGATACGGGGGGTGGGCGCTCCGTCCTCGGCATGACCCGCGGACGCGCCGGGTGACGGGGGGAACCACCACAACACCAAGGGCAGGCGCTCCGTCGCACGCATGACCCGCGGACGCCGGGTGACGGGAGCCGCCGAGGCACCCGGGAACAAGCCATGCCCGCTGTCCCGCAACACGCCCTGAACGACGGCCTGTCGCTCGGGATCCTGCTCACTCTCCCCCAACCTTCGGCCGGGGATGCCCCCAGCGGACGGCCTCGTTCCTCGGCCGCCCACCGCGCGAGCTCGTGCGTCAGCCCTCGATCACCGCGCGCACCGGCGGCGGGGGCCGACCCGGACCGGCACAGGGAGTGCTGACGCGGCTACACACGTGCGACCTGCACATGCCCCCTTCCACCGTGACGCCCGCCTCTTCTAGCCTCCCCTTGGTGTGATCGATCACTCCACCAAGGGGGAACCGTGGACGCGTCCGCGTACCGCATGGTCGTATGGACCGAGCAGGACTACGTCACCGTCGCCGCGATAGCGGACCGGCTGGTGACGGAGTGGTTGGCCGAATCGCAGCAGTATCCCGTGGTGCACCTGCGGGACGGGCGCAACGAGATCGCGCCGTACGCGACCGTGGACCGCGACTCCGATTCCGGGCGGCACGGCGCCCACACCCGTTGGCGCTTACGGGAGAACCCGCCGCCGTCCCTGGCCACCTGGCAGTCCACCCTGATCATCCGGACCGACCTGGCCGATCCAGGACGGACCTGGGTCCAGCTCGACGTCGAGCACCGGCCGGACTCACCCGACGTGCCGCAGATCAGGGCCTCCAAACCGCGGCTGGCCGACGCCCTGCTGGACGCCCTGGAGGCGCGCAGCGGACTGGCCGAGATACGGGCCCGCGCCAGTTTCATCCACGCCGGCGACGTACCGGAGGTGATCGAGGAACTGCGGGACCGGGAGCGGCGGCTGCCGATCGTGGTGGCGAGCGTGCCGTACGGCATCGACGCCGACCAGTGGCTGGAGCGGGTGGTGGACCGGGCGTTCACCCAACTGGTCGGACGCGCGGTGCTGTACGTGCTGACCCGGGAGGCGCAGCCGGCCTTCAACAAGGCGCTGGAGCACCACCCGGTGTTCGGCGGCGGCATCAGGACGTACATGCCCCGGGTCGATCCGGCCTGGCCGGCCGACGGGCAGCGGCACCCGATCATGTCGCGGGCCGTGGTGGAGGCCGACCCGGTGAAGGCGGCCAGCGTGCTGACCGCGCTGCCGCGCAACCAGGCCGCCCGCACCCCGCTGCCGCAGCCGCTGGCCCGCCTGCACGCGCAGCGCCCGCTGCCGCGCACCCTCACCCCGGACGGCGACGAGATCGCCCGGCTCAAGGCCGACCACGGCAGCCTCCTGCAACTGCTGGACGAGGCCGCGGAGGCGGAGGCGGCCCGCTACAAGCAGGTCCGCGAGTTGCAGCACGACCTGGCCGACGCGAACTGGCTCGCCGAGGAGTTCTACGCCGAGCGCCGCGCCGCCCAGGCCCAGGTGCGGGCGCTGCAACTGCGGCTCCAGCGGCTGGGCGGGTACGAGGAGGCGTATGCGCCGGTCGAGGAGGACGAGGACCTGCCGGGCAGCTTCACCGAGGTGCACGCGCGGCTCGGCCAGTTCCCGACGCTGGTCTTCACCGGCGACCCCAAGGTCATGACGGGCCTGGACGACCGCTCCAAACCCAACTGGGTCAACGTGTGCTGGGAGGCGCTGCACGCCCTGGAGGACTTCGCCGCGGCCTCGGTCGTCGGCCGCGCCAAGGGCGACTTCCGGGCCTGGTGCCAGGATCTGCCACCGGGCTGCCACCCGTTCCCCGCGGGCAAGGTCACCATGAAGGAGTCCGACACGGTGTGGCGGAACCTGGCCTGGCGCAAGGAGCGCATGCTGCCCGTCCCCGTCGAGGTCGATCCATCCGGCACCGTCTTCATGCAGGCCCACCTGCGCATCGGCGGCGGCAGCACGATCTCGCCGCGCCTGCACTTCTACGACGACACAGCCGGGACGGGACGGGTGTACATCGGCCACATCGGTCCGCACCTGACGAACACCCGCACGTCGTAGGGCGTGCGGCCGTGCCCGGCGGCTACTGGAGCGCGGCCGGGTCCATGAGGAAGATCTCCCAGTGGTGGCCGTCCAGGTCGTAGAAGCTGCGGGTGTACATCGGGCTGCCCTCGGTCTCCTTCGCGGGCCGCGCCCCGGCGGCGTACGCGGCGTCCGCGAGCCGGTCGACATCGGCCCTGCTGTCCTGCGACAGCGCGATGATCGCCTCGGTCGAACGGGTGGTGTCCGCGATGGACTTCCCGGTGAAGGACCTGAAGAAGGGCTCGGTGAGCAGCATCACGAGGATGTCGTCGGCGATGACGAGGCAGCCCGCCTTGTCGTCGGTGAACTTCTCGTCGAAGCGGTACCCCATGGCGGTGAAGAACTCGATGGACTTCGCGAGGTCCTTCACGGGGAGGTTGACGAAGATCTTGGTGGACATGTGCGCCTGCCTCTGCTCGGCTCGATGATGTGCGGTTCGCCGGGTTGGACCGGTGCGCGCCGCGAAACTCATCGGTACCCGGTGCGGCTTTCCCGGTCCCACCCGTCACCCGGCCGCCGAGCGGAGCCCGACCCGGTCGAGCAGCGCGGCCGGGTCGGGCTCCGCCTGGAGCGCGGCGAGCAGCAGCAACCAGAGCCCGCGCAGCCGCTCTTCGATCCGCTCGCGCCCGTCCAGGGCGTCGGAGACGGTGTGCAGGCCGAAGAAGGCGTAGACGATGCCGTCGGCGGCCGCCTCGGGGACCACTCCGGCGGCGAGCGAGCCGTCCTCGCGTGCTTCCTCCAGCAGCCCGGTGACCGTCTCGATCCAGCCGACGAAGGGTGTGGGCAGGGGCGCGTCGATCGCCTTGCGCTCCATCCACAGGCGGGAGCCGGCCCGGACGACGACGTCGTCGCGGAAGGCCCTGGCGACGGTGAGGCTCAGCGCGACCAGCCGTTCGAGAGCCGGTACGCCGGCGGCCCGGTGGCGGCCGACCAGCTCCGGCCAGGTCGCGAAATGCTCCTCGACGACGGCCAGGGCCAGCTTTTCCTTGCTGGTGTAGTGGAAATAGATGGCCCCGCTGGTACGGCCGGACAGAGCGCTGATGTCACTGATGCTGGTACCGGCGTAACCCCGCTCATCGAACAATTGTGCCGCGGCCTCCAGAAGAAACCGCCGCGTCGTCTTCGCCCGTCCCTGCACATTCACCCCGGATGCCCGCACCACCACCGACGATGCGCCGAGATAATACGGCTTCCCGGCGCGCGCGTCGAATGACGTGCGCTTGCCCGCGGTGCGAGTTCTTCTTATTACATGAGTTATTACCCGAGCACATCCGCCGGCGATGTCCCCGCGCGGAACACCCCGCTGAGCTGGTCCCGCACGGTCGCCCGGGAAATGGTGCACCGCACCTCCGCGGCGGAAGTGCTCCTCACCGACGTACGGTCGCTCGGCGGCGGGGGATTCGAGGCGGCGGCGTGCTGGCCCAGATCCCACCCGACCTTCCCGTGCGACGGCGGGAGCCGGCACAACCCGCTGGTCCTCGTCGAGACCCTGCGCCAGCTCGGCATCTACCTCCCGCTGCGGTACTTCCGGGTCCCCCGTTCGGCGCACCTGATCCTCACGGATCTGTTCTTCGAGATCTCCCCCGACCACGAGCCGGAGGCGGGCTACGGCGCCACCGACATCACCTGCCGGATCGACGTGCCCGGTGTCCGCAGCGGCGCGGACGGCGCCGCCACCGGACTGCGGCTGAACGTGGTCTTCCTGACGGGCGGCACGGTCTTCGCCCAGGGCGGGGGTGGTGTGCGATTCCTGAGCGAACAGCGGTACGCGGCGCTGCGCGGACCCGGGCACGCGCGTCGGCCGCCGGCGCCGGTGCCGGGACTCGCCCGTCCGGCGGCCTCGGCCCTGGCGGTGGCCGGCGCCCGCGACGTGCTGATAGGGCGTCAGGGAGGCGCCACCGTCGTGGGACCGGCCGATCCCCGGCATCCCTTCTTCTTCGACCATGTCACCGATCACGTGCCCGGCATGGTGCTCCTCGAAGCCGTCCGGCAGGCCGCCGTGGTGGCCAGCCGCGGCGCGCTGCTGCGGCCCAGGGCCGCCCGGCTGATCGCCACCCACTTCACCGAATTCGCTCCACCCGCCCGCCTGGTGTGCGTGCCCCACCACCGGACCTGCGTCTTCGGCGTCCTGCAAGGCGGAACGCGGACCACTTTCGGCGTCCTGAAATACCGGTGACGCCCGGCACTCCGGGATACCGCCGGCCTTCCCCGGATACCGGTGACGCTGCGCCAACCGAATGCATTTGCTTGACCGCTCTGTGCGACAACGCATAACGTATCGATCGTTACGTTTTCGGCGGTCGCCCCGAGAGCTGCGTGATTGAGCTGCGCCCCGCCGGAGAACCTTCGCGCCCGCCCGGCACTGAAATAGCCGTCGGTCCATGCCCCGAGTTATGGCGGTGACCGGTGCTGACGCACTCAGGAATTCCCGAAGGGAATAATGCGAATGTCATCTCATCGCATCCTCGCCTGGACTCCCGCGGCCATCATCTTCGACTGCGACGGCACCCTGCTGGACACCGAACGCCATTGGCAGACCGCCCGCGACCGCACGATGGACGACTTCGGGCTCCGGCCCGCTACCGGATTCGCCGAACGCAGCAAGGGCCTGCACTACACCGAGTGCGGCGCACTGATGGCCGGCGAGGCCGGGCGTCCGGAACTCGGCGAGCAGTTGACCGAACGGCTGCTCCACCACTTCCGTGCCCTGGCCGCCGAGACCCCGCGCACCATGCCCGGCGCCCGGGAACTGGTCGCCGGCGCCGCGAAGTTCGCGCCGCTGGCCGTCGCCAGCAACTGCCCGCGGGAGGTGGTCGAGGAGTGTCTGGGCACCGCTGAACTGCGCGCCTTCTTCGACCACATCGTGGTGCCCGACGACGGCATCCGCCCCAAGCCGCACCCGGACGTCTACCTCGCCGCGGCTCGCTACTGCGGTGCCGCGGCGGCCGACTGCCTGGCCGTCGAGGACTCGCACTGCGGCGTGCGGGCCGCGACCGGGGCGGGCCTGCGCGTCCTGGGCGTAGGCCCCTGGCCGGGAGAGGAGACCGCGGCCATGGTCGATCTGTGGGTCCCCTCGCTCGACGAGCCGCGGGTCTTCGAGTGGGCACGCGAACGCGTGTCCCGGCGGATGTCCTCGTGACCTCGCCGCCGGCCGCACCGGAGGCCCGCCCGGTGTGCGCCGCTCACCACGCGGCGGGGGCGTAGTCCTTGAGGAAGCAGCCGTACAGGTCCTCGCCGTGCTCGCCGCGCACGATCGGATCGTAGACGCGGGCCGCGCCGTCCACGAGGTCGAGAGGGGCGTGGAACCCCTCCGCGGCGAGGCGCACCTTGTCCGGATGGGGGCGCTCGTCGGTGATCCAGCCGGTGTCGACCGCGGTCATCAGGATGCCGTCGGTCTCCAGCATCTCCTTCGCGCTGGTGCGCGTCAGCATGTTGAGGGCGGCCTTGGCCATATTGGTGTGCGGGTGGCCGGGCCCCTTGTAGCCGCGGCTGAACTGCCCCTCCATGGCGGAGACGTTCACGACGTACTTGCGGCGGGCCGGGGACGCGGCCATGGCCGGGCGCAGACGGCTGACCAGGACGAAGGGCGCGGTGACGTTGCAGAGTTGGACTTCGAGGAGTTCGACGGGGTCTACCTCGCCGACGGTCTGGACCCAGGTGTTGCTGGGGTCGAGGTCGGGTACCAGCCCGCCCGCGTCGATCGCGGTGCCCGCTTCGATGCGGGCGAGCGAGGCCGAGCCGCTGACCAGGGCGAGGTCGGTGACGTCCTGCGCGGTCAGCGCCTCCCTGCGGGGGGACGGCAGAGCGGCGGGGACCTGCGCGCCCGAGCCGAAGGCACCGAAGACCTCGGAGGCGGGCAGTTCGCCCGCGGGCAGGGGCGCGGACTCGGCGGCGACCAGTTCGCTGTAGGCGCGCGGGGAGCGGCGTACCGTCTGGGCCGCGTTGTTGATCAGGATGTCCAGCGTGCCCTGCGCGGCCACCGAGTCGGCAAGGGCGACGACCTGCGCGGGATCCCGCAGGTCTATGCCGACGATCTTGAGCCGGTGGATCCAGTCGGCGCTGTCCGGCATCGCCTTGAAGCGGCGGATCGCGTCGTTGGGGAAGCGTGTGGTGACCGTGGTGTGCGCGCCGTCCCGGAGCAGCCGCAGCGCGATGTACATGCCGATCTTGGCGCGCCCGCCGGTGAGCAGGGCGCGGCGGCCGGTGAGGTCGGTACGGGCGTCGCGCCGGGCCCGGTTCTCGCTGGCGCACCGCGGGCAGAGCTGGTGGTAGAAGGCGTCGACCTCGACGTAACGGGTCTTGCAGACGTAGCAGGACCGCGGGCGCTGGAGGATGCCGGCGATCTCCGTGCTGACGGAGGGCTTGAGATGGATGCCGAGGGTCTCGTCGTCGATCCGGTCGGCGGCGCCGGTGGCGGTGGCCTCGGTGACGGCCTTGTCGTTGGCGGTCTTGGCGGCTCGGCGCTCGTGCCTGCGGCGCTGCTTCACGGTGCGGTAGATGCCGGCGGTGGCCCGCCGTACCGCGATCGCGTCGGGGTGGTCGACCGGCAGCGAGTCGAGCTCGGCGAGTACGGCGAGGCAGATCTCCATCCGGGCCGGTTCGATCCCGGGCCCCTCGGCGCCGGCCGGGGCATCGGCCGTCGGAACACCACCGGTCAGGGCCTCATCCGCGGGACCGCCACCGGTCAGGGCCTCATCCGCCGGACCACCACCGGTCAGAGCCCCGACCAACGGACCACCACCGGCCGGAGCCCCGACCACCGGACCACCACCGGTCAGAGCCCCGACCACCGGACCACCACCGGCCGGAGCCGCGCCCACCGGACCACCACCGGTCAGAGCCGCGCCCACCGGACCACCACCGGCCGGAGTCGCGTCCAACGGACCACCACCGGCCGCGAGAACGTCACCGGTCGGGTCCTCGCTGTCGGGCACGCCTCCGGAGCGACCGGCACCGAGGGTGGAGCCGGGCCGGCCGTCGCCGGGCGGGTCGCCGCGGTGGTGCTCCGGCCCGAGGTCGTCGAGGTCCCGCACTGTCGCCGTCATCCGCTCTTCCTGTTTCCCCTGGTCCCCCAGGGTTCGCCCGGGCCGTGAGCCGAACTTTACGTTTCTCCGCGACGCAGCTCCAAACCCGGGCGCCGGGCGCCCCCGGCGATACCCTCGGGGCGTTTCCGTGATCCCTGGAGGTCCCGTTGAGCGCCGTGAGCCCGCTCGCCGTCCCGCCGGACGCCCTGTTCGGGGTGGGCAACCTGCCGTACGGGGTGTTCAGTACCGCCGCCGACCCCCGTCGGCGACTGGGTGTCGCGTACGGGGACCACGTACTGGACGCGGGGGCCGCCGCCCGGGCGACCGGCGCCCCCGGCGGCCTGGCCGGGCTGCTCGGCGCACCCTCGCTGAACCCCCTGCTGGCAGCCGGGCGGCCCACCTGGCGGCGGGCGCGGGCCGCGCTCACCGAGTGGCTGACCGCCGAGCAGCACCGCGCGGCCGTCGAGCCCTGCCTGGTCCCGCTCGCCGACACGACCTCGCACCTGCCCTTCGAGGTCGCCGACTACGTCGACTTCTACGCCTCCGAGCACCATGCCGCCAACCTCGGCCGGATCTTCCGGCCCGGTGCCGAGCCGCTGACCCCGAACTGGAAGCATCTGCCGATCGGCTACCACGGCCGCGCGGGCACGATCGTGGTCTCCGGCACCCCGGTGGTCCGCCCCTGCGGGCAGCGCAAGGCCCCGGGGGACCCGGCCCCGGTCCACGGCCCGTCCGGCCGGCTCGACATCGAGGCCGAGGTCGGCTTCGTGGTCGGCACCCCCTCCCCGCTGGGCAGCCGGGTCGCGCTGACCGACGCGGACGACCACGTCTTCGGGGTGTGCCTGGTCAACGACTGGTCGGCGCGGGACCTGCAGGCGTGGGAGTACGTACCGCTCGGCCCGTTCCTCGGCAAGTCCTTCGCCACCTCGGTCTCGCCGTGGGTGGTCCCGCTGGACGCGCTGGCGTACGCCCGTACCCAACCGCCGGCCCGGGACACCGCGCCGCTGCCGTATCTCGACGACCGCGCGGCGCGGCCGCCGTACGGGCTGGACATCACCCTGGAGGTGCGGCTCGACGGTCACCTGATCGCCCGCCCGCCGTTCGCCGCGATGTACTGGACGTACGCCCAGATGCTCGCGCACCTGACGGTGAACGGCGCCAGTCTGCGGACCGGCGACCTCTACGCCTCCGGCACGGTCAGCGGCCCCGCCCCGGACAGCCGGGGCGCCCTCATCGAGCTCACCTGGAACGGCGAGCAGCCGCTCGCCCTCCCCGACGGCACCCGGCGGACCTTCCTGGAGGACGGCGACGAGGTGGTGATCAGCGCGACCGCCCCCGGCCCGGACGGCACCCGGATCGGCCTCGGCGCGGTCGCGGGCCGCATCGAACCCGCGCGCTGATCCGTACCGCCGGTCCGCCTTCCGCGGCCCGGACGGGCGGACCGGGCTGGTGCTCATGCCGCGGCGCTGCGCCCCGGGAAGCGAGCTGGCGGCGGCCAGGTCCCGCAGGAGGGCCGGCGTCCCGTCGGTGATCAGGTGCTTGGAGTAGTCGATGTGCAGGTCGCCGACGTGCACCGTGTAGCGCCCGGCACGGCCGGGGTCGGCTGGGAACAGGTCGCGCAGGTGCACGCGGTGCATCGGCCCGGCGCGGTGATCGCGCAGCTCCGCCCACTCGGGTCGCCGCGTGGGAGCCGCCCGGAAGAGGGACGTATCGGCGGTGACGCCCACGACGCGCTGCTGGTCGACGAGTTCGGCCGGGTCGCCCTGCCTGATCCGCCGGCGCGACCGGTCGTCCAGCCGGATCACCACGCCCTCGCCCGAAAGGCGCCTTGGTGCCTCTGTCATGGCAATTGCGTCTCCCACGTGCACTTATGACGGATGAGCAGCATACTCAGCGATCAACGGCCCCAGGAGATTCCCGAGCCGCGCGGGCCGGGCCACGTCGGCTCGGCCGACGCGGGCCGCGGGCGGCGTCGTCCACCGCGCTCGTGACGGCCACCTTCACGCCGTGGGCGAAAGGCACCCGTCACGGGCGTGGTGCGGGACTCATGCCAGGCTTCGAGCGAGCGCGCGGCCGGCCGCGCGGCCGGAGAAGACGCAGCCGCCGAGGAATGTACCCTCCAGCGCCCGGTAGCCGTGCATCCCTCCGCCGCCGAACCCGGCGACCTCACCGGCCGCGTACAGCCCGTCGAACGCCTGTCCGTCCGGGCGGACCACCTGCGAGTCCAGCGTGGTCTCCAGCCCGCCGAGCGTCTTGCGGGTGAGCAGGCGCAGCCGCACCGCGATCAGCGGGCCGTGGGCCGGATCGAGCAGCCGGTGCGGCTTCGCCACCCGGGTGACCCTGTCGGGCCAGTAGGCGCGGGCGTTCCTGACCGCCATCAACTGGAGATCCTTGCCGTAGCCGTTGGCCAGCTCCCGGTCACGCGCCTCGACCTCCCGCGCCACCTCCCCGTACTCCAGCGCCGGACCCGGCGCCACGGCGTTCATCCCCGCCACCAGCTCCCGCAGTGTCGGACGCACCACGAAGTCCGCGCCGTGGTCGAGGAACGCCCGCACCGGTCCCGGGGCGCCCTTGCGCGCCCGGGAGAGCACCAGCTTGAGGTCCTTGCCCGTCAGGTCGGGGTTCTGCTCGGACCCCGACAGCGCGAACTCCTTCGCCACGATCGAGCCGGTCAGCACGAACCAGGTGTGGTCGTATCCGGTGCCCACGATGTGCCGCAGCGTGCCGAGCGTGTCATGGCCCGGGAAGAGTGGCGCGGGCAGCCGGCGGCCCGTGGCGTCCAGCCAGAGCGAGGACGGCCCCGGGATGATCCGTATGCCGTGACCGGGCCAGACCGGGTCCCAGTTCGCGATGCCCTCGGTGTAGTGCCACATCCGGTCGCGGTTGACGACCGAGCCGCCGGCCTGCTCGGTGATCCCCAGCATCCGACCGTCCACGTAGGCCGGGACCCCGGTGAGCATCGAGGCGGGCGTGGGCCCGAGACGGTCGGCCGGCCAGTTCCTCCGGACCAGTTCGTGGTTGCCGCCGATACCGCCGGAGGTGACGATCACGGCCTGGGCCCGCAGTTCGAACTCGCCCGCCGCCTCCCGGCTGGAGGCCGCTCCGCGCGGCTCGCCGGCGGGGACCAGGACGGTGCCGCGCACGCCCACCGCCGCGCCGCCCTCGACGATCACCTCGTCCACCTGATGCCGGTACCGGAAGGTGACCAGCCCGCGCGCGGCGGCGGCCAGTACCGGCTCGCGGAAGACCCGCACCACCTCCGGCCCGGTGCCCCAGGTGACATGGAACCGCGGTACCGAATTCCCGTGCCCCGTCGCGGTACCCGAGCCCCGCTCGGCCCAGCCGACCAGGGGCGTGACGCGCAGGCCCAGCCCGTGCAGATAGGCCCGCTTCTCCCCCGCCGCGAAGTCCACGTAGGCCCGCGCCCACTGCCGGGGCCAGGTGTCCTCGCGCTCCCGGTCGAAGCCCGCCGAGCCGAGCCAGTCGGCCAGCGCCAGATCGCCGGAGTCCTTGATCCCCATCCGTCGCTGCTCCGGACTGTTCACCAGGAACAGGCCGCCCAGCGACCAGTACGCCTGGCCGCCCAGGTTGGCCTCGTTCTCCTGGTCCAGCACCATCACCCGCCGGCCCGCCCGGACCAACTCGTACGTGGCGACCAGCCCCGCCAGCCCGCCCCCCACCACGATCACGTCGGCCTGCTCACGCACCGCGCCGCCTCCTGCCTCCTCCGCCTGCCCGAGCGCCGACCTCAGCTCGCCGTCTTCCGGAGCGGTTTCGATGCGCGAACGTATCCGATACGTCCGAGAAGCGACAAGGCCCCGGCCGGGACCCGATCAGCGGGTGCGCCCCGGGGTGCGACGCCCGGAGCGGACGCGTCGCCCCTGCGGATCCCGGGGCTGGGCCGTCGTGCCGCCGAGGCGGTCGCGTCGGCGTGTGCCGAGGCGGGTGGCCGGTCCGGCTCGGCGCCGGGGGGAACGGCCCTGCGAACGGGCTGGTGAAGAGAGGCGGTGGAACGAGTGGCGCGCGGGGCGGGGACCCGGGGGAGTGGGTCCCCGCCCCGCCCCGTGCGGTGGGTGTCAGGCCGCGGCGGGTGTGTAGTGCGGGGCCTCGTCGCCTTCGATGACGTAGCTGCCGGTGCCGTCGACGCCGACCGGGGTGTCGCCGGCGACGGTGACGCGGTGCAGCAGGCGCGGGAGGTCGCCGTAGTCGTCGGGGGCGTAGTGCTGGGTGCTGCGGTTGTCGAACAGGACGAGGTCGCCGGGGGTCCAGGCGACACGGACGATGTTCTCCGGGCGGGTGACGTAGGACTGGAGGATGCGCAGCAGGTCACGGGAGTCGGCGGGGTTGAGGCCGACGATGCTCTGGGCGAAGCCGCCGATGAACAGGCCGCGCTCACCGGTCTCGGGGTGGACGCGCACCACCGGGTGCGCCGTGCGGTACGCGCGCGAGACGAACTGCTTGCGGTGCTCGGCCGCTTTCTCGTTGCGGGGTGCGGCGTAGTCGTAGTCGTTGGTGTGCACCGCCCACAGCTTGTCGGCCAGCTCGCGCAGCGGCTCGGGAAGATCCCGGTACGCGGCCGCCGAGTTGGCGATGAGGGTGTTGCCGCCGTAGGGCGGGATCACGATGCCGCGCAGCGTGGACGCCTTCGGGGGCGTACGGACGAAGGTGACGTCGGTGTGCCAGTGGTTGGCGCGGATGCCCTCCTCGCCGTCCACGGGGAGGATATTGGGCTGGCCGTCGACCGAGGGGACGGTCGGGTGGGCCGTGGTGAGTTCTCCGAACAGGGAGGCGAAGCGGATCTGGCCCGCTTCGTCGAGCTGCTGGCCGCGGAAGACGAGCGCCTTGTGCTCCAGGAGGGCGGAGTTGATCTCGGTGACGATCGCGGGGTCGAGTGGCGCGGACAGGTCGACGCCGAGTATCTCGGCGCCGATGCGGCCGCCGATCCTGCGGATGTCGAAGCCGGTGCTGGTGGTCATGTGCGGGTGTCCTTTCGGGTGCGTTCACGAGATGGTGCGTCGGTGCGGGGGGATGTCGGGGGTGATGAGGTGGAAAGCGGTCAGACCTGTGGTGGTGGCGCGGTCGGGCGGTGGGGCGGCCGGTCGTGGGGCCGGGCCGTCAGGCCGTCTGCCGATGGGCGGCCTCGGTCGCCAGCCGGTTGGCGGGCCGCGGCAGGCCGTAGTGGTCGCGCAGAGTGCTGCCGGTGTACTCGGTGCGGAACAGGCCGCGTTCCTGGAGGATCGGGACCACCTGGTCGACGAAGTCCTCCAGGCCGCCGGGCAGGTGGGGCGGCATGATGTTGAAGCCGTCGGCCGCTCCGTGCGTGAACCACTCCTGGAGCTGGTCGGCGATCTGCTCCGGGGTGCCCGCGAAGACCCGGTGTCCCCGGCCGCCGCCGAGGCGGGCGATCAGCTCGCGCAGGGTGAGTCCGTCGCGGCGGGCGAGTTCGGCCACCAGCGTGAACCGGCTCTTGTTGCCGTTGATGTCCCGTTCCTCGGGCAGTTCGGGCAGTGGCCCGTCCAGCGGCAGCCCGGTCAGGTCGGTGCCGAGCATGCCGGAGAGCTGGGCGAGCCCGTACTCGGGGACCTGGAGATCCGTCAGCTCCGCTTCGAGCGCGCGGGCCTCGGCCTCGGTCCCGCCGATCACCGGGCAGATGCCGGGCAGGATCTTCAGGTCCTCCCCGGTACGGCCGTAGCCGGACAGGCGGGCCTTGAGGTCCTTGTAGAAGGCCTGGCCGTCGGCGAGGGTCTGCTGGGCGGTGAAGACGGCCTCGGCGTACTGGGCGGCGAACTCCTTGCCGTCCTCGGAGGAGCCGGCCTGCACCAGCAGCGGGTAGCCCTGCGGTGAGCGGGGGACGTTCAGCGGGCCCTGGACGCCGAAGTACGCGCCCCGGTGGTCGATCCGCCGCACCTTGTCGGTGTCCGCGTAGACGCCGCCCGCCCGGTCCAGCAGCACGGCGTCGTCCTCCCAGCTGTCCCAGAGCCTGGTGGCGACCTCCAGGAACTCCCGGGCCCGCTGATAGCGCAGGCTGTGCTCCAGGTGCTCGTCCTGCCCGAAGTTGCGGGCCTCCTCCACGGAGCCCGAGGTGACGATGTTCCAGCCGGCCCTGCCGCCGCTGATGTGGTCGAGGGAGGCGAACTTGCGGGCGGTGTGGAAAGGCTCGTTGAAGGTGGTGGAGACGGTCGCGATCAGGCCCACGTGCTCGGTGACCGCGGCCAGCGCGGACAGCAGGGTGAGCGGCTCGAAGCCGCCGAGGGCGTTGTACCGGACCTTGCCCCACAGCGCGAGGCCGTCCGCGAGGAAGACCGAGTCGAGCCTGCCGCGCTCCGCGGTCCGCGCGAGGTGCTGGAAGTAGCGCAGGTCGGTGACGCGCTCGGGCTGGGTACGCGGGTGGCGCCAGGCGGCGTCGTGGTGGCCCGCGTTCATCAGGAAGGCGTTCAGATGCAGATGACGGGGGCGGGAGCCGGGGCTGGGGCTGGGGCTGGGGCTGGCTGCGGGCATGGGGACTCCACGGGAAGGGGTGACGGGGGCCGGGCGGCCGGCGGGACGCCCGGTTTGGGCAGGACGGGGCAGGACAGAACAAGCCGGGCCGGAGGGGGCGGGGTCAGCCGGCGGCGGGGACGCGCCAGGAGCTGAGCCGGCGCTCCACGGCCACCAGAAGCTGGTTGAAGGCCACGCCGATGGCCGAGATCGTGATGATGCCCGCGTACATCTGCGGGATCGCGAAGTTGTACTGCGAGGCGTTGATCAGATAGCCGAGCCCCGCCTTGGCGCCGATCATCTCGGCGGCGACCAGTACGAGGATGGAGGCCGCTCCGGCCATGCGGATGCCGGTGAAGACGGCCGGCACCGAGGAGGGCAGGACGACCTTCTGGAACAGCCGCGGGGCGGACAGGTCCATCGACTTGGCCAGCCTCAGCAGCGTGGGATCGACCGTACGGACCGCGCTGATGGTATTGAGCAGCACCGGCCAGAAGCAGGCGTACACCACGATGGAGATCTTGGAGGTCTCCCCGATCCCCAGCAGCAGCACGAACACCGGCAGCAGGGCGAGGGCGGCGGTGTTGCGGAACACCTCGAGCAGCGGGCCGAGCACGTCCGCGACCGGCCGGTACCAGCCGATCAGCAGGCCCAGCGGCACCGCCAGGACCAACGCCAGACCGAATCCGCTGAACGAACGCACCAGGCTCGCCTCGGTGTTCTCGGCGAGCCGGCCGTCGCCGACCAGCCCCCACCAGGCACCGGCGACCTCGCTGAACGGCGGCAGGAAGGTCCGGTCGACCAGCCCGAGCCGTGGCACGGTCTCCCACACGACCAGCAGGGCCACGACCGCCACCGACCTGACGGCGCCGCCGAGCAGCAGCCGGGGCAGCGGGCGCAGTGCCGACCGGAACCGGCGCCCTGTGGACCGGGCAGCGCTCCCCCGCGCACCGGTGTCCGTGGCACCGGGGACGTCGGGAACGGTGACGGTCGTCGCCGCGTCCGCAGAAGCAGTGCCCGCAGAAGCGGTACCCGTGGAAGCGGTACCCGTGGAAGCAGTGTCCGTGGAAGCAGTGTCCGTGGAAGCGACCGGAGCGGGTGACGCCACCGCGGCAGCCGGGACGCTGCCCGCGGGTGCGGGCATGGTGAGTGCGCGCTCGGTGCGCGAAGCGCTGACGGAACTCATGCGGAGACCGCCTCCTTCTCCAGTTGCTGGGCCCGGACCACCTCGTCGTGCAGCAGGGTCCAGATCTCGTGCCGGTACCGGGCGAACTGCGGGCCGGACCGCGGATCGTCGGTCGCCGTGCGGGACCCGAGGTCGATCGGGACGACCTGCTTGACGCGCCCGGGGCGCGAGGTCAGCACCGCGACCCGCTGCCCGAGGTAGACGGCCTCGTCGATGCCGTGGGTGATGAACAGGATCGTCTTGCCCGTGCGCTGCCAGATCCGCAGCAGTTCGTCCTGCAGCGACTCCCTGGTCTGGGCGTCCAGCGCGGCGAACGGCTCGTCCATCAGCAGCACATCGGGGTCGTAGGCGAGGCTGCGGGCGATGGCGACCCGCTGCCGCATGCCACCGGACAGCTCGTGCGGATGACGGTCCTCGAAGCCGGTCAGCCCGACCAGGTCCAGGTACTCCCGGGCCCGCTCGGCGCGCTCGCGCCGCGACACGGCGGTGGCCTCCAGGCCGAACTCGACGTTGCCCTGCGCCGAACGCCACGGCAGCAGCGCGTACTGCTGGAAGACGATGCCGCGGTCCAGACCGGGTCCCGTGACGGGTTTCCCGTCCAGCAGGATCCGCCCGCCGGTGGGACGGGTCAGGCCGCCGAGCAGGTCGAGCAGCGTGGACTTGCCGCAGCCGCTGGGCCCGACCACGACCACGAACTCCCCCGCCGCGATGTCCAGGTCGATGCCGTCCAGCGCGGTGACCGAGGCGGTCTGCCGCGCTCCCCCGCCGCCGGTCGTACGGCCCTTCGCCCTACGGTCCCGGCCCGTACGGCCCCTCCCCGTGGCATCCTTCCCCGTACGGTCCCGGACGGGGAAATCCTTCCTCACCTGCTCGAACACGATCTTGGGTATGGCGGGCCCGGACATGGCCGTCACCTTCCGCTCGTCGTCACGGAGGGGGACGCGGCGGCGGACGAGGCACCACCGGTTCCGTAGCCGTTGAACTCGTTGGTGTAGAGGCCGGAGGCCGTGACGTGGTCCTTCTTGATGTCGCCGCGGGCGGCCAGCCAGTCGATCCAGAGCTGGAACTCCTGATCGGTGATCCGGCCGGCCGTCTCGGCGATCCCGTACGACTTCCAGTACCGGAGGGCCGCGGCGTCCTCGCTGCGATTGCGCCTGCCCACGATGTCGGTCATCCGGGCGACGACCTCCTCGCGCGGTGCGCTGCGGGACCACTCGATGGCGCGGGCCACGCCGGTGACGAAGGTCCGGGCGGTGCCGGGGTTCTGCTTCAGGAACCGCTCGGTCATCACATAGGTCCCCGCGCTGAACGCCCCGAGCAGTTGGTAGTCGGTGAACAGCGGCCGGATGCCGCCCGTCGCCAGGGCCTTGTCGCGCAGGATGCCGCCCAGCACGCCGACGTCGATCTGCCTCTGCCGCAGCGACTGCTCGGTGTTGACCGGCGGCACCACCAGCGGCTCGGCCTTGGCGATCTCCGCCGGGGTCAGCCCGTGGCGCTGGAGGTAGATGTCGAGCATGGCCTCGGAGTGGGCACCGAGGGTGTTCATCCCGATCTTCTTGCCGATGAGGTCGCGGGCGGAGCGGATGGGGCTGTCGTTCAGGACGTAGAAGCCGTTGTAGGCGGACGTGTCGGAACCGTAGTAGCTGATCACCGCCTTGATCGGGGCGTCGGCGGCGGCGAGCTTGACGACCGCGCCGTTGAACGCGCCGCCGAAGTCGGTCTGGCCGGTGGCGGCCGACTGGATGTCCTGCGGGCCGCTGATGGTGTTGCCGACCCACTTGAGTCTCACGTCCTCCAGATGGCCTAGGTCCGCGGCGAGTTCGGCCAGGGTGACCGCGCCCGCCGATCCCTGGTACCGCAGCGTGTTGGTCCGGTTGCCGCCGGACCCCCCGCCGGCGGCGGCGGTTCCGCAGCTCACAGCGGCGGCCGAGATACCGAGCAGGGTCAGGAACTGGCGTCTTGAGGTCGCCGTGAGTGCAGGCATGGGGAGTGTCCTTCTGAAGCGGGGTCGGGGGGAAGCGGCGGGGCCGGGTGGCCGGTGGCTACGGGACGGCGCCGCGGAACCGCGTTACGGGGCGATCGGCGGTCGCAGGGGCGCGGTTACGGGACGGGACGGGACGAGTGGCTGACGGGGAGCTACGGAACGGGCTGCTGAGGGACGTCGGTTACGGCGCCGCGATGGTCGCCGCGCTGACGGGCAGTGCCTCGACGAAGTCGTCCACCGCCTGGAACAGCCGCAGTTCCGCCTCGGGCTGGAGCCACGCCGAGCGGTCCGGCCGGCGCTCGATCGCCTGGTCGAGCAGGAAGCAGCCCGCGACGACGTGCCGGGCGCCGAGTGCGGCCAGCACCGGGCGCAGCGCGTAGTCGATGGTCAGGACGTGGGCGGTGCTGCCGCCGGTGGCCAGCGGCAGCACCGTCTTTCCGGCCAGCCCCGACTGCGGCAGCAGATCGAGGAACGTCTTGAGCAGGCCCGAGTACGCGGCCTTGTACACCGGTGTGGCGATGACGACGCCCTCGGCCGAGGCCACCGCGTCCAGCGCCCGGCGCATTTCCACGCCGCCGGTCCTGGCGGCCAGCAGGTCCGGTGCCGGCAGGTCGCGTACGTTCAGATGTCCCACGTCGAAGCCGGTCAGCGACAGGCGCCGCACGATCTCACGCGTCACCAGGGCGGTCCTGGAGTCGGCGGACGGACTTCCGGATATGGCGAGAAGCGACGTCAAGAAAGGCTCCTTGATAGCGGAAAACCCCGCCGGAAACGGCCGTTCAGGGATTTCCCGGGAAACGCGCATGGCAAAGCACCATTCGGCGCGCAAAGGGAATGACCGGGCCGTCGGGCGGCGCCGTTCCCCGGCCGCGCGCGGCGGGCGAGGAGGGAGGCAGGACAGGACGGCTCGCACCGGAAGGCGGCTTCCCCTGAGTCCGGGCAGGAGGCTCGGATGCCTGGAGGCAGGGAGAAACGCAGGCTCGGAGCGGGTACGTCCGTGGCCGACGACCTGATCCCGCGCGGGGCGTCAGCGCCGCGGGGCGGTCACGTGCGGAAACGGAAAAGAGTCAGGAGAAAGCCGACCGGACGGTTCAGCGACCGGCAGCACAGATAGCGCTGGCTTGACGTCGCAGATCGACGTGCCGACGCGCGGCGAAATTCTCTGACTGGCTCACGCAGATGAGAGTGGCAGCAGAAACCGTTCACGTCAACGAATCCGCGTGAACGTCTCACATACCGAATTGCGCCACCGGCTGACGGCGGGTCGGGGGGCGGGGGCACGGCAACGCGAAGGGCCCCTTGCCGGGGCCCGTGTCGGACGAAAGGGCCGGGTCCTGTCAGTGCGGGACCCGGTCAGGGCGCGGGTGGGGGCCCAGTCAGGGCGGGGGCGGGTCCGCGGCGGCGGGAGCCTGCACGGTGTCGTGGCGGGGTGTCGTCACCCGCCGTCCGGCTGCGTTCCGCAGCCGAGCGGTGATCCCCGCTCCGACGGAGACCCGGCGCACCTGCTCGGTACCCGCGACGGTCCCCGTCGTGAACACAGGCGGATCAGCGCGCACGTCCCCGCGGTTTCAGCGGCACCGGCGGCAGTTCGGGAGCGGCCAGCCGCTCCCCGTCGTAGCCATGGACCTCACCGAAGAGGGTGCCGTTCGTCCACTCCTCCCGCGCCCGGGCGATATCGTCGGCGGAACGACCGACGAAGTTCCACCACATGACGAGCCGTTCCTCGAAAGGCTCGCCGCCCAGCAGCATCACGGAGCTGCTGACGTCGGCGCTGATCGGCAGAGCGCGGCGACCGCAGCCGAGGTAGAGCATGGAGCCGGGCGCGAGGCGGACGCCGTCGACCTCGGCCTCGCCGGACATGGCCAGGACGGCGTACTCGAAGTCGGGCTGGACCGGGAGCCGTGCCGCGGTGCCCGGGGCGAGGGTGAGGTCGGCGCCGACGATCGGGGTGTAGGTGGTGCCGGGTGAGGCGGCGCCGTCGAGCTCGCCGAGGACGACGGTGGCGTGCAGGCCCCCGCCGCCGGTGATCTCCGGCAGGCGGGGGTGGTGCTCGAAGGCCGGCGCCGTGTGCCGGTGCGCGTCGGGCAGCGCGACCCACAACTGGGCCCCGTGCAGGTAGCGGGCATGGTCGCGCGGGGATTCCTCGGAGTGCGCGATGGCTCGCCCCGAGGTCATCAGGCCCAGCTCGCGCGGCCGGACGGTCTGCTCGCTGCCGAGACTGTCGCGGTGCAGCACCTCGCCCTCGTGCAGCCAGCTCACCGTCTGCAGGCCGATGTGCGGATGCGGCGGCACCTGCATGCCCGGCTCGGTGGCGATGTCGTCCGGCCCGTAATGGTCGACGAAGCACCACGCGCCGACCATGCGGCGGCCGAGGTTGGGCAGCAGCCGCCGTACGACGGTGCTCTCGCCGAGCGGGACGGTCCGGGGGGCGAGCAGGTCACGGACCGGGGCGCCGGATACGCCGTCGCGCCCCCCGCACTCGGTGGCCGCCGGCTTCACATCGAGGTTGCTCATGTACCGATCATGCCTCGGACGGCGGGGAAGCGGTGGTCAGCCGGCCTGCCCGCGCGGCACGTCCGCCGGCTTCTCCGGGATGTCCGCCCAGGCATCCCCGCAGCCGCCCCCCAGCACCCCGGCCTGCGGGTCGGCCCGGGGCGGCCCGGGGGAGGCGGTGTCCCCGTCGCCGAGCAGTCCGTGCAGGACGAGGTCGACCGCCCGCAGGCCGGCGAACTCGTAGCGGATCGGCTTCCCCCACCGGGCCGAGGAGTGGCGGGTCGGTCCCCCGGTTCTGCCGCCACGGCGCCGGACGGTGGTTGAATCACCGCATGAGCCGACCGCACGAACCCCTGCCGGGCGACCCGCACGACGGCCCGCCGGATGCCCGGTCCCCGCTGGACGCCGACGAGATGATCGACATCGTGGACGAGGACGACAACGTCGTCGGCACCGCGCCGCGCGGCCACGCGTACGCGCACGGGATGCGCCATCGCTGCTCGTTCATCCTGGTCCGGGACGCGGCGGACCGGATCTTCGTCCACCGCCGCACCGCGCGGAAGCTGGTCTTCCCGTCCCTGTACGACATGTTCGTCGGCGGAGTGCTCGGCGCCGGGGAGACCTACGACGAGGCGGCCCTGCGCGAGGCGGAGGAGGAGCTGGGCGTGAGCGGACTGCCGCGGCCCGAGCCGCTGTTCCGGTTCCTCTACGAGGACGGACCCCGCACCTGGTGGTCGGCGGTCTACCAGGTCCGCTGCGAGCTCCCGGTGCACCCGCAGCCGGAAGAGGTCGCCTGGCACGCCTTCCTCACCGAGGACGAACTCACCCGCAGTATCCGCGACTGGGAGTGGGTACCGGACGGCCTGGAGGCGTACCGCCGCCTGCTGGAGTGGCGCGCGGCGCGCTGACCGGAACCGGCGGGCGCGTTCCCAGCCCGTCGGCCGGGGGCCGCTCGCCGGCGGCGGGCGGTCCGCCGTACGAGGAGGTGGCCGGTCCGCCGTACGAGGGGGGGTGGCCGCCGGGTGGCCTCGGCGGGGCCTGGTTAAAGTGGTCGGGTGAGCGGAATCGGCCGAGTGCGCGCGGCCCGCGAGTCGGTGGGGCTGTGGTTCGCCCCGGCCCGGGTGCAGGAAGAGGGCACCACACCGGACTACCGCTTCTCGCTCGCCAACGAGCGCACCTTCCTCGCCTGGATCCGCACCGCCCTCGCCCTGATCGGCGGCGGTTTCGCGGTCGACCAGTTCCTCACCGACCACCTCACCCGCTGGGTACGCGTCCTGCTGGCCCTCGCCCTGCTGGCCGGCGGTGTCGCCTGCACCCTGCGCGCGATCAACCACTGGATCCGCTGCGAACGCGCGATGCGCCGCGGCGCGAACCTCCCGGTCTCCCGCTTCCCGGCGGTCATGGCGGCCCTGATCGCCGTCATCGCGGTGGTGATGGTGGCGGTCGCCCTCTTCGGCTGGGCCTGATGAACAGGGGTCACGGCGAGCCCGCCGGTGAGGCGGTTCGCGGCGGGTCCCCGGTGGAGGACGTGCGGCGGGCCGTGGAGACGGATCGCGATCCAGGGTTGCAGCCGGAGCGCACCCGGCTGGCGTGGCGTCGGACCACGCTGTCGTGCGCGGTGACCGCGGTGCTGGCGATGCGGCAGGCGGCGCAGCGGGGCGGCGGCACGGTGACCGTGCTGGCCGCGTCGCTGGCCGCCCTGGTGTTCCTGGCGTTTCTGCGGCTGGCGCACCTGCGGATACAGCGGCTGGGCACGGGGCAGCCGCCCGTACTGTCCGTGCGGGCGGCCGTGGCGGCGGCGGGCTGCATGGTCGCGCTGGCGGTGTTCGGCGCGGCCGTGGTGTGGTGAGCGGCGGCAGGGGACCAGCCCGCGCTCAGGGCGCGAGGATGTCCAGTTCCCGCAGCGCCCCCACGCAGATCTCCCGCATCAGCTCCTCCGCGACCCGCGCGTCCCTGGCCCGTACCGCCTCGGCGACCCGGACGTGCAAGGTGACCGCCTCGGGATCGGGCGCAGTGAACATCACGTGATGCTCGGTGCGGCCGGTCAGCACCTCGGCGACCACATCGCCGAGCCGTGCGAACATCTCGTTGCCCGACGCGTCCAGGATGACGCGGTGGAAGGCGATGTCGTGCCCGAGGTACGCGGTCAGGTCCGCGGCGCGACCGGCCGCGGCCATCTCGGCGGACAGCACGGTGAGTTCGCGGCACTGCGCGGGAGTGGCGGTGGCCGCGGCGAGACCCGCGGCGACGGGTTCCACGGCGGTGCGCAGCATGGTGAGCGACCGCAGTTGCCGTGAGCGGTCGGCTCCGGCCAGCCGCCAGCGGATGACGGCGGGGTCGAAGACGTTCCACTCCTCGGAACGACGGACCGTCACGCCCACCCGGCGGCGCATCTCGACCAGATGCATGGCCTCCAGCACCCGGACCGCCTCGCGGATGACCGTACGGGACACCCCGTAACGGGACTCCAGCTCGTCGATGCGCAACACCGTGCCGGGCGGGTGCTCGCCCGAGGCGATGGCCGGGCCGAGTTCGGCCAGCACCCGGGAGTGCAGGCCGCCGGCCTCTTCCCGTTCCCGCCGGTCCTGCGGTGATCCCTGCTGAGGCATGGCCCAAGCCTAGAGTGCGCCCAGGCCCACCATAATCATGTGACTTTTACGTCACGAGCTCTTGAATAAGTAGTACTTACGGGTGTTCAGTGGTCGCCACACACCGGGAGGCGCACGGCGGCCCTCCGGCCGCTTGGACAAGGAGGTGCGAGCGCATGACGGCCGTACCGGAGGACGTTCCCGTGATCGTCGTCATGGGGGTCTCGGGCTCGGGGAAGTCAACGGTCGGCGGGCTGCTGGCAGAACGGCTGGGCGTGCCCTACGCCGAAGCCGACGACTTCCACCCCCCGGCCAACATCGCCAAGATGTCGGCCGGTCACCCGCTGAACGACACGGACCGGGCACCCTGGCTGGACGCGATCGCCGGCTGGATCTCCGAACGCGGCCACCAGGGCGGCGTGGTGAGCTGTTCGGCGCTGCGGCGCCGGTACCGCGACCGGCTGCGCCAGGCCGACTCCGATCTGTTCTTCGTGCACCTGGACGGCCCGCCGGAGCTGATCGCCTCCCGACTGGCCGCGCGGATGGAGCACTTCATGCCGTCAGGGCTGCTGAGTTCCCAGTTCGAGGCACTGGAACCGCTCCAGCCCGACGAGTCGGGCGCGGTGGTCTCCATCGACGGCGGCTCGCAGGAGATCACCGAGCGCGCGCTGACCGGGCTTCCGCGCTCGGCCCGCCCCGCGCGGCACTAGCCGGCGCCACCACCGCAGCGGCGGTCGGCGACCGGCCGGCTACCCGCCACATCTGCCACTCCCCAGGGGCCCGGACCCTTCCGTACCCCTGTCCCCCTCCACCCCCGTCCCATGGGAGCACTCCGTGTCCGCACTCAGCGTCGAGATGCTGGCCGCCGCCACGCCGCCGCCGATCACCGATGCCGGTCATACCCGACTCGCGCTCGCCGCGCTGGCCGGCATCGCGGTCATCATCCTGCTGATCACACGCTGGAAGATGCACGCCTTCCTGGCGCTGACCATCGGCTCCGGCGTCCTCGGCGTCGTCGCGGGCGCGCCGCTCGCCGACACCATTACCAGCTTCACCACCGGGCTCGGCAACACCGTGGCCGGCGTCGGCGTGCTGATCGCACTCGGCGCGATCCTCGGCAAGCTGCTCGCCGACTCCGGTGGCGCGGACCAGATCGTGGACACGATACTGGCACGCACCAACGAGAAGCGGCTGCCGTGGGCGATGGCGCTGATCGCCGGTCTGATCGGGCTGCCGCTCTTCTTCGAGGTCGGCATCGTGCTGCTGATCCCGGTGGTACTGCTGGTGTCCCGGCGCGGCAACCAGTCGCTGATCCGGATCGGCATACCGGCGCTGGCCGGCCTGTCGGTGATGCACGGTCTGGTGCCGCCGCACCCGGGCCCGTTGGCCGCGATCGACTCGATCCACGCCGATCTCGGTATGACGCTCGCCCTCGGTGTGCTGGTGGCGCTGCCCACCCTGGCCATCGCGGGCCCGCTGTTCGGCCGGTTCGCCGCCCGCTGGGTGGACGTGGCCCCGCCGGAGCGGATGACGCCGGCCCGCGCATCGGACGGCCTGGACCGGCGGCCGAGCTTCGCCGCCACGGTCGCCACGATGCTGCTGCCGGTGGTGCTGATGCTGGCCAAGGCGCTGGCCGACGTCCTGGTGGACGACGAGAGCAGCCTGACGTACCGCGTCTTCGACGTCATCGGCGCTCCGCTGATCGCCCTGCTGGCCGCGGTGGTGCTGGCGATGTTCACCCTCGGGCGGGCCGCCGGCTTCACCAAGGAGCGGATGTCCGCCACGGTCGACACATCGCTGGCGCCGATCGCGGGCATCCTGCTGATCGTCGGCGCGGGCGGCGGCTTCAAGCAGACCCTGATCGACTGCGGCGTCGGCAGGATGATCCTGGACTGGTCGGACGGCTGGAACATCTCCGCGCTGCTGCTCGGCTGGCTGATCGCGGTACTGATCCGGGTCTCCACCGGTTCCGCGACGGTCGCCACCATCTCGGCGGCCGGCCTGGTGGCCCCGCTGGCCGAGACCATGTCGAGCACGCACGCCGCGCTTCTGGTGCTCGCCGTCGGCGCCGGCTCGCTCTTCTTCTCGCACGTCAACGACGCCGGGTTCTGGCTGGTCAAGGAGTACTTCGGGATGGACGTCCCGCAGACCCTGAAGACCTGGTCGGCGATGGAGACGGTGATCTCGGTGGTGGCGCTCGGTTTCGTGATGCTGCTGTCGCTGGTGTTGTGACGCGCGGTACGTGAGCGGCCAGCGGTGGACCGTACCCCTACGGTCCACCGCCCGCCGTTCGTTGTGCGGGCGCGGCGCTCGCCGGTCGGCGGTTGCCCGGAGGCCCGCGTGGGAGGTGGACGGCATACCGACCAGTCGGTACGATTCGCGTACGCGGGCACGCACGCGGGCACGCACGCGGGCACGCACGCGGGCGCCCCACCCGACGGCCACGAGGAGAGACGACCGCATGAGCGAGACCGACGACCCCCCGGGCCTGGATCTCGGCCGGCTGCGCGACCGGCTCGACCGGGAGCTCCCCGGGCTGGTGGCGGGCGAGTTGCGGGCACGGCTCGTCGAGGGCGGCCGGTCCAACCTCACCTACCGCGTCACCGACGGCAGCAGCACCTGGGTGGTCCGCCGCCCCCCGCTCGGCCATGTGCTCGCCACCGCGCACGACATGGCCCGCGAGCACCGGGTGATCACCGCGCTCGCCCCGACCGCGGTGCCGGTCCCGGGCACGGTCCTGCTGTGCGAGGACCCCGAGGTCGTCGGCGCACCCTTCTACGTCATGGAGTTCGTGCGCGGCACCCCGTACCGCAGCGAGAGCCAACTGCGCGAGATCGGCCGGGACCGGACCCGGGCCGCCGTCCTCACCCTGGTCGACACGCTGGTGGACCTGCACGCGGTGGACCCCGCCGCGGTCGGCCTCGCCGGCTTCGGCCGGCCCGACGGCTTCCTCGACCGGCAGCTCCGCCGCTGGGGCAAGCAGCTCGACGCCTCCCGCAGCCGCGAACTGCCCGGCATCGACGAGCTGCACGCCACCCTCGGCCGCGAACTCCCCCACTCCCCCGCCCCCGCGATCGTGCACGGCGACTACCGCCTGGACAACGTCCTCATCGAGGACGGCGAACTGACCGCCGTCCTCGACTGGGAGATGTCCACCCTCGGCGACCCCCTCACCGACCTCGGCCTGCTCGTGATGTACGGCGAGCAGCGCGCGGTCGACGGCCTGCCCGGTCCCACGACCGGCGGCGCCCCCGGCCACCCGACTCCCGCCGAACTGATCGAGCGGTACGCCCGCCGCTCCGGCCGCGACGTGACGGCCGTCGCCTGGTACACCGCCTTCGCCTACTTCAAGCTCACCGTGATCCTCGAAGGCATCCACTACCGCTGGACGCTCGGCCGGACGCTCGGTGCCGGCTTCGAGCGGATCGGCGAGGTCGTCCCCGTCTTCATCGAGCGCGGCCTTCTCACGCTCCGGGGCGAGAGCTGACACCGGCGCGTCCCGTTCCCACGCGTGCACGGGCGAGCGCCCACCGCACCCCCGCACATACGCATTGCGCGTAACCGCCCCCGCACCCGCACCCGGAGGACCGACCAGCCATGGAATTCGCCTTCGACACCCGGACCGAGGAGCTGCGGGCCCGCCTCCTCGCCTTCCTGGACGAGCACGTGTACCCCGCGGAGGCGGTGTTCGAGAAGCAGCGCGAGCAGGCCACCGGCGACGCGCGCTGGACGGCGCCGCCGGTCGTGGAGCAGCTCAAGGCCGAGGCCGGGCGGCAGGGCCTGTGGAATCTCTTCCTTCCCGGTGAGTACGGCGCCGGCCTCACCAATCTCCAGTACGCGCCGCTCGCCGAGCTCACCGGCCGCAGCCCGCACCTCGCCCCGCCCGCCCTGAACTGCGCCGCGCCCGACACCGGCAACATGGAGGTCCTCGCCGAGTTCGGCACCCCCGCCCAGCGCAAGGAGTGGCTGGAGCCCCTGCTCGCGGGCGAGATCCGGTCCGCCTTCGCGATGACCGAGCCCGACGTCGCCTCCTCCGACGCCACCAACATCGAGACGCGCATCGAACGCGACGGCGACTCGTACGTCATCAACGGCCGCAAGTGGTACATCTCCGGCGCGATGAACCCCAAGTGCGCGATCTTCATCGTCATGGGCAAGACCGACCCGGCCGCGGACCGGCACCGCCAGCAGAGCCAGATCCTCGTCCCCCGCGGCACCCCGGGCCTCGAAGTGCGGCGCGGCATGCGGGTGTTCGGCTTCGACGACGGCGACCACGGCGGCCACGCGGACATCGTCTTCCATGACGTCCGGGTCCCCGTGGACCATCTCATCGGCGAGGAGGGCGGTGGTTTCGCCATCGCCCAGGCCCGCCTCGGCCCCGGCCGCATCCACCACTGCATGCGCCTGATCGGTATGGCGGAACGCGCCCTCGAGCTCATGTGCCGCCGTGCCACCTCCCGTATCGCCTTCGGCAAACCCCTCGCCGCGCAGGGCGTCATCCAGGAGTGGATCGCCGAGTCCCGGGTCGAGATCGAACAGCTCCGCCTGCTCGTCCTGAAAACCGCCTGGCTCATGGACACCGTCGGCAACCAGGGCGCGCACACCGAGATCCAGGCCATCAAGATCGCCACCCCGGCCGCCGTCCAGCGCATCATCGACCGCGCCATCCAGTCCCACGGCGCGGCCGGCGTCGGCCAGGACCTCCCACTGGCCCACCTGTGGGCAGCCGCCCGCACGCTGCGTCTCGCCGACGGGCCCGACGAGGTGCACAAACGTTCACTGGCCCGCCGCGAGCTGCGGAAGTACGCGTAGCGGAATCGGTGTTCCCGCGGCGACGAGTTCGGCCGGGCCCGCGCACCGGCACGGCCCCCACGGCAGCGTCACCGGGCCCCTTTCCGATTTCCGACACGAAATGCCGGCGGCCCGTCCCCCCGTCGCCGCCGTTTCCTCTGCCCTGGCACGGGGCCGGGGTCGCGGCACGCCCTGACCCCGGCAGGACGGTCACCGCTCATCCGACCGCGGCGAGCCGCTGATCCAGGGTCGGGCAACCTCCTGCGCCGGCAACCGGCACGGGAGTCGGTGGCTACGGCATCACGACCAGCCGGCCCGTCGTCGTGCCGTCGGCGACCCGCTGCACCGCGTCGGCCGCGCCGGCGAACGGCACCCGTTCGGTGACGAGTGGCCGCACCGTGCCGTCCGCGGCCATGCGGGTCAGTTCCTGGTGCGCGTGGTGGACGGCGACCGGATCGTGCGCCAGGTAGAGGCCCCAGTGCAGGCCGAGGATGGAGTAGTTCTTGACGAGGGCGTGGCTGAGGGCGGGCGCGGGCACCGTACCGCCGGCGAAGCCGACCACGACGACGCGGCCCTCGAAGGCGATGCACTTGGTGGAGAGGGTGTACGCCTCGCCGCCGACCGGGTCGTAGACGACGTTCGCGCCGCGGCCGGCGGTGGCCTCCTTGACGACGGAGACGACGTTCTCGTGGTGGCGGTCGATCACGATGTCCGCGCCGAGGTCGCGGGCGGCCTTCGCCTTGTCGGGGCCCCCGACCACGCCGATGACGGTGGCGCCGGCGGCCTTGCCGAGCTGGACGGCGGCGCTGCCGACACCGCCCGCCGCGGCGTGCACCAGCAGGGTCTCGCCCGGCTGCAGGGCGGCCCTGCGGTGGAGGCCGAACCAGCCGGTCTGGTAACCGATGTGGAGGGCGGCGGCCTGGGCGTCGTCCAGGGCCGGGGGCGCGGGCAGCACTCCTGCGGCGGGTACGACGGCGTATTCGGCGAAGGCTCCGCCGGGGAGGGCGGCGGGGGTGACGACGCGGGCGCCGACATCGAGGCCGGTGGCGCCGTCGCCCAGGGCGACGACCTCGCCGCACAGTTCCACGCCCGGTGTGAAGGGCAGTGGCGGGCGGATCTGGTACTCGCCGCGGCAGAGCATCGCGTCGGGGAAGTTGACGTTGGCGGCGAGGACTCGCAGCAGCGCCTCCCCGGGGCCGGGCTCGGGGGTGGGGACGGAGTCGAGGCGCATCGCCTCGCGCGGCTCTCCGTTCTCGTGCACGCGCCATGCCTTCACGTCAGGGCTCCCGGAGGGATCAGGGCCGCCGCACCGAGTGCAGCAGCAGGTCGGAGAATTCGGTGGCGACCTGCCGCGCGGACAGCGGGCCGTCCGCGCGGTACCAGGTACCGAGGTGGTGCACCGAGCCGAAGAAGAAGTCGACGACGAGGTCGGGGCGCAGCTCGGCGCGGAAGTGGCCGTCGCGCTGGCCCTCCTCGATCAGCGAGCGGAAGGTCTCGTGGTAGCGGCGGCGCTCGGCCCGTACCGCCCTCTGCTTCTCCGGGCTGAGCTGGTGCATGGAGCGGAAGAAGATCTTGGTGTCGTCCAGGTTCTCGATGCTGGTGACGACCACGTCCGCGGCGGCTTCCGCGAGGCGGTCGCGTACGTCGGTGGCGCGGGCGGCGATGGCGTCGAGGCGTGCGGTCTGCAGGCGCAGCACGCGGCCGTAGATCTCGTGCAGCAGGTCGTCCTTGGAGCCGAAGTAGTGGTAGAGGGCGCCCTTGGTGACGCCCGCCGCCGCGACAATCTCCTGGACGGATGTGCGGTCGTAGCCGTGTTCGGCGAAGAGCCGGGTGGCCTCGGCGAGCAGCCGCTCCGGTACGGCGGCCCCGGACCCCGGGCCCGTGCCGTCTCCTGTACCGCCGCCGCTGCCTGTCGCGTTGCGTGCCATGGCCTGCCCTGCTCTCTCCTCGTGCCCTCCGGTCCGCCGGCCAGGACCACGCCGTGCTGAACCGGGGCCTTGCGACCGGCGTTCCGACCGGTATGGACCCTATCCGGCCAGGGCCTTCGGTTCCGGCCGGAGGATCTGGCCGGTCGCCGTCCTGGACAGCTCGCCGCGGACCTCGACCTCACGCGGGTGCGTGGGCGCGGCCGACGGCTCCTTGCGGTGGGCGACGGTCTCGGCCGCGGTACCGGACCGCAGGCCGACGTACCCCTCGACGCTCTCGCCGGGGGCGCGTTCGGCGGACGGGAAGGCGTGCGGCACGGACGGCGGGTACCCGGCCCCTTCCGGCCGCTCCGCGGTCCGGTGCTCGACGAGCCGCAACCGACCGGCGCATCGCGTCATGCCGGGTCACCCTCCTTCGCCCGCAACTCCTCGTATGCGCGCTGGATCCGGTTCATGCCGCCGAGCCAGCGCTCGGGCCGGCCGGCCCGGGCCGCATAGAACTCGGCGACCTCCGGATGCGGCAGGATCAGGAAGCGCTCCGCGGCGATCCCGTCGAGTACGGCCCGTGCGACGTCCTCCGGCTCGATGGCGGTGGGGGCGAGCACCAGGTCACCGGCGACCCCGGTGGAGCGCAGCATCGCGGTGCGTACGCCCTGCGGGCAGACGGCGTGCACATGGATGCCGCGGTGCCGGTAGGTGAGCGACAGCCATTCGGCGAAGGCGAGCGCGCCGTGCTTGGTGACGGAGTACGGGGCCGCGCCGATCATCGTCAGCAGACCGGCGGCGGAGACGGTGGACACGAAGCGTCCCTCGCCGCGGTCCAGCCATGCGGGGAGCAGGGCACGGGCGGCACGGACGTGGCTCATCACGTTGACGTCCCAGGCGAGTTCCCAGTCCGCGTCGTCCGCCTCGGGGCCGCCGCCGGTGCCGACACCGGCGTTGGCGCAGAAGACGTCGATGCCGCCGCCGAGCGCGGCGCGGGCGGCGGGCACGACACCGGAGGCGTCGCCGGGCACGGCCGTGCCGCCGATCTCGTCGGCCACCTTCGCGGCGGCGTCCGGATCGAGGTCGTTGACCACCACCCGGGCGCCCTCGGCGGCGCAGGCGCGGGCGAGCGCGGCTCCGATGCCGCCGCCCGCGCCGGTGACGACCACCCGGGCGTCCCGCAGTGCTTCCACGACCACGGCGTGTCTCCTTCGACTCGGCGGTTGGCGGTCCGACCGGGCTGCCGGCACGGCGGTACGGTCCCAGGTCCGGCAGTGGGGCGCGGGGCCTGCAGGGTGCGGCTGCGCCCGCGCGTGGTACGACCGCGCGGTCACATACTAAGCGGTCGGTCATTCACCGGGAAGGCCCGGGCCAGGGCGTAGCCGGAGCGTATTCCGCCGTTCGGGGGATGGACGATCCTGCCGCACCTCGGGATGATGCACCGCAGAGCGGACAAACACGGCGTTGTCCGAGGGGTTGTCCGAGAGGTCGTCAGAGGGGCACTTCGCGAGGGGGAGCCATGGCCGTGACCGTGACGAGCGTACGACCGTACTGGGATCTGACGTTCGACGCGGACGGCGATCCCGACCCCCGGCTGCGCGACGCACTGCTCCGGGCCGTCCACGACCGCACCGACCTGGTGGTCTTCTCGCACGGCTGGAACAACGACCTCTCCACCGCGAACGGGCTCTACGACCGCTTCTTCGCGCACTTCCCCGGCCTGCTGGCCGCCGCCCCCGCCGACCGGTTCGGCTACGTGGGGGTGCACTGGCCGTCGATGCGGTTCAGCGACGAGCCGATCCCGGACTTCCCGCCCGCCCGCCTCCTCGCACCGGACGCGGCGCCCGCCGGCCCACCGGACGACGCGACCGCCGACCCGCCCGCCGGCACACCGGCGAGGCGACGCACCGCCCTCGACCCGGCGTCACGGGCCGCCCTGGCCCGGGTCTTCCCCGGCCGGGAGGCGGAGATCGACCGGATCACCGTACTCCTCGCAGAGCGGCCCGAGGCGCCCGAGCGGCTGGCGGAGTTCGCCGGGCTGGTCCGCACGCTGACCGGCCTCGTGCGAGGGTCCGCCACCGCCTTCGCCGAGGACGTGGGCGCGGCGGCCGGCGCGGAGCCCGTACTGCTCACCGGGGACACGGCGGCGGTGTGCGCGTCGCTCGCCGACGCCCTGGAGGAGGCGGGTGTCGAGGTGGCCCCGGCCGGCGCGGGTCCGGCGCTCTTCGGCGGGCTCGGCAAGCGGGTGTGGGACGGCGCGCACGAACTGCTGCGGCAGGCGACGTATTACGCGATGAAGCGGCGGGCGGGCGGCGTCGGACAGTTGGGGCTCGGCCCGGTGCTGGGCGAGGTGGCGCGGAGGGCGCCGGGGATGCGGATCCATGTGATCGGGCACAGCTTCGGGGCGCGGCTGGTGTCGTTCGCGCTGCGCGGGCTGCCGGCGGGGGTGCGGGTCACATCGGTGACCCTCCTCCAGGGCGCGTTGTCGCACTACGCGTTCAGCGGTCCGCTGCCGTTCGACGCCAAGGGCGGGGCGCTGCACGGGATGCAGCGGCGGGTCACCGGCCCGGTGGTGGCCTGCCACTCCCGCCATGACCAGGCACTGGGCGTGCTCTATCCGGTGGCGTCCCGGCTGGCGGGCGACGACCGGTCGCTGCTGGGCTTCGGCGACCGGTGGGGCGCCCTGGGCCACGACGGTTTCCAGTCGCTGGACGGCACGCCCGCGCTGTCCCTGGCCGACGCACTCACCCACCTCCCGGCCGGCGGCTGCGTCAGCGTGGACGTGTCGGCCGTGGTCCGCCGGGGCGGACCGCCCTCCGGAGCGCACAGCGACATCTGCCACGAGGAGCTGGCCCGCCTGGTCCTGCGAGCGGCGGGCCGTATCCCCGGCTGAGGCCCCGCGGGGTCCGCGACGGCGAACCCCGGCCCGTGGTGAACGCGTCAGGTTCTCAGGAGCGTGCCGCCTCGCGCAGCACGAACACCCCCCACCCCACGTAGCGCCGGGTGTAGGCGAGGTGGGTGCGGCGGCCGTGCGCCAGGAACTCCCGCATGTCGGCTGCGTCCGGATGGTTCTCGGGCGCGGCCCGGAGCCAGTCGGAGACGGTGAGCCACTGCTCCGCCGCGTACCGGTCCCAGCTGTCACCGTCGGCGAGCACCATCTCGACCAGTTCCATGCCCGCCGCCTCGAACCGGTCGAGGGTGCCCACCAGCGAGGTGAACTCCTCCGGTTCGGCCCCGATCGCCTCGTACGCCTCCTCGGGCGCCGGCTCGGTCCAGTACGGTTCGCCGACCAGCATCAGACCGCCGGGCCGCATCGCCGGCCGCAGCAACCCGATCGTCCCCGCGAGCCCCTGGCCGATCCAGGTGGCGCCGATGCAGGAGACGATGTCGTACGCCCCTGGCTCGGCCCGGTACGCGCCGGCGTCCCCCCGCTCGAAGCTCACCCGTTCGGCGACCCCCAGCTCCGCGGCCCGCTCCCGTGCGGCGGTCAGGAACACTTCGCTCAGATCCACCCCGACCCCGCCGATCCCGTGCCGTTGCGCCCACCGGCACAGCATCTCCCCCTTCCCGCAGGCGAGATCGAGCTGCCGCTGCCCCTCCCGCAGCCCGCAGACGTCCCCGAGCAGCAGCAGCTTCTCCTCGGTGAACGGATTGAGGATGCGGTGCCGGGCCTCGGCGATCTCGTGATGACGCAGGCTCATACGGCTCCTCGGCGGTGGGGTGGCGGCCCTGCGGGGGCGGGGCGGCGGCGGGCGGACGGTTCGCGGGGGATGCTGCCGTATCGGCACGCCGGGGCGCCACCCGGAATCACCGCGGCGGGCCCCTCACCGGGGGCTGGTGCGCGCCCGGGCGGCCGCCGTCACCGAGGGTGGGTGATCATTGACAGGCAGGGCCTCCCGAACCATGCTGAGCAAGCGCTTGGACATCCGTGATACAGGAGGCTCTCCCCATGTCGCTGCAGCCCCGCGTCTTCGCCTCGCTCGACGAACTGCGCGCCGCCGTCGGTGAGCAGCTCGGCTGGACCGACTGGCTGGAGATCGACCAGAAGCGGATCGACCAGTTCGCGGATGCCACCGGCGACCACCAGTGGATCCACGTCGATCCCGAGCGCGCGGCGAAGGGCCCCTTCGGTACGACGATCGCCCACGGCTACCTCACGCTGTCCCTGATCCCGGCGCTGACCCCGCAGCTCTTCCGGGTCGAGGGCGTGACGATGGGCGTCAACTACGGCGTGAACAAAGTGCGTTTCCCCGCGCCCGTGCCGGTGGGCTCGCGGTTGCGCGGGACCGCCGTACTGGCCGAGGTGACCGAGGCCGGGGGCGGCGTACAGCTCGTCACCCGAATGACGATCGAGCGTGAGGGCGGGGACAAGCCGGTGTGCGTGGCGGAGACGGTGGCGCGGTTCTATCGGTGACCGCCGGTCCGGCGGTCAGCCCGGGGCGCGGACCATCCGCAGCACGAGGTCGGCGTGGAGCGCGCCGACCTCGTCGGGCGTCCTTCGGCCGTTCGGGTTGAACCAGCGGGCCACGTCGATGCAGAGCGACAGTACGGCGAGCGTGGTGCCGGACACCTCGGGCACGTCGAACTCGCCGGCGGTCACCCCGTCCGCGATGATCGAGCGGATCACGTCCTCGCTCTGCCGCCGCAGGTCCACGATCTCGGTGTAGTGGTCTGCGGCGAGCGCGCCCAGCTCGTACTGCACCACGCGACCGGTGGTGTGATGCTCGGCGTGCCAGCGGACGAAGCACCGTACCGCGGTGGCGAGGCGGTCGGCCGCGGTACCTTCGGCGTCCCGGGCCTCGGAGAGCATGGCCAGCGAGCGCTGGTGGCCGACCCTGCTGATCTGGTAGAGCAGCTCTTCCTTGGTCTTGTAGTGGATGTAGAGCGCGGCGGGGCTCATGCCCGCCCGGCCGGCGATGTCCCGGGTGGTGGTCGCGTGGTAGCCGCGCTCGGCGAACGCCTGGACCGCGGCGATCACCAGCCGCCTGGCGGCGTCGGGGGTGACGTCGCCCCAGGCTTCGCCCGTTGCCGCCTCGGCACTCATCGCACGCCCCTTTCCCCAGGTGGGTTGACAGGGTCATACCTTACCCGGCGGGTGAGCAAGCGCTTACCCACCGAGCGGTTGCCCAGGACGGCCCCCGCGGGGAACAGGGCACGCGACCACGGCGCGCGCCCGCGGCCGGGAACGCTCCCGGACCGTCGCGGTCGTCGCCGGTCCGCGGGGGCGGGGGCGGGGGCGGGGGCGGACCAGGGTGGGGACACAGACCTGGACGGCTGACAGGATGTGGTCATGTCGATACCGGGTTCAGCGGCGGGCACGGACGGGGTGGCAGGGACGGACGGGCTCGTCCAGGTCACGTACCGCAAGTACGACGGCACACTGCACTGGAATCTACGGATGCGGCGGCTCGGCGAGGACGAGCACGGCGTATGGCTGGGGCTGCCCGCGAACAGCGTGATGCGCAAGGGCCACAACCCCGAGGTCCCGATTCCCGAGGCCCACGTCCTCCTCTTCCCCACCGGCGCCTGGTGGACCGCCACCTTCAACGCGGCCCCCCGCAGCACCGAGATCTACTGCGACATCACCACCCCACCTCGCTGGCCCACCTCCGGCGAGGTCACCATGGTCGACCTCGACCTCGACGTCCTCCGCAAACGCGGCGCGAACGGCCCGATCCTGGTGGACGAGGACGAGTTCGCCGAGCACCAGATGCGGTACGGCTACCCCGCCGACGTCATCTCCGCCGCCACCACCGCGGCAGACTGGCTGATGAGAGCCGTCGCCGACGGCACCGGCCCGTTCGGAGGCGCCCACCAGCGGTGGATGGCGATGGTGGACCGACCGTAGGGCCCGTCAGAACACCACCAGCGACCGCCCGCCCCGGCCGGAGGTCATCGCTTCGAAGGCGGCGGGGATGTCGTCGAGCCCTATGCGGTCGGTGACCATCGCGGAGAGGTCGAGGCGGCCCGCCCGGACGTGCTCGGCGACCAGGGGAAGGTCGTGGGACGGGTCGCAGTTGCCGTAGACGCAACCGGACAGGGTGCGGCCGAAGTAGAAGAGTTCGAGCGCGGAGAAGGTGACCTGCTGGTCCTGGCCGCCGATGCCGACGACCGTCGTACGGCCGCCGCGGCGGGTGGAGGACCACGCGGCGCGGATCGTGTCGGCGCGGCCGACGCATTCGACGGCCACGTCGGCGCCGTGCCCGCCGGTGAGCCGGCGGATGTGCTTGGCCGTGTCGTCGCCGGAGACGACGAAGTCGGTCGCGCCCGCGGCCCGGGCCAGTTCCTCCTTGGCCGGGGCGACGTCCACCGCGATGATCTGTCCGGCGCCCGCGATCCGGGCGGACTGCAGGACCGCCAGGCCGACGCCGCCGACCCCGTACACGGCGACGGACTCACCACCGCGGACCCCCGCCGAGTGGTGCACCGCGCCGTAACCGGTGAGGACGGCGCAGCCGAGCAGGGCCGCGTCGGTGAGCGGGACACCGTCGGGGAGCGGGAGGACCGCGCTCGCGGCGACGACCGTCTCCTCTGCGAAGGCGGCGGTGCCGAGCCCGGGGTGGACCGCACTGCCGTCGCCGAGGAGCGTCGCGTACGGACGGGCCGCCGCGGCGCCGGCCTCGGCGCACAGCCAGGGCTCGCCCAGCGCGCAGAAGTGGCAGGAGCCGCACGCGGGCGCCCAGTTGAGCACCACCGGGTCGCCCGGCGCGACATGGCCGACGCCCTCACCCACGGCCACGACCGTACCCGCGCCCTCGTGCCCGAGGACCGCGGGGGCCGGCTGCCGGAGTGTGCCGTTGGACAGGGACAGGTCGGAGTGGCAGACGCCCGCGGCGGCGATCCTTACCCGTACCTGGCCAGGACCGGGCTCGGGCAGCTCGATGTCCGCCACGACGAGCGGGGCGTTCACGGCGGGCAGTACGGCGGCGCGGACCACGGACCCTCCTGGGCGATATCGATACAAGGCGAAGCCGGTACATACCTTCGCACGTTTGTCGGTTTACGGATTCGCTGCGGCAGCAGGCCGCGGGGTCCGCGGGGGTGAGCCGGAGGTGAGCCGATTCCGCGGGGGTCTCAGCCGCCGCTCCTCAGAACTGGAGCGACTTGGTCTGGAGGTACTCCGCCAGACCGTGCGCGCCCAGTTCGCGGCCGACACCGGACTGCTTGTAACCGCCGAAGGGCGCGAGCGGGTTGAACCGGCCGCCGTTGATGTCCACCTGCCCGGTGTCCATCCGACGGGCGAAGGCGACCGCCGTTTCCTCGTCCGGGCCCCAGACCGCGCCGGCGAGCCCGTACACCGTGCCGTTGGCGATCCGCAGCGCGTCCTCCTCGTCCTCGTACCGGATGAGGACGACGACCGGGCCGAAGATCTCCTCCTGGGCGATGGTCATCTCGGGCCGGACGTCGGCGAAGACGGTCGGGCGCACGTAGTACCCGGTGGCCAGTCCCTCGGGCGCTTCGGGGCCGCCGGCCACGATCCGGGCGCCTTCCTCCACGCCGCGCCGTATGTAACCGCGCACCCGGTGCCGCTGCTCGGCGTTGACCAGCGGGCCGACCCGTTCGCCGGGAACGTACTTCGCGGTGGCCGCGACCGCCAGGTCGACTGCCTCGTCGTAGCGCTCGGAGTCCACGAGGATACGGGTCCATGCGCTGCACGTCTGGCCGGAGTTGGCGAAGACGTTGGCGAGGCCCACGTTGACGGCCCGGCCGAGGTCGGCACCGGGGAGAATGACGTTCGCGGACTTGCCGCCGAGTTCGAGGGCCACCCGCTTGACGGCGGCGCCGGCGGTCGCGCCGATCTGCCGTCCCACGGCGGTGGACCCGGTGAAGGAGACCAGGTCGACGCCGGGGTGCTCGACGAGGGCCTGGCCGGCGACCGGGCCGAGCCCCGTGACCAGGTTGAACACACCCGCGGGCACGCCCGCCTCGTGCAGGATCTCGGTGAGGAGCTGGGCGACCAGCGGGGTGTCCTCGGCGGGCTTGAGGACGACCGGGCAGCCGGCCGCGAGCGCCGGGGCGACCTTGGCGACGATCTGGTGGAGCGGGTAGTTCCAGGGGGTGATGGCACCGACCACGCCCACCGGCTCGTGGAACACCGTGGAGTTGCCGATTTTCTCCTCGAAGGGGTACTCGGCGGCGAGCGCGGCGAACGAGCCCATGACGGCGATGGGCAGGCCGGTGTGGACGGCGGCGGCGAAGGCGGGCGGCGCGCCCAGCTCCAGCGCGATGGTCGCGGTGATCTCCTGGCGGCGGGCGGCCATCAGCTCGCGGACCTTGCCGAGCAGGGCGGCTCGCCCGGCGGGCGGGGTGGCCGCCCAGCCGGGCAGCGCGGCGCGGGCGGCACGTACGGCGTCGTCCACGTCCAGCGCGGAGCCGGCCGGTACCTGGGCGACGACCTGCTCGGTCGTGGGCGCGATGACGTCGATCCGCCGGTCGCCGTTGGCCGGCCGCCACCGACCGCCGATGTACACGCCGTCGCGGGCCTGGTACGTACGCGCCGCGCCGTCCGCCGACGTGCGGGTCCTGCTGTCCACCGTGCCGTCCACTGTGCTGCCCTCCGTGGTCACCGCGCTGCGTCCGACCCTCGAACCAGCGCCGTCAGTTCCAACAGGCCGGCGGGCGACGTGTGTGCCGTCGGTCACGGCGTCACGTCACCGCGCGGGCCGAGTCCCCGCGGGTGCGGTCCCCACGAGTTCCGTGGGCTCCTCCCCGGGGAGTCCGTCCCTTCAGGTTCCGACTATGCGGGTCCGGTCCCCACCTCCGCGGCCTCCACCTGTATCGGGAAGCCGTTGAGCACCGCGGTCCCGGACAGCGGTTCCAGCCGCGTACCGTCCAGCAACTGGTTGACGTTCACCCCCGGCTCCCGGGCGGCGGCCGTCAGCCGGGTGCCGTCGCGGTCGTGGCCCCAGCCGTGCGGCAGGCAGACCACCCCGCGGCGCAGCGCGTCCGTGATCTCGACCACGGCCGTGATCTCGCCGCCGTCGCCCTTGATCCGGGCGAGCGCTCCCTCGGCCAGGCCGAGCCGGGCGGCGTCCTCGGGATGGAGCTGCGCGGTGCAGCGGTTGCTGCCGCCGGTGAGAACCGGCAGGTTGTGCATCCAGCTGTTGTTGGACCGCAGATGGCGGCGGCCGACGAGGACGAGGGCTGAGCCGTCCGGTCCGGAGGCCACGGCGGCCCGCAACCGGGCCACGTCGGCGACGAGCGGCGCGGCGGCCAGCTCCACGGTGCCCGACGGGGTGCGCAGCACCTCGCGTATCCGCGGGCGCAGCGGTCCCAGGTCGATGCCGTGCGGATGCTCCAGCACCCTGGCCAGGGTGAGACCGCCGGGGTCCGCGCCGAAGCCGTCACCGTACGGACCCAGGCGCAGGTGCAGGTCGAGGCGGCGCTCGTACCCGGTGCGCCCGGTGAGCGCGGCGGCCAGTTCGGCGACGTCGCGGCCGTGGACGGGCGAGCAGGGGTCGGCGGTCTCCCGGCCGAGCCTGTGCTGAATCGCCTGGCCGTCCACGAGGGCGGGGTCGGCGTCGGGGCCGCCCTGGCCGAGGACGGCGAGGATCAGCCGGGCGAGGATCTCGGGTTCGTCCAGGCGGCCGTCCTCCAGCGGCACGGCGGGCGGGCTGTAGCGGACGGTGTTGCGTACCGCGAGGGTGTTGAAGGCGAAGTCGTAGTGCGCGCTCTGCGCGGGCGGAGGCGGCGGCAGTACGACATGGGCGTGGCGCGAGGTCTCGTTGAGATACGGGTCCACGCTGACCATGAAGTCCAGGCCGGCCAGAGCGCGGTCCAGACGCAGTCCGTCGGGGGCGGAGAGCACGGGGTTGCCCGCGACGACGATCAGGGCGCGCAGCCGGCCCTCCCCCGGAGTGTCGATCTCCTCGGCGAGCGCGGCGGTGGGCAGTTCGCCCTTGACCTCGGGGTGGCCGGAGACCCGGCTGTGCCAGCGGCCGGTGGTGAAGCCCTTGCCGGGACTCGGCGGCCGGGGCGCCCGGGCGGTGGCGGAGAGCGGGAAGAGCGCGCCACCGGGCCGGTCCAGGTTGCCGGTGAGCGCGTTGAGCACGTCCACCAGCCAGCTCGCCAGGGTGCCGAACTCCACTGCCGTGCTGCCGAGCCGCCCGTACACCACCGCCCGTTCCGCGGCGGCGAGTTCGCGGGCCAGCGTACGGATGACGTCGGCGGACACGTCGCAGTACGCGGCGACCGCCTCGGGCGCGAAGTCGGCGGCCAGGGCCCGTACGTCCTCGACCCCGCTGAGGTACGCGCCCGGTTCGCCCGGGTCTGCCAGGTCCTCCGCGAACAGCACGTGCACCATGGCCAGCAGCAGGGCCGCGTCGGTGCCGGGCCGGGGCGCCACGTGCAGGTCGGCGGCGCGCGCGGTCCTTGTACGGGTCGGGTCGATGACCACCAGACGGCCGCCGCGGCGGCGCAGCGCCCTGAGCCTGCCGGGGAAGTCCGCGACGGTGGCCAGACTGCCGTTGGACACCAGGGGGTTGGCGCCGATCAGCAGGAGGTGGTCGGTGCGGTCCAGGTCGGGCACCGGGATCGCGTTCGGGTCGCCGAACAGGTAGCCGCAGGAGACGTGCTTGGGCATCTGGTCCAGGGTGCTGGCGGTGAACAGGCCGCGGGTGCGCAGCGCGCCGACCAACTGCGCCGGGTAGAGCCCGCCGGCCACCGTGTGTACGTTGGGGTTGCCCAGCATGACGCCGACCGCCTCGCCGCCGTACGCACCCGTCACCGCGCCCAGACCCTCGGCGACCGCGGCGAACGCCTCCTCCCACGTGGCCTCGGTCAGCCGGCCCTCACGCCGTGTCAACGGCCGCCGCAGCCGGTCGGGATCGGCGTCCAGCGCCCCGAACGAGGCGCCCTTGGGGCAGATGAACCCCCCGCTGAACACGTCGTCGCGGTCGCCGCGGGCGTGCGTGACGCGTCCCTCGTCGATGGTGAGGGTGAGACCGCAGGTGGCCTCGCACAGCGGGCAGATGCGCAGGGCGGTGCGCGGTGCGGTGCCGGGTGCGGTGCGCGGCGGCGTGCTCGGTGCGGTGCTCGGTGGGGTGCGGGTCATCGGTGACTCCCTGGACGGCGGCAGCGGTGGCGCGCGTTCGTCCCCGAACATTACCGAGCGCCACCGACAACGGCATGACCCGCGAGTACCGACGACGGCTCCCCTGCGTGTGTTCGGCTCATTCGCGACGGGGGGAGGCTCGTTCGGGGCGGGCGGCCGGATCCGCCGACGCCCGGCTCACGGGGCCGGGCTCCCGGCGCCGTTCGGACCCGGCACCCGCTTCGGCCGGCACCTCCCGGCACCTCCCGGCACAGGCGCGGATGGGCTGCCGGCTCGGCGATGACCAGCGGGTCGCCCGACCGCGGGTCGGGGGTCGGCGGTCGGGCTCGCGGCCTTCCAGGACGTCCGGCCGGCCTCCGCCCAGCTCACCACCGTGGTGGTGGTGAGCTGGGCGCACACGTCGGCGCGGGGATCGTGCGCTGATCGCCGCGGGAGGCCGCGGGCGCCGGCGGCGGCGATTCCCGCAGGTGAGACCCCGTGCGCGGGTCCCACACAGACGTGTCCGCCACGGGCGGGCGTCTCGCGGACGAGTTTTCCACAGGCGGGAGCCAAGGGAGTTGCCGCACTGATTCCTATGGTTCAGCATAGGAATCAGGGACGACGACATCACCGGGAGCACGCCATGAACCTCACCGAAAGGGCCGACCCCAGCGGAAGCGGCGGCGGCAAGGACAGCCAGAACAGCCTGGACAGCAAAGACATCGCCTACTCGCCGGGCTTCGGCAACGAGCACAGCAGCGAGGCCGTGACCGGCGCGCTCCCGGTGGGGCGCAACTCACCACAGCGCGCGCCCTACGGGTTGTACGCGGAACAGCTGAGCGGCACCGCCTTCACCGAACCGCGGGCCCGCAACCGGCGCAGTTGGCTCTACCGCATCCGGCCGTCCGCCGCCCATCCGCCCTTCCACCGCATTCCGAACGGCACCCTGAGCAGCGCCCCCTTCCGCGAGGTCGAGCCGGACCCCAATCGGCTGCGCTGGGGTCCGCTCCCGGTGCCCGACGGGGCGACGGACTTCGTGCAGGGCCTGGTCACCGTCGGGGGCAACGGGGACGTGCTGCGCCGCGAGGGCATCGGCGTCCACTGGTACGCGGCCAACCGCTCGATGGACACCCGCGTGTTCTCCTCCTCCGACGGCGAGTTCCTGATCGTCCCGCAGGAGGGCGCCCTGCTGCTGCGGACCGAACTGGGGCTGCTGCGCGCCGAACCCGGGCATGTCGCGCTCGTCCCGCGCGGCATCCGCTTCCGGGTGGAGCTGCTGGAGACCACCGCCCGCGGCTACGTGTGCGAGAACTACGGGCAGCCCTTCCAGCTCCCCGACCTCGGCCCGATCGGCGCCAACGGCCTCGCCAACGCACGGGACTTCCTCGCCCCGGTCGCCTCGTTCGAGGACCGCGACGAGGACACCGAGGTGGTCAACAAGTTCGGCGGCAACCTCTGGGCGGCGGTCTACGACCACTCGCCGCTCGACGTGGTCGCCTGGCACGGCAACCACGTCCCGTACGTCTACGACCTGCGCCGCTTCAACGTGCTGGGGTCGACCAGCTACGACCATCCGGACCCGTCGATCTTCACGGTGCTGACCTCGCCGTCCGACACCCCCGGGCTCGCGGGCGCCGACTTCGTGGTCTTCGCACCGCGCTGGCTGGTCGGCGAGGACACCTTCCGGCCGCCGTACTTCCACCGCAATGTGATGTCCGAGTTCATGGGCCTCATCGAAGGCGCCTACGACGCGAAGGCCGAGGGCTTCGTCCCCGGCGGTGCGTCGTTGCACAACATGATGTCCGCGCACGGCCCGGACCGGGCGACATTCGACAGGGCGAGCGGTGCCGAACTGATACCGCAGAAGGTGGCGGACGGGCTGGCCTTCATGTTCGAGACCCGCTGGCCGGTCGTGCTGACCGAGTCGGCGCTGCGCGCGGGTCACCGGCAGGAGGCCTACGACCGGGTCTGGGAGGGGCTTGAGAGAAACTTCCGACCGTGACCTCCTTCGCCCCGGACTCCCTGGTCCTCAACAGCAAGCTGCCGCTGTGGTACCAGGTCTCGCAGTCGCTGCGCGCCTCGATACTGAGCCGGCACCCGGACGCGCCGCTGCGGCTGCCCACCGAGGACGGCCTGGCTGCCCACTACGGGGTGAGCGTGCTGACCATGCGGCAGGCGCTCAAGGAACTGGAGGACGAGGGGCTGATCACCCGGCACCGCAGGCGGGGCACGTTCATCGAGCCGACGGCGCTGCGCGGCACGCCGGTCAAGCTGCTCGGTTCGGTGGACGCGATCGTGGCCCAGCAGTCCGGCGGCCGTACCGCGGTGTTCCAGCACGGGCCCGCGCCCCTGCCGCCGGAGGCTGCCGAGCACTTCCCCGACCTCACCGAGGCGGTCGCCTACCGGCGGCTGCGCTGCGACGAGGCAGGCGAGCCGACCAACTGGGCGGAGAACTTCGTCCGGCCCGAACTGGCAGCCCGGATCGACCTCGCCGACCTGGAGCGGTGGCCGATGACCAAGGTGCTGCGGGACGTGCTGGGGGTCCGGATCAGCCGGATCACCGACACCGTGGAGGCACGGCTGGCCGCACCCGAGACGGCCCGGCTGCTCCAGGTGCCGTTGCTCAGCCCGATCCTGCACTACACCGGGGTGACCTACGACGACACGGGGCGGGCGGTGGACGTGGTGCGCATCCACTACCGGGGGGACCGGTTCTCCTTCTCGGTGACGATGGAGGCGCCCTGACCGGCCTCAGTAGCATGCGTGCGGTGAGCGATGAGGCGCCTCTGCTGGACGATCTGATGCCCTGGTCCGTGCGCCCGCTGCGGATCGGCCGCGGGTGGCCGATGGCCCCGGACCCGGCCTGCCTGCGGGCGCGCTGGGCGCTGCTCACCGGGGCGCCCGACGCCACGGCCCGGGCCGCGCTGCTGCACCCGACGCGTGCCCGCGGCCCGTACACGCCGGTCGCCCAGTTGCCGGGCCACCGCACCCCGACCACCGCGCTGGCCCGGGAGGACGGCCCCTGCCCGGAGCCTGTGCGGGTGCGGCACGGGGAGTTCGACCAGCAGTGGCTGATCCCCGACCACCGGCTGATCGACACGGCCCGGCCCGAGCTGTGGCGGGTCGCCGACGACCGGCAGGTGTTCACGGTGGAGCCGGCGTACCCATCGGAGGTGCCGGGTCCGGCGGTGGTGTTCTCGGCGCTGCTGCCGGACGGACGGACGGCGGCAGGGAAGCCGTCCCGGATCCGGCCGCTGTTCCGGCAGCCCGGCGGCCTGGAACCGAACCTGGCGCCGGGCCTGACACGGTGGCTGTCCGTGCGGCTGGGGGTCCGGGTCGAGGCGGAGGACGTCCTGGCGTGGGTGGCCGCCGCGGCGCGGCAGTCGCCCGCGGGCTGCCTCGTGCCGCTGACCGGCGATGTCGAGGTGTGGCGGGACGGGCTTGCGCTGGGACGCAGGGCGCTGTGGCTGCACACCCGGGGTGCCAGGTTCGCCGATCCGCAGGCCGGCCGGGACCCGGACCGGCTGCGGCTGCCCGGCGGGAGCCGCCCGTATGTGCGGGCGCCGCTGCCGGCCGCGCCACTGCCCGGGGAGTCGGCGTACGACCCCGAGGAGCGGGTGCTGCGGATCGGCGCGGGCCATGTCTCGCCGGTGTCCCCGGGCGCGTGGGACCTCACCGCGGGCGGGGTGCGGGTGCTGGAGGCGTGGTACGAGCGGCGTACGGCGCCGGGCGAGCGGGGAACGCTGGAGGCGCTGTGCCCCGCCGGGTGGACCCGGACCACGACCTCGGAGCTGCTGGAGCTGATCAGCGTGCTGACACTGCTGGCCGAGCTGGGCGAGGAGCAGGGCGACTTCGCCGAACGGCTGGCGGGGAGGGCTGCGAACGGGGGCGGCGGGGCCCTCGGGGCCGGGGAGCTGCGGGCGGCCGGGATTCTGCCCGTGCCGGCGGCCAGGCGCCGGCCTGCCTCCGTACTGGGGCATCACGAGGAGGGCCCGGACGGGCAGTTCGCGCTGCTGTGACCCGCGCGGGGGTGGGAAACGGGCCGCCGGGGAGAGGGAAGGCGGCCACGGCGGCGCACACCGAGACGCCGCACGAGGGCAGCGCTGAGCCGGGACGGTGTGGCCGCCGTACGGTCCGGGTGCCGAGCCGGGCCCGGGAGGCGTGGTGGGACGGTGCCGGGGCTGTTGCGGGAGGCGGCTGAGCGGGAGGTGGTGGGTCAGCCGTGGTTCCCGAACAGGGATCTGCGCAGCCGTCGCAGCGGGGCGAAGAGCGAGACGCGGGCACCCCGGTTGGTCTTGGTGTGCACGGTGTTGCGCGAGGTGATCTCCCGCATCAGCACGGTCGCTTCCTCGGTGTCGCGCTGCGGCACCGCTGGCCCGGCCAGGATCGCCAGGTGCCGGTCCAGGCGCGCACTGGACGCACTTGTACCGGAGTTGATGGCAGGCACTCTGGGCCTGCTGGGCATCGCTATCTGTTCCATGAACTCTCCCCACCCTGACGAGGGCACCCGGCTCGGGCAGATTAACCCTATCGCCCCGCCACGTCACGTGCGCGTCCCCGGCCCGATCCTGACGCCGGATTCACCTTCCCCTCAGGGCTGTTGACGTTTCCGTGGGTTTTCCCCGGCTGTTCGAACCGTGCCCGGGGTCAGGTGGCGGCGCTGAACGGCGGGAGGTAGCCGCCCGACTGGCCCGATGCGGTGGGGTGGTAGGACTCGCCGACCGGAAGGGTCAGGCTGTGCAGCCATGGCAAGCCCGAGCACAGTTCGTGTCCGGTGAAGCCGCCGCGTACGTCGGCGAAGGTGAAGCCGTGGTCGGCGGCGCCCTTGGCGATGACGCCGTCCAGGTCGTCGGCGGCGGCGTTGACGGCCCGGCGCGAGGCGTCGGTCAGGCCGATCAGGCAGTCACCGGGCACCTGGTAGAAGTGCGGGTAACCCAGGACGACGACATGGGCCCGGGGGCCCTTGGCGCGGATCGCGTCGTAGGTGGCGTCGAGCAGCCCCAACAGGTTGTCGTCGACGAAGGCGCGCGCCTCGGCGACCCGGCTCAGACAGGTGCTCTCGGAGTGGAGCACGCAGGTCGTCATGACGTCGGCGAACCCGGCATCGTTGCCGCCGATGCTGATGCTGATCAGGCCGGTGGACGCATTGACAGGCCCCAGTTGGCCGTTGACGACGTCCGACGTCCTGGCGCCGGAACAGGCGGTGAAGGCGAACGAGGAGGGAGCGTGGGCCGCGGCCCACAGGGCGGGGTACGCCCTGGTGCTGCGTTTGCAGTCGCCGCTGGCGCTGTCGTAGCTGCCGGCCCCGAGGCCGGAGGAGTAGGAGTCGCCGAGCGCCACATAGCCGGGGCCGGCGGAGTGGGCGGGGCCGATGCCCGTCACGGCCGGCACGGACGTGAGGATCAGCGCGGACAGCACTGACACAACGCGGGACATTCTCATGAAACCTCCCCGAGCAGGGTCGCCGCCACGTCCGTCGTGCCGGTCGGTGACGACCGGGGGAAGTGTCATGCGCATGGATTGATGGACTGTCAGCAGGCAGCTGGGACGGACTGCTGGGTCCCGGGAAAGTCATTTCCATGCCGACTCACGGCAAATCAACCCTTTCAGGTGGAATCGCCGGGCGTCATCAGGGGAAGGGGGCAACTCGCCGCCTCCCGCGCGGAAAAGCACTGGGCGAATCGGCCCCGGTGCCGGATCATGGGCCGCATGTCCGCGACCCCCCGCGCACCGAGGAGGCAAGTGCCGCCCACCGGACCCGGTAAGCCCGGCACGGCCGACACGTCCGGCAAGGCCGTCCCGCCCTCCGGGGCCGCCGCCGAGGCCGAGGCGGCCGAGGCCGACCGGCCCGGCAAGGCCGCTGCCGGCCGAGCGGGCAGGAAGGGAAAGACGAGCAAGGCAGGCAAGGCTCCCTCGTCCGCCGGCGCCGGCAAGAAAGCCGCCAAGAAGCCCGCGGTCAGGGCCGCCGACGGGCAGGCCGTCGCACCGGCCGCCGCTCCCCACCACGCCCTGCCCATCCACCTGCGCCTGGACGACAGCGACTCGCCGTCCGACGTCGTGGACGCACTGTTCCTGGGCCGGTTCACCTCGGGCGCGCAGCCGTACTCCCGCGGCACCTCGCTGGACAGCGTCAAGTCCGGCCTCACGCTGCTGCCGCCCGGCGCCGCCGTGCTGCGCCAGGCCCGGGACAAGGACCGCAGCGCCACCCTCGCCGAGGGCGACGGCTGGACCATCCTCGTCTCCCGCTGGAACCGCGGCGCCGACGTCACCGTGGCCGCGGTCAGCGACGAACTCGCCGAACGGGTGCTGAAGTCGTCGGTGGAGGACGCCGAGGACGAGCCGGAGCCGCAACCCGACAACGTCACCATGGGCTTCTGGTACGTCTCACCGCACCGCGGACCGCACCGCACCACCCGGCAGATCTCCGCCGCCACCTGGGAGGAGCTGCGCGGCAACTACACCGCGCCGGTCGCCGACGCCATGGACGGCCTGATGAAGCTCACCGCGGACGACATCACCGGGCGCCTGCTGCTCCTGCACGGCCCGCCCGGCACCGGCAAGACCTCGGCGCTGCGCACCCTGGCCCGCACCTGGCGGGACTGGTGCCAGGTCGACTGCGTGCTCGACCCCGAACGGCTCTTCAGCGACGTGGGCTATCTGATGTCCATCGCCATCGGCGAGGACGACGGCTCTTCGGGCGGGCGCTGGCGGCTGCTGCTCCTGGAGGACTGCGACGAGCTGATCCGCGGTCAGGCCAAGCACCAGACCGGGCAGGCGCTCTCCCGGCTGCTCAACCTCACCGACGGCCTGCTCGGCCAGGGCCGCAACGTGCTGGTCGGCATCACCACCAACGAGGACCTGGAACGCCTCCACCCGGCGGTCGTCCGCCCCGGCCGCTGCCTGGCCCGTATCGAGGTCGGCCCGCTCACCCGGGAGGAGTCGGTCAACTGGCTCGGCACCACCCGGGGCATCGGCCGCGAGGGCGCCACCCTCGCGGAGCTGTACGCGCTGCGCCGCGGCACCGCGGCGCCGCGGCCCGTCCCGGCACAGGCCGCGGACGGCCTCTACCTCTGACGCCGCCGGTCCGCCTCGGCAGAAGGACTGCAAGCCGGCGGAAGCAGGCCTACCGGGCCGGGGTGCCGGGGTCGCCGCCAGGCCGGGGGGAGGGCGGAGGCGCCGCGTCGCCAGGCGTCCAGGACGACCGCGCCGGGCCGGTCCTCCAGGAAGACCGTGGCGTCGGCGCCGAGGGCGATGCCAGCGATCGTGACGTCACGGGGCTCCCGCCCGCCGCTCGCACGGGTACGCGACCTGCGGACGGTTGCCGCACGTCCGGCCGTACCACCAGGGCTCCGGCCCGGAGGACAGGCCCGAACGCCGGACGGGTCCTAGCCGTGACCTAACCCCGTACTTCGCACGTCGCCGAAAAGGTTCGCCGCAGCAGCCTCCCGGCGTCCGATCTCGACCAGGCCGGATCGGGACGGTTATCACCGTTACGGTTCCGATCGGCGAGCGATCAGCAACGACCACCTGATCTTCACGATCGGGTGACCTGCGAAGTACGGGCCTAGCCGGGCAGGCCATGGTCGCCGTAGGCGACGCGCAGTGCCTCCTCCACCGCGGCGCGTGCCGCGTCCCGGTCCAGGCCGAGACGGCGGGTGCGCTGCACGTAGGCAGCCGCGGCGGCGGCCACTTCGCGGGAGCGGGCGTCCCCGGCCGCGACGTACGTGCCGTGCCGGCCCCGGGTCTCGATCACACCGTCCGCCTCCAGGGCGCGGTACGCCTTGGCGACGGTGTTCACCGCGAGCCCCAGCTGCTCGGCGAGGCCGCGCACGGTGGGCAGCTTGTAGCCGACCGGAAGCCGGCCCGCACGGACCTCCTCCGCGATCTGCCCGCGCACCTGCTCGTACGGTGCGGTGGCCGCGTCCGCGTCGATGGCGATCATCAGGCTCATATGCGCGATCCTGGCACAGCGGAGGGTGACAGCGGCACAGCGCGGTGCGGACCGGCCGGATCGTAGGCGATGCCGTCCCCCTTCTCGTGCAGGTGGAGCAGGAAAGGCAGGCCGGCGCGGTAGGCGTCCAGGCCCGCGCGGCAGTAGGCGACCATATCGTCGGGCAGCGCGTCCAGCGGGTACCAGCCCAGTTCGGAGCATTTGCCGGGCTCGCGGTTGACCGGTTCGCGAGCGCTGTCGTGGCGAGCCGCGAAGAACCAGCCGATCCGGGCTCGTCCGTCCGGCGCCCGGTGCTGCATCACCAGGGCGGCTTCCAGCTCGTCCGGTGCCAGCTCGACGCCGATCTCCTCGTGCGCCTCGCGGATCATGCCGCTCCTGACGTCCTCGCCGTCCTCCAGATGCCCGGAAGGCGCGTGGAGCAGCCCGTCCGCGTAACCGGTGCCGGCCCGGCGGGCGAGCAGCACCTCGTCGTCGCGCAGCAGGATCAGGTGGACGTCCACGATCTCCGCGTGCCGCTGTGGCGCGGGGGCGGCGGGCCGGACCACCGCCACGTACCGCTCGTCCTCGACCTGGCGGCCCCACAACGCCGCTTCGTGGCCGAGCTGTTCGATGTGGACGGCCCCGCCGAGCGGCACGGCCAGTTCGACGAGGGTGTGCGCGCCGACACCGACCGGACCGACCGTGCCCCACCGCCCCTCGATGAGGACGAGCCTGCCGCCCGGCCTCAGCAATCGTGCCCACCGAAGCAGTGCCGCCCCCGGATCGGGCAAGGTCCACAGCACGTGGCGGACGAGCACGGCGTCGAATGCGCCTGCCGCGGCCGGTGGCCGCGCAGCGTCGCCGACGACCACCCGCGCACCGGTGCCGACCAGCTTCTCCCGGGCCAGCTCGACCATCCGCGCCGACCGGTCGACCGCGGTGACCCGATGCCCGTCCCGCGCCGCGAGCAGCGCCAGACTCCCGGTGCCGCAGCCGAGGTCCAGCACGTCGGACGGCTCCGCGGGCAGCCAGGACCGCAACCGTACGGCCCACGCCTCGCGGACCCGCGGGTCACGCAGGCCGTGGTCGGGCTCGTCGTCGAACCGCTCGGCCGCCGCGTCCCAGAACTCCCGGTCGCCGGACTGCGCGTCGGCCCGCTCCCGGTCGTGGGACGCCCGGTCGCCGGACTGCCGGTCGCCGGACTGTCCGCCGTGGAACCGCTGGCCGTCCGGCTGCCGGTCGTCACTCTCAGTGTTCATGGCAGTAGCCTGCCACCCGCCACTGACAATCGGGCCTCCCCGCCGGTCAGACCTCGCCCAGCCTGCGATAACGCGCTCGGCGAGCGGCAGTTCGCTGGTCCGGGTCGAGGGTGCGCAGGCCCGCGAGTTCGGCGCCGATCACGGAGGCGAGCCGGGCGAGGAAGGGCTCCGGGTCGTCGGCGGCGTCCGGGTGTTCGGGGACGATCGCGTCCACGATGCCGTGGGAGAGCAGCGCGGCGGAGCCGACGCCCTGCTGTTCGGCGAGTTCGGCGGCGCGCTCGGTGGTGCGGTAGAGGATGGCGGAGGCGCCTTCCGGCGGCAGCGGGGAGAGCCAGGCGTGCCGCGCCGCGAGCACCCGGTCGGCGGGGAGCAGGGCAAGCGCGCCGCCGCCCGCGCCCTGACCGAGGATCAGGCAGAGCGTGGGCGCGGGCAGGGTGACCAGGTCGGCCAGGCTGCGGGCGATCTCCGCGGCCAGCCCGCCCTCTTCCGCCGCCCGGGACAGCGCGGCGCCCGCGGTGTCGATGACCGTGAGCAGCGGCAGGCCGAGTTCGGCGGCGATCCGCATGCCCCGCCTGGCCTCCCGCAGTCCGGCGGGTCCCAGCGGCGCGGGACCGGCTTCCGCCGGACGCCGGTCGTGCCCGAGCACGACGCACGGCGAGGGCCCGAACCGGGCCAGGGCGAGCAGCAGTCCGGGATCGCGCTCGCCCGCGCCCGTACCGCTGAGCGGGGTGACGGCGGTCGCGTGCCGCAGCAGGTCGTGCAGCCCCGGCCGTTCGGTACGGCGGCTGCGGCGGATCGAGTCGGCGGTGGTGGCGGCCGCGGAGTCCGCTCCGGTACCAGCACGAGCCGCGGAGTCCGCTCCGGTACCGGCAGAAGCGGTGGGAGCCGCGGAGTCGGCGGCCGCCTCGACGGCCGCCCCCCCGTACCGCGGCTCGCCCGAACCCCCTGCACCCTGCTCACCGCACAGGACGTCGAGCGCCGCGGCGGTGACCTCGGCCAGCCCGGCGGCGGGCAGGACCGTGTCGATCAAGCCGTGGGAGTGCAGGTTTTCCGCCGTCTGCACGCCGGACGGGAATTCCTCGCCGTAGAGCGCCTGGTGGATCCGGGGACCGAGGAAGCCGATGAGCGCACCGGGTTCGGCCGAGGTGACATGACCCAGGGAACCCCAGGAGGCGAGGACGCCGCCGGTCGTGGGGTGCCGCAGGTGGACGAAGTAGGGCAGGCCCGCGGCCTTGTGGTCGGCGATGGCCGCGGTGACCTTGACCATCTGCAGGAAGGCGATGGTGCCTTCCTGCATCCGGGTTCCGCCGGAGGCGGGGGTGGCGAGCAGCGGCAGCCGTTCCCGGGTGGCGCGCTCGACCGCGGTGACCAGCCGGGTACCCGCCGCGACGCCGATGGACCCGCCGAGGAACCCGAACTCCCCCGCCACCAGCGCCACCCGGCGGCCCCTGATCCGCCCCTCTCCGGTGATCACCGACTCGTCGAGGCCGGTACGTTCCCTGGCCGCGAGCAGGTCGGCGCGGTAGTCGGGCGGTTCGGGGAGCGCGGTCAGCGGCTCGTCCCAGCCGTGCCAGCTGCCGGGGTCCACGACGGCCTCGATGATCTGGCGGGCGGTGGGCCGGCGGCCGGTCTCAGTCATGCCGTCACCTTCGCACGGAGCGTTGCCCTGGGGTGACGCGGGGCCCGGCGGCCGGGCGGGCGTGTCCACGAGAAGCCGCTCGGCCAGGACGGCAGCGCCGCCCGGCCGAGCGGCTTCTCCCCGCCTCCGGCCCACCGCGGAGCCGGGGAGAAGCCCGCCTCGATGCGCTCCAGTGCCGCGTCAGCCAGGGTGCGCCCCGTCGCGACGCCCGGCACAGCACCTCGCGGCGTTTCCGCACCGGCTGATCAGGCCCACGACGAGGCCGATCCGGCGCCTTGCGACGCACCGCACCGGACGCCGCTCCCTGACGGGCACACCCTGACCGACGCGCTCTAGCTGAACGCCGACAGGCAGGTGGTCGCCGTGGCGTGCGCCGGGTCGAGCGCGTTGGCCGCTTCGTGGAACGCGATGCGGTCGATCGTGCCGATGGCGACGTGCGCGGAGACGTCGACCGGGCACAGGTTCTGGAGCAGCACGTTGCGGACGTCCGGGCCGGACAGGGCCTGGGACGTATACGGCGTGACGACCTCGTCGTAGACGGTCGAGATCACCGTGTAGTGCACGCCGGGCACGGTGTCGCCGCCCGCGTTGAGCTTCTGGATGAAGTCCGATCCGGCCACCTGGTCGGTCAGCCCGGGGGTGTGGTCGTTGAGGTAGGCCTCGGCGCCCGGGAAGTACGGGAGCAGCTTGGTGAGTCCGAGGAGGGTGGTGCCGTGGCTGTCGGGGGCCAGCCCGACGAGGGTGTTCACCTTGGCCGCACCGCCGAGGAACTTCAGGTAGTAGCGCGGCATCATGCCGCCCTGGGAGTGGCCGACCATGTCCACCTTGGTGGCGTGGGTGGCGGCGAGCACCTGGTTGGTGAAGTCGGAGAGCTGCTGGGCGGAGTCGGCGATCGGACCGAGGCCGCCGAACAGCGTCTCGCCCGGCAGCATGCCGTAGTCGAGGGAGAAGACGCAGTACCCGCGCTCCACCAAGTAGGGGGCGAGGACGAGCCAGTTGTCGATGCGGTTGCCGAAGGTGCCGTGCACGAGGACGACAGGACGCGGGTGCTGGGCCGAGGGACGGCAGGAGAAGTCGTTCCAGCCGCTGGTCGGCGCGGTGTCGGCGGTCGCGGCGGCGGTCGCGGTGGGGAGCACGGCCATCGCGGTGGCCAGGGAGAACGCGGCCAGGAGCCGTCGCCAGCGCAGCTTCATGTGATCTCCTCGCAAGTCGGGAAGTGGACGCACGTACCCGCCCTGTGATCCGGATCACCGATGCTGGGCTCATGACAAGTTACGCACGAGTAGGAACACCTGACTAGTTACGGACGGGTAAAAAATACGCGACCCCCCGTGCACGGCCTGTGCACTGCGCCGCGTCCGGCCGTTCCGGGCGGCGCCCGATGTACTACGCCACGTCCGACAGGGTGGCGGGCCGAATCGCGTGGGGTCCGAACGTGGCGCGGGCCCGGTCGGCGACCGCCTCGATCCGGCGGGCCCGGTCGTCGGCGGGGTCGAAGGCGAGCTGCCGGAAGGCGAGTTCGGCGGGGATCAGCCCCTCTGCCCGCAGCACGACCGCGCGGACCCGGGCCCGTTGCAGGCCGAGCGAGGCGTGCAGCCGGTAGGCGAGCGCGGTCAGCGCCGGGCTGTGAGCGGTGGGTTCGGCCAGGGCACGGGTCCGCGCCGTCGTGGAGCGGTCGGCGTAGTGGACGGTCAGGGTGAGGGCGCCGGCCGCCTGGTGGCCGGTACGCAGCCGGGCGCCGATCTCCTCGGTGAGGGCGAGCAGGGCGCGGCGGTGCCGTACGGGGTCCAGTTCGTCGCGGCCGAAGCTGTGTTCCGCGGCCAGGGTACGGGCCGGGGCGTTCGGCGTGACGCGGACCGGGTCCACTCCCCTGGCCTGCTGGTACAGCCGGTGTCCCGCACTCGCGCCGACGATCCGCTGCAAGGTGCCGAGCGGGGTGGCGGCGATCCGGCCGATGGTGACCAGGCCGTAGGTGGCCAGGGTCTTCGCGGTGGCCGGCCCGACGCCGGACAGCGCGGCGGACGGCAGCGGGCCGAGGAAGGCGGCGACGGCCGAGGGGTCGCCGGGGACGACCCGGACCGCGCCGAGCGGCGCCTCCCGCGAGGCCAGCCGGGCGAGCAGCGGGTTGGCGGCGATCCCGATCGCGCAGTCCGCGCCGCACTGGGCGAGGGCGCGGACCCGTAGCAACAGGGCCAGCCCGGCGGCGTCCCGGCCGAAGTACCGCAGGCTGCCCCGTACGTCGGCGAGCGCGGCATCGGGTGGCAGCGCCTCCACGACCGGGGTGAACCCGGAGAGCAGCCCGAGCAGTCGCTCATAGGCGTCCGCCCCGAGCGTGGCGCCGGAGGACAGGCGGAAACGCACATGAAGCACATGCGGCACGGGCGGCGCCTCCGGTACGGGCAGCCCGTCCGATGCCTGCGGCGAGCGACCGGTCATCCCGCGCTCCCGGGGCTGGAATGCCACAGCTTGCGGCCGGTGGCGGCGGCGTCCCCCGCGGGCCGCAGGTCGGCCCAGGGGTGGAGCTCATAGCCGGTGGGGAGGTGGATACGGCGGTCGTCCGCGGGGTGGCCGGAACCGTCCGCGAGGTCCCCGCGGGCCTCCCCGGGGTGCTCGGCGCCCTCCCCGGATTCCGGCGGACCGCTTCCCGCCCGCTCCGCGAGCCGTTCCGCGACCGCCTCGAGCCCACCGGTCCGCCGCAGTTCGGCGAGCTCGGCGAGGTTCCACGCGGCGGCGCCGACCACGCTGAGGCTCTGCGGTCCGCGCCGCTGCACCACACCCCGGACCAGCAGCAGGAACGAGTGGAAGACCGTATACGCGCAACGCTCGAGGCCGGAGGTGCCTCCCGGGCCGCCGGCCCCGGGGGGAGCGTCGAAGAACGCGCAGTCCACCAGGCCCGTGCCGTCGTCCAGGGTGGTGAAGATGGCCCGGCGGCCGGAGCGGATCGGCGGGGTCTGGGTGGCGCCCTTGGCCCCGGCGACCAGCACGGTCTGGCCGTGCCGCACCCCGCGCAGGGCCTTCGCGGAGACCACGCCCAGCTCGGCCAGGAAGGAGTGGTGATCCCGCATCAGGTGACGGGAGGCGTCCATGCCGAGGACGCCCAGCTCGGCGCCGAGTCGTTCGCCGGCGTCCATGTCGGGCAGGCCGGCGGGCGCGGCGCGGCCGTCCTGCCCGCCCAGCGGAAGCTGGCCCTCGTGCGCGCCCCTGGCTCGGCCCTGCCGGTGGAGTTCGGCGATCTGGAGCAGCAGGTCGCGGCGGTTGGCGCCGAAGGAGTCCAGTGCGCCCACCTGGGCGAGCCGTTCGGCGACCGGGCGGCCGGGCCGGGCCCGCTGCCACAGGTCCTGCAGCGAGGAGTAGGGCCGCCCGGCCACCAGTCGGCCGCCCTCGGCCTCACTGATGCCGTGCACGTCCGCCAGCCCGAGCCGCAACCCCCAAACGCCGGACACCAGTTCGATTCGATAATCCGTATCCGACCGGTTCACGTCCAGTGGCAGCACCGGCACCCCGCGCCGCCTGGCGTCCGCGAGCAGCAGCCGCTTAGGGTACATCCCCGGGTCGTGGGTGAGCACGCCGGCGTAGAAGGCCGCCGAGCGGTGCGCCTTGAGCCAGGCCGACTGGTAGGTGGGTACGGCGAAGGCGACGGCGTGCGCCTTGCAGAAGCCGTAACTGCCGAAGGCGCTGAGGATCTCCCAGGTGCGCCGGATCACCTCGGGCGGGTAGCCGCGGGCGCGCGCGCCGGCGCCGAACCAGGCCATCACCTGCCCCTGGCGGTCCGGGTCGGACAGCGCCCGGCGCTGCTCGTCCGCCTCCGCCAGGCCGCATCCGGTCATGACGTCCAGGATTCTGATCACCTGTTCGTGGAAGACCACCACCCCGTAGGTCTCGCGCAGCACGTCGTCCAGGTCCGGGTGCGGGGACTTCATCGGGGCGCGCCCGTGGCGGGCCTCGATGAAGGGGCGGACCATGTCGGCGGCGACCGGTCCCGGCCGGAACAGCGAGATGTCCACCACCAGGTCGTGGAAGGTGGCGGGCTGCAGCCGTCCCACCAGGTCGCGCTGGCCGGGGGACTCGATCTGGAAGCAGCCGAGGGTCTCGGCGGAGCGGATCAGTTCGTACGTCGCCGGGTCGCCGGGCGGCAGGTGGGCGGGGTCGTCGAGGTCCAGGCGCTCACCGGTGGCGCGTTCGATCTCGGTGACCGCGTGGGCCATCGCGGACTGCATCCGTACGCCCAGGACGTCGAGTTTGAGCAGTCCCAGGTCCTCCACGTCCTCCTTGTCGAACTGCGACATGGGGAAGCCCTCGCCGCTGGTCGGCATGACGGGGGTGCGGTCCAGCAGGGTCGCGTCGGAGAGCAGTACGCCGCACGGGTGCATGGCGACGCCGCGCGGCAGGCCGTCCAGCGCCTCGACCAGTTCCCACAGCCGGCCGTGGTCCTCGCCGGACACCGCGCGCAGTTCGGGGAGTTCGGCGAGGGCGGCGCGGGCGTCCCTGGCCCGGATGTGCGGGAAGGACTTGGCCAGCCGGTCCACCTCCACCGGGTCCATGCCGAGGGCGGCGCCCACGTCCCGGACGGCGTGCCGGACCCGGTAGGTCTCGGGCATGGCCACGGTGGCGACCCGCTCGGCGCCGAACCGGTCGAAGATCGCCCGGTAGATGTCGATCCGGCGGGCGGACTCCACGTCGATGTCGATGTCGGGCAGTTCCTTGCGGTGGACGGAGAGGAACCGCTCCATGAGCAGGCCGTGTTCGAGGGGGTCGGCGGTCGCGATGCCCAGCAGGTGGTTGACGAGCGAGCCGGTCCCGGAGCCGCGGGCGGCCACCCGTACACCCATCGCCTTCACGTCGTCCACGACCTGGCCGACGGTGAGGAAGTACGGCGCGAAGCGAAGCCGGCGGATGACGTCCAGTTCCGCTTCGAGGCGCCGCCAGTAGCGGGGCTTGCGGTGGTAGCCCTCGCGGACCAGTCCGGCGGCGCAGCGGGAGTACAGGACGCGGTCGGCGGTACGGGCGGCGCCGCCGACGAGTTCCGGTTCCGGGAAGTGCGGGCGACCGATGCCCAGGTCGTCCCCGGGGTCCACCGCGCAGGCCGCGGCGGTCTCCTCGGTCGCGCGCAGCAGCCGGTGCGCGCCGGCCCGCCCCTGCCCGGCGGCCTCGGCGATCCGCTCGGCGATCCTGGCCATCTCGGCGGCGCCCTTGAGCCAGCGCTCGCCGCTGTCCAGCAGTTCGGGCTCGCGGGCGTCGAGGGGGACCAGGCGGCGGGCGGCGTCCAGGATGTCGGCGACCTCGCTCCGGTCGGGGTCGGGGTAGCGCACGGCGTTGCTGAGCACCGCGGTGACGCCCTGCTCGGCGGCGAAACCGACGGTACGGGCGGCCAGCCGCAGCGCACCGGGCCCGGTGCCGTTGCGGTGGTGGCAGACGGCCTCCAGCCGCAGCGCGTCGCCGTAGACCTCCCGCCAGGGCGCGATGAGCCGGGCGGCCCGGTCGGGACGTCCCGCCGACAGCGCGCGGCCGACCTCGGAGTCCGGTCCGAGCAGTACGTACAGGCCGCCGGTCGCCAGGTCGTCCCAGCCCAGTCGGGGCCGGGGGCCGTCCGGCGCGGGGCGCGCGCCCTCCGTCGCGCGGTGGGCGGCGGAGATCATCCGGCACAGGGTGGCCCAGCCGGTCCGGTTCCGGGCGAGGAAGACGGCGCGGGGCGCGCTCTCGTCGATGAAGGCGCCGCCGCGTACGGGGGTACGCCGCCGGGCCGCGCGTTCCCCGGAGCCCGGCGGCGTACCCCCGGGCACTGCGAGGTCCGCGCCGAAGACCGGCCGCACGCCCGCCCGCTCGCACGCCTTGGCGAAGCGCACCACGCCGGCCACGGTGTCCCGGTCGGTCAGCGCCAGTGCGTCCAGGCCGCGCTCCGCCGCCCGTGCCGCCAGGTGTTCCGCGTGCCCGGCCCCGTACCGCAGGGAGAATCCGGATACGGCATGGAGGTGTGTGAAGCCGCCACCGCCCATCCGTGCCTCCCGCTGTCCGGTCACCCGGTCCGACCGTGTCCCCCTCTCCCCTCCCTCCACCATAGACCAGCTTCGAACATTCGTACGACCTTGATTGGATCTCTTCCACGTCCGGGACCTGCGCGAATACCGGCGTGCCGGACTCGCGGGGCGTGGCGGGAGGGGCGCGGACAGTAGTAACCGGTGGCGGCGGGGGCGGCCCGGCGGGGACCAGACGGGACATGACCGATGGGGAGGCGGCGCGCTGGGCGCCGGACGAGACAGTCCTGCTGATCGCGGTGCCGGAGGCGGAGCCGCTGATGGGCGGGACACGGGAGCGGTACGGCCCGGAGGCGGAGGACGGCATACCCGCGCATGTGACCGTGCTCTACCCCTTCCTGCCGGCCGGGCGGATCGACGCGGGGGTGCTGGCGGACCTGCGGGACCTGTTCGCCGGGCATGAGCCGTTCGGGCTGACCTTCACCGGCTTCGGCCGGTTCCCGGAGGTGCTGTGGCCGGCGCCGGAGCCGGACGGGCCGGTGCGGGCGCTCACCGCGGCGGTCACGGCCCGGTGGCCGGAAGCCCCGCCGTACGGGGGTGCGTACGACGATCCGGTGCCGCATCTGACCGTCGCGCACAAGCAGCCGGAGGCGACGTACGCGGCGGTGGAACGCGAGTTCGCCCCGGGCCTACCGCTGCGGGCCGGTGTCACCGAGGTGCGGCTCATGGTCCGCGAGGGCGTCCGCTGGCACCACCGGGCGAGCTTTCCGCTCCGCGGGGGCGGCGGCCGCAACGGGGTCGGTCCGGCGCGACCCTGATGGCGATCGCGCCGGCGGAGCCTGACGCCTTACCCGTTCGGGTGATCGTGCGGAGGGTACGGAACATCGGCCGCGCGACCCGCGTTCGATCAAATGAGCGGGCCCGCAGCCGACCCGTGGAGCAGCAGCCGTACCACAGGACCGCACCCGTATCAGCACCGCAGCCGCACCCGCACCGCCGATCCCACCGGAGTGATCATGAGCCAGCCGCCCGCCGCCGGCCCCCTGCTCGACCTGCTGAAGGGACGTGGAAACGGGGTGCTCGTCACCTTGAAGAAGGACGGCCGGCCGCAGCTCTCCAACGTGTCGTTCACCTATGACGAGCCGACCAGGACCATCCGCATATCGGCGACCGACGACCGCGCCAAGACCCGCAATCTGCGCAGGGACCCGCGGGCGAGCTTCTACGTCACCACACCCGACCTCGGCGCGTACCTGGTCGCCGAGGGTGACGCGGAGCTCTCCCCGGTGGCCGCCGAGCCGCACGACGCGACGGTCGAGGAGCTGATCGAGGTCTACCGGGCGATCCTGGGCGAGCACCCGGACTGGGACGAGTACCGGGCGGCGATGGTCGCCGACCGCCGGCTGGTCATCCGGCTGCGCGCGGACCGGGCGTACGGCTGGGGCCGCACCCAGGGCGGCACGAGCGGCCCGCTGGGCTGACGGCGGCCACCGCACCGACGGCCGCCGCACAGCCACCCGCCGCACCGACGGCCGTCATCCGTAGGCCCGCCTGCCCGGGTGCCGCGGTCGGACCTGGGCGATCCCACGCGGGGCTCCCCACCGCCGGGTGAGCCGGCGGCCAGTCCGTCGGGGGGCGCGGACAGGTTCTGACCGCATGGGCTCCTACCGTGGTCGCCACGACGACTCCGCGCGAAGGCGCCGTGCTCGACCGGCGCACCCTCAACCGCTCCCTGCTCCGGCGCCAGTTCCTGCTGCGCCGCGCCGAGGTCACCGCGGCCGAGGCGATCGAGCACCTCGTCGGCCTCCAGGCGCAGGTGCCGCAGGACCCCTACACCGGGCTCTGGTCGCGGGTGGCGGGCTTCGCACCCGGCGAGCTGTCCGGGCTGCTGGCCCGGCGCGAGGCGGTCCGGATCGGCTTGATGCGGTGGACGATCCACCTGGTCACCACCCGGGACTGCCTGGCGCTGCGTCCGGTGATGCAGCAGGCGATCGAGCAGCGGCTGCGCGGCAACTTCCGCCAGGCGCTGGCCGGTCTCGACCTGGACGATGTGGCTCGCGCCGCCCGCCCGCTGCTGGACGAGGAGCCGATGACCACCAGCCGGCTCGGCGAACGCCTCCGCGAGCGCTGGCCCGACCGCGACCGGCTCGCCCTGGGCGTCGCGGCGGCCGCCCGCCTCCCGCTGGTCCAGCCGCCGCCGCGCGGCCTGTGGCGTACCCCGGGCGCGGCCCGCCACGTCCCGGCCGCCAGCTGGCTCGCCGACCACCCCGAGGCGGCCCGGCTCGGCGACCGCCCCGCGCCCGCCGCCGCCGACGACGCCACAGACGCAGCAGACGCAGCAGACGCAGCGGCAGAAAAGGCGGCCGCCGCCCAGGGCGCCGCCGTACACCGCTACCTCACCGCCTTCGGCCCCGCCTCCGCCGCCGACATCGCCGTGTGGTCCGGGCTCACCGGAGTCCGTACGATCATCGGCCGGCTCCGTGGACGCCTCGTCTCCTACCGCGACGAGCGCGGCACCGAGCTGTACGACGTCCCGGGCGCGCCCTTCCCCGACCCGGACGTACCGGCGCCCCCGCGCTTCCTGCCGCAGTACGACAACGCGCTGCTCTCGCACGACGACCGCGCGCGGGTGTTCCGTACCGACGAGGACCGCGCCCGGGTGCTGTACAGCGGGCGCGAGCGGCGCGGTACATACCTGGTGGACGGTTTCCTGCACGGCACGTGGCGGTTCGACGAACGGCGCGACCGCGCGACGCTGACGGTGGAACCGTACGAGCCCTTCCGGCGCGCGAGGGGTCACGACGAGGCCGGGGAGGTCGAGGAGGAGGCCGCGCGACTGCTGCGGTTCCTGGCCGAGGCCCCGGCGGGGGAGCCGGCACGGACCGGCGCCCCCACCGTGCTGGGTACGGTGGGGGCGCCGGAGCCGATGGTGCTGGCCGTCATGCGGACCGGCCGGTGACGACCGTCAGTACACGCTGACGCCGTACACGCTGAGCGCCTCGGTCACCGGCTGGAAGAACGTGGTGCCGCCGGAGGAGCAGTTGCCGCTGCCGCCCGAGGTCAGGCCGATGGCCTTGGTGCCGTCGAAGAGGGAACCACCGCTGTCGCCCGGCTCGGCGCAGACGTTGGTCTGGATGAGGCCGTACACGATGTCGCCGCCGCCGTAGTTGACGGTCGCGTTGAGGGCCTGAACCGTTCCGCTGTGCAGGCCGGTGGTCGAACCGCTGCGCTTGACGGACTCACCGACGAACGCGTTGGCCGCCGAGGTGATGTCCTGCGAGGTGCCGTTGTAGAGGTTGACCGTACCGGCGTGCGCCACCGTCGAGTCGTAGCGGACGATGCCGTAGTCGTTGGTCGGGAAGCTGAACCCGGTCGTCGGGCCGATGTAGGCGCCGCTGGCGGTGGAGTAGGCCGGGTAGCCCTCGGTGCAGTGACCGGCGGTCAGGAGGTAGTACGTGGTGCCGCTGCGGACGTTGAAGCCGAGGGAGCAGCGCCAGCTGCTCGTGTAGATGGCGTCGCCGCCGGCGATCAGCTTGTTGAAGGTGCCCGAGACGCGGCTGATGCTCACCGCGTCGCCGTAACTCACGGTGGCCTTCTTCAGCTCGGCGAGCTGCGCGCCGGTGACCCGGCTGTCGACCTTGATCTCCAGGGCGTTGCTGCGCGGGTTGACCGCCCAGGCGGTGCCGGCGATGTCGGCGGCCTTGGCGACGTCGCCGGCCTTGGCGAGCTTGGCGGCGCTGTACTTGACGATGTGCGGGGTGGCTCCGGCGGCGCGGACGGCGTCGGCCGCGGCCTGGGTGGTGACGTTGACGACCGTGGTCTTGCTCGCGGCGTCGTAGTAACTGCCCGCCGTGCTGGCGTCGCCAAGGTGTGCGGCGACCGAAGCTGCGGCCTCAGGGGTTGCCTTGGCCGTGGGTGCGGCGGAAGCGGTGGCGGACGGGAGTGCGAACGCCGTCGCGGCCAGCAAACCGGTCGTGGCCGCGAGCAGTTGGATGCGTCGGGTGGACTTCACTCGTTCCTCCCTGTGGGGTGGAGGGGGAATTTGTCGGTGTACTGTCAGAACTCGATTAACGAATACCTCGTGAGCATGACAAGTACACAAAGGAGTATTCAGATCCCACAGGCAACACACAAGAGGGCTTTCGGACGGCAGGGCGCGCTCCGGCGCACCTGGGACCGGCGGAGCGCGCCCGTATGACACCGTCTCAGTCGCTGAGCTCCGCGCGCTCCCCCAGCGGTACGGGCCCCTGGCCGGATGCCCCGGGACCCCAGGGTGGTCCCGGGCGTCGTGCCGCGGTACGCCGCGCGCAGCGGTCCGCGCTGCCGGAGCAGCGGGACGACCCGGTCCGCGAACGCGTCGATGTCCCGGCCCGCGAGGGCCGGTTCCGGCAGCGGGACATAGCCGTCCACCTCGCCGGGCCCGCACCCCCGCGGCGCGCGTGAGGCGCACGTAACCGTCGAAGTCCAGCCGCGGCAATGGGGGTTCGGAGCCGCCGGGAGGCCGTACGGCCAGGTCGCGCCTCGTGTACGGCGCGGGCGGCGGCCCGCTTCCGGCCGCCGCTCACGACGCCGCTTCGCCGGCCGACGCGAGGCGGTCAGCCGCGAGGTGATCATCCGCGAGGCGGTCCGAGGCGAGGCGGTCCGCCGGGGTCCGCGGGACCGGGCGGTGCAGGCCGAGGTGTTCGCGCAGGGTCGCCCCCGGGTGGAAGGACCGGAACAGGCCGCGGTGCTGGAGCAGCGCCACCGTGCCGTTGACGAAGCGCTCCAGGTCACGGCGGGGTTCGACCGGCCGGACGTGGAAGCCGTCGACCGCGCCCGACTGCTGCCAGTCCACGACGAATTCGGCCAGGTCGACCGGGCCGCCACTGAACAGCACGCCGCCCGTGCCGTCCGGGACCGGGGTGACGCACACGCCCGGTTCGGGGCCGAGTTCGCCGCCGCCGAGGTCGATGGCGAGTTCGGCGAGGACCAGCAGGCGGTCCGGGTCGCGGCCCGCTTCGGCTGCGAGCCGCCGCAGCTCGGTCCTTACCCGCCCGGCGAGTTCCGGCCGGGTCGCACGGACGAAGGCCAGGTCGGCGTGGCGGGCCGCGATGACCCGCGCGGCCGGCTCGGTGGCGTCCACCGCCGTGACCGGCCGCCCCTGTGGAGGCCGCGGCGCGGTCTCCCCGGCGTCCCATATCCGGGTCACCGCCTCGGCGGTCTCCGCCGCGGCCCGCCACCGCGTCTCGGCCCGCCCGGTCGCCCGCCGCCGGGCGACGCCCCTGCGCCCGCCGGGTCCAACGGGCCCGCCGCCCGGCTCGTCCTGCGGTGCCGTTACCGTCCAGCCCGCCCGGCCCTGGCTCACCCGGTCCAGCGTGGCGACGGCGAGCGCAAGGTCGACCGGTTCGGCGCCGACGGCCGTCACGGCCGGCACCAAACCGATCCGGTCGGTGGCCGGGGCGACCCGGGCGAGCACAGCGAACGGATCGGTACAGCAGCCGTCGCCGCCCACGGTCACGAAGTCCAGCGCGCCGTCCTCGGCGAGGCGGGCCATCTGCGCGTAGTACGCGGCCTCGGACGGCTCGCGGCCGTCGATCGCGGCGGCCAGGTGCACCGTACGGGTGGGGTGAAACGGAGCAGAAGCGGAAGAAGCAGGGGAAAGGGAAGAGGCAGGCATGCGAAGGCTCCGTGGGCACGCGGAAGAGGCGGACGATGCCTTCACACAGCCGCCGCGTCCCTCAACGCGGCTGGGCCTCCTGGGCCTTGGCGCGAGGCTATGCCGATGCCGTCACCGGCTGTCAAGCATGTCCGACTGGTGGACACGGTGTCTCGGCGCAGTTGACGGATCACCCGCCGTGCTGCTGCACTGTCCGTATGCGTAGCTGTCGGCTGGTCACCCGCGGCCACATCGACTTCGGTCGGGTGTGGTCGTCCTCGTGTTGTCGCCGCTGACCTTCTCCCACACCGTTCCCCGCCCGCCGTCGCGGACGTGCACGACGCTCAGGACATCCGCAGCGTCCGAGTTCCGAGACAGCCGACGGTACATCGTCCCGCCTTCACACACGCGTGCTCAGCCGATCTCCCCGCCCTTCCCTCGGGCTCCCCGCACCGCACCGCCGTCGGCCGCGCCCAACGGCCGCCCTCGGACTCAGCAGTCGCAGCACTCACCGCACTCGCAGCACTGGCAGCAGCAGTCGGACCCGTCGCAGCAGTCACCGCACTTGTCGCACCACGGCCCGCGCCGCTGCCCGCTCCACGCGTCATCGTGTTCGCGACAGCAGAGCTGGCACGTGCAGAACAGGCCGGCGTAGACCAGGCAGCCGGCCAGCAGCCCGCGACGGCGCGGCGGTTCGGGCGGCGGCGGGAACCCGCCGGGAGCGCCGGGGCCGCCGGGCGCGTACGGGCTCTGACCGGGGTCGCCGGGCGCGTGGGGGTTGCCGGTGTACGGGTTCGCGCCGTACGGACCCGCGCTGCCGGCCTGTGCGCCGCTCGGTGCCGAGGGATGAGCCGACCGGTGCGTACACTCTCCGCCGCCGAACGCCCTGTCCACCGACCGTCCCAACTCGTGGACAAGCAGCAGGTGCGCGAGCTTCCCCGAAGCCGAATTCGCGAACTCGACATCCTGCAGGGCGAGATGGACGCCGCGCACCGCGTCGTCGCACAGCCGCCGCGCCTCGGCGAGGTCGGTACCGGTCGCGGCGAGTGGGTTCCACGCGCCCGAGCGGGTGTCGTCCGCCAGGTCCTCCACCGCGTCGAGGAGATGGGCGAGCCGGCCGAAGAGCCGGCCGGCTTCCTCCAGCGGCGCCCGGTTGGCGGGCCGCCCGGTGAGCACCGCGGTGTGCCCGAAGGCCGCAGCGGTCGCCGTCTCGGTGGGTTCGGTGACGGTGAGCAGCGGGGTGCCGGGCCCGGCCGTCGCCTCGATCCCGCCCTGCCGCCCGACCGCGTCGAGCAGCACCGCCGTGTCGAAGCCGAGGACGCCTCCGGTCCTGGCACCCGCCCGGTCCCAGCGGCGCGCCACCGTACGGGCCGCGGCGGCGACCGGCCGCCGCCCGAACGCCCCGTCTTTGTCCTCGACATGGTCCCGTATCTTGGCCGAGGCGAGCACCAGCGAGACGGCGGCGGCCAGCCGGGCGCCCTCGCCCCGGGCGACCGGCGCGGTGCGCATGCCGCGCAGCGGACAGGGACCGGCGGTGCGCCGCCGGTCGTCGGCGGGCGCGGACTGAGCCTCGACCAGCACCGAGATGATCAGGCCGTCGTAGTTGGTGGCGGTCCGGGCGAACTGCCCGTGGCCGTCGCGCAGCGCGAGGCACAACCCGCACAGATGGGCGACCCAGGAGGCCGCCATCCCCTCCGACATGCGGTGGCGGCACGGTCTGATGATTCCGAACATGGTGATGTCCCCCCGTTGACCCCGTTGCCTCGTTGACGCCGCGGCCCGCGCCGACGCCCGTGAGCCCGCCGGCCCCCGCGGGCGCGCGGGCCGGTGGCCGCGGCGACCGCGCCGGATGTGCCGCCGCGATCGACGGTCATGCTAGCGGGCCGCCGCCCGGGGACTTCGGGGCGCCCTACTGGGCCCCCACCCGCGTCCGTCCTCCGATGTGCTTGTGCACGACCTGGTCCATCAGCGCGGCCAGCACGTCACGGACCGACAGGGCGCGGCGGGCGGCGTCGGTGGCGGCGCGCTGGGTGGGCAGTCCGGGCCGGAACTCGGTGACGCCGCCGACGGAGCCGGTGGTGAGGCCGCGTTCCTTCTGCGGTCCGTGGATGAGGCCCTGCAACGTCACCGCGAGCCGGGCGTTCGAGGCGGTACGGGAGGCGTTGCGGTAGTTGCCGCGTTGCTGTGCCGCGGCGAAGCCGAGGAGTGTCATGACCAGGGCGAGGGAGACCACGAGGATTCGGGTGAGCTTGGCGCGGACGGTCCGCGGTGCCGTCATCGTGGTGCCGAGCGCGCAGTGCGCGGCGGTCACGGGTCACCGTCGTTTGTGCGTCCACGGGGGTGCCTTATGCGCTGGGGGGTACGCGGGGCCCGTGTGGCACCGCGTCCGCACGGTTCTGCGTGGGACCAATGACGTGTACGGTGCGCGTTCACCAGATCATCGGGTTGTTTTACATTCCAGAAACGTCCGGAACGACCCCCCGGAGAGGTGAACTCCCTGAACGCGGGCACGATACAGACCGATTGGATACGGCCGGACGGGCGCGGGTTTCACTCAAACGTGGAGCGCGTTCCCATTGGAGCGTCAGCTCGCTTATCCCTGTGATGGGCTGACGGTACGCCACTATCGTGTGTGCCAGTACCGTCACAAGTCGCCTGGGTGGCGGCTATCAGCATGGCGCACCCCCCACCTCATGGATGACGATAGGACAAGCGGACGGTACCGACCGCGTGCAAGAGAGGAGGCGTCCATGGGATCGGTTCGACGGGCGAGCGCCTGGCTGGGCCTCGTTGACGAAAACGGCGGCGAGGGTTACTACGACGAGCAGTACGCCGACTACGGCGAGGGCTCCGAGCGTCCCGACACATGGGTGACCGACCCGCGGGTGCGGGTGGCCACCGAGACGGCCGAGGAGCAGGGCCGCCGGATCGCCACGGTGACCCCGGACGGCTTCCGTGACGCACGCGGTATCGGCGAGCTGTTCCGCGCCGGGGTGCCGGTCATCGTCAACCTCACCGCCATGGACCCGGCCGACGCCAAGCGCGTGGTCGACTTCGCGGCGGGCCTCACGTTCGGACTGCGCGGCTCCATCGAGCGCGTCGCCACCCGGGTCTTCCTGCTGACCCCGGCGGACTACTCCGTCATGAACGCCGACGCCCGCCGCGGCGGCGACGGCTTCTTCAACCAGAACTGATCCGGGCCTCGCGACCCGGTCGACCCGCATCCGCACGACCCCCCGCCGGGGTCCGGGGGCTGTCCCCCCGAAGATCGCAGCAATCGGAAACCGGCAGACCAGGCAGGGCCTCACCGGACCGCGCCTCGCGGCGTTCGCCTCACCCGCGGAACGCGTCGAGTCCGGTGAGCGCCTTGCCCAGCACCAGTTGGTGCATCTCGACCGTGCCCTCGTAGGTGAGCACGGACTCCAGGTTGGTGGCGTGCCGCATCACCGGGTACTCCAGTGAGATCCCGTTGGCGCCCAGGACGGTGCGCGCGGTGCGGCAGATCTCGATCGCCTCGCGCACGTTGTTGAGCTTGCCGAAGCTCACCTGCTCCGGGCGCAGCGCTCCCGCGTCCATCCGCCGCCCGAGGTGGTGGGCGAGCAGAATGCCCTTGTGGAGTTCGACGGCCATGTCGGCGAGCTTGGCCTGGGTGAGCTGGAAGCCGCCGATCGGCCGGCCGAACTGCTCCCGGCTCGTCGCGTACTCCAGGGCGGCCTCGAAACTGGCGCGGGCGGCGCCCATCGCACCCCACACGATGCCGTAGCGGGCGTGGCTGAGGCAGCTCAGCGGGCCGCGCAGCCCGGCGGCCCCGGGAAGGACCGCGTCGGCCGGCAGCCGTACGCCGTCCAGCACGAGTTCGCTGGTGACGGAGGCGCGCAGGCTCCACTTGTGGTGGATCTCGGGGGCGGCGAAGCCGGGCACGGTGGTGGGGACGACGAAGCCCCTGATGCCGTCCTCGGTCTGGGCCCAGACGACGGCGACGTCGGCGACCGAACCGTTGGTGATCCACATCTTGCGGCCGTCGAGGACCCAGTCGGAGCCGTCGCGCTTGGCGCGGGTGCGCAGGGCGGCCGGGTCGGAGCCGTGGTCGGGCTCGGTGAGAGCGAAGCAGCCGATGGCGTCACCGGCCGCCATCTCGGGCAGCCACCGCTGCTTGTGCTCCTCGGAGCCGAAGCGGTGGATGGCGTACATCGCGAGGGAGCCCTGTACGGAGACCAGGGAGCGGATGCCGGAGTCGGCGGCCTCCAGTTCCAGGCAGACCAGGCCGTACTGGACGGCGCTCGCGCCCGCGCAGCCGTAGCCGGTCAGGGGCATGCCGAGCGCGCCGAGGGAGCCGAGTTCGCGGGTGAGTTCGCGGATCACGGGCAGTTCGCCGCGCTCGTACCAGCCGGCCACATGCGGCAGCACCCGGTCGGCGGCCCAGTTCCGTACGGTGTCGCGGACCGCCCGGTCCTCGGGGGTGAGCAGATCGTCGAGGCCCAGCGGATCGTACGGGTCGAACGACGGCTTGGATGCGGGCATGGCAGGACCTCCGGGCCGGAAACCGGCGGCGGCCCGCGGTTTCGGCGCCGACGTTACGGCTCAGTCCGCCGCGCGTCCAGACCGCAGCGCCGTCGCGGCTTCGTGGCGCGCCGGAGTGGCCAGCTCACGCGCCGTCGCGGCGGGCCGAGCCGCGGCGTCGGCGCGCAGGCCGCACTCCATGACCCGGGGCAGCCGCAGTGCGGCGAGCGCGCCGACCAGCAGCAGGACGGCGCTGACCAGCAGCGTCAGATGCATCCCGAAGACGAAGGAGTGCCGCGCTGCGTGCCGCAGGGCCACACCGGAGCCGCCACCGAGCCGGTCGGCGATGCCGTACGCCTCGCCGAGCGACTGCCCGGCCGCCGCACTGTCGGCGGCGCTGACCCCGACGGCACGGGGCGCGTACGCGGCGTTCATCACACTGCCGAGCAGTGCTATGCCCATGCCGGCGCCGAGTTGGTACGAGGTCTCGCCGATCGCCGCCGCGCCGCCCGCCTGGTCCGCCGGGGCCTCACTGAGCATCGACTCGTACGCACCGAACAGGGTGGTCTCCAGGCCGAAGCCCAGCAGGACGAAGGCGGTGGTGAGCAGCCACGGGCGGTCCCCGCCGCCCATCGCGGTCAGCGAGAGCACGGCGAGCGCGGTGAGCACGAAGCCGGCGGCGACCATCCGGCGCGGCCCGAAGCGGTGCAGCATGCGGGACCCGGCCAGGCCCGCGGCCATCGCGGCGAAGGTCAGCGGCAGCAGCCGCAGCCCGGTCTCCAGCGGGCTGAGTCCCAGCACGAGCTGGAGGTACTGCACGGCGATGAGTTCGAGGCCGACCAGGGCGAGCATGGCCAGCACGATGCAGCCGACCGAGGTGGAGAAGGCCACCCGCTGGAACATCCGTACGTCGACCAGTGGGTGTTCGCGGCGGCGCTGGCGCCGTACGAAATACGCCAGCAGGGCCGCGCCGGCCAGCAGTGGCAGGCACACCGAGGCGTCCATCAGGCCGGCGCCGCCGCCGAGCCGCTTGATGCCGAACACCATGCCGAGGACGCCACCGGCGGCGGTGACCGCGCCGAGCACGTCCCAGGGACCGTCGGAGCCGCCGCGCGACTCGGGCAGCAGCCAGCGGCCGAGCGGGAGCATCACGGCCATCAGGGGGAGGTTGATCAGGAAGACCGAGCCCCACCAGAAGTGCTCGACCAGGAAGCCGCCGAGCACCGGGCCGACCGCGGCACCGACCGCGGCGACCGCGCTCCACACGCCGATCGCCATGGCGCGCTCGCGCCGGTCGGGGAACACTTGGCGGAGGATCGACAAGGTGGCGGGCATGATCATGGCGCCGCCCGCGCCGAGCAGCGCCCGCGCGGCGATCAGCACGTGCGGGGTGGGCGCGAACGCGGCGGCGGCGGAGGCCAGACCGAAGAGCGCGTAGCCGATGAGCAGCACGCGGCGGCGCCCGACGCGGTCGCCGAGGGTGCCGAAGAGGATCAGCAGCGAGGCGGCGACCAGCGGATAGGCGTCCACGATCCACAGCAGGTCCTGGGCGCCGGGGCGCAGGTCCTCGGTGAGCGCGGGGACGGCCACGTGCAGCACGGTCGCGTCGAGCGCGACGATCAGCAGGCTGACGCAGAGCACGACCAGGATGGTCCACCGGCTGGCCGGCCGCGTCATAGGCATACCTCCACGAACGAGTGAGAAGACAGCGTACGCGAGTTCGCGGCGCGTTCCTGTGGCCCGGCTCACCACTGCCTGGTCCCGGGCCGGACATGGCGTCCCGGCCACCGGACGGGAAACACGAGAGAAAGGAGATGGAAATAAGCGCTAAATAAGAAGACGCCGATGTGAGTATGAGCACCTGAACACAAACTCCAGCGGTTTCCGCATTTGCCCCGATCGGGCTCCCGAAGGGCGGGTGAGACGCACTCCACATCACATCGTCATTACAAAGCAGTCCGTTCAGCCGAACTGTGCTGTCACACGCTGTAACGTCGATCGAGTGCGTATCGATGAGAGCCTCCACCACACGGCGGAGCGCCCGACCACCCCGGATCAGCCGCGGATGAGCCGAACACGCGAGTGGCTGTTCGGCTTGACCCTCGCGGTCTACGTGGCGATCGTCGCGGGCGTCCTCACCACCTCCAAGCTGGTGACGCTCGACTGGCAGGTCATGCTGTGGCGCCCCTACAAGCAATGGCCGCAAATCCATGCGTATCTTGACTATTTCGTGGTGCTCGGCCAGCGCGGTCCGACCGCGGTGATGGTGCTCGCCTGGCTCGGCTGGCGCGCCTGGCGGCACCGCACCCTGCACCCGCTGCTGGTGCTCGGCACCGCGCTGCTGTTGCTCAACGTCACCGTGGGAGCCGTGAAATACGGCCTCGGCCGGCTCGGTCCGCATTACGCGACGACGGTCGGCTCGTCCGAAATGTTCGCCGGTGGGGATATATTTCCTTCCGGACATACCGCCAACGCGGTGGTGACCTGGGGCGTTCTGGCGTATCTCGCGACCACCCCGCAGGCCCGGCGACTGGGTTCGGTGGCCAGCGCACTGCTTTCGCTGGGGGTGGGCGCGACCACGGTCTACCTCGGTACGCACTGGGTCAGCGACGTGCTGCTCGGCTGGGCCGCAGGACTGCTGATCCTGCTGGCGCTGCCGTGGTTCGAACCGGTGATGGCCCGCATCGAGGAGTTCCTCACCACCGCCTGGACCCGCCGGAGCGAGCGGTTCGGCCGGGTGGCACCGGTCTCCGCGCCGGCCCGTCCGGCGCTGATCGCGCAGCGCGGCGCGGAGGAGGGCGAGCCCGGCCGGGAGATCATCTGCGCGAGCGTCCGCACCGGCGCCACCACCGCCGCCGACTCCCTGACCACCTCGGCCGACGCCCTGGGCAACCCGGCCGGCAGCCGCCGGCCGGCGCCGCTCAGCCCATCCAGGAGCGCTGGACCCGGCCCTCGTCCACGGTGAAGTTGAGCCGCCCGGCCAGGTACTCCATCGTCACCACCGCCCCGGGCGGCAGGCTACGCACGGTGGTCCAGCCGCGCTCGCGGGCCCGCCGTTCGGCCTCGGCCTGTTCAAGACCGAGATACGCGTCCAGGTCGTCGTGCGGATTGCTGCCGGGGAAGTTCGGTTGCGGCGCCATACCCGCCACCGTATTCGGCCGCGGACCGTTTGGTCACTGAAATGTCCGTACGCACAGGTGCCGCGCATCATCTCCGCGCGCCCCGGGTCACCCCATTCCCCGAGGCACGCAAAGCCGCGGCGGCGGGCCTTTCACGCCGCCACTCCCGGCAGACCGGCCGCCGGGAGGAAAACGCGGAGGGCGCGTCCGGTCCCGGCCCGCGGGGCGGCGCGTGCGCGGGGTCGGCGGGAGCCTGGCCGTCGACCCCGGCAGCACCCGCGCGGCCCGCCGGGCGTCCGCCGGCCGGGGCGGGCCGGTTCGTCGGCGGCCGTCCGCCTTCCCGGGCGGGTCGGCCTGCCGCGTGGATCCGCCGTCCGGGGCGGGCCGCCCGTCAGGAGATGGTCAGGACGGTGCCGATGGCCAGACGGTCGGGGTCGGCGCCGACCGCCGCCTTGTTCCCCTTGTACAAGGCCGACCAGCCGCCGTCGACGCCGTAGTCCTGGGCGATGGCCGACAGCGACTCGCCGACCCTGACGATGTGCGTGAGGTGCACCTGGCCGCCGGTCAGGCCGAGCCTGCGGGAGCAGACCGGCCAGGCGTTCCAGCCCTGGACGAGCAGCACCTTCTCGGCGACCGCGATCTGCTCCTCCGGCGTGGCCAGGTCGGCGCGGCTGGCGTAGGCGAGGCCGCCGAACTGCACCCAGGTCGGCTGCCAGAACTGGAGGCCGCCGTAGTAGCCGTTGCCGGTGTTGATGTGCCAGTCACCGCTGCTCTCGCACAGGGCGATCTGGTCCCACACGTCCCGGGCCACCGACTGCGAGGCCACCGCCCGCGGGGTGCCCCCGACCGTCCGGACGCCGTGTCCGGTGGCCGGCAGGGCACGTTCCGGCGGGGCGGCGGTATGCCGTGCAGGCGGTTGCGCGGCGTACCCCGGTGTCGTGGTGAGCGGCAGCAGAGCGACTGCGCCGAGCACGGCGAGTACGGCGACGGCGGTACGGGGGCGGCGATTGTTCGATAGTTCGATCATCGGGCCACGCTAAGCACAGCCCCACCCCGTACCCCGGGCAACGCGGCGTACCGCCCGGCGTGCCCCACCCGGTTGGACCACCCCGGGTGGGGCCGGCGGGGTGTCAGCTCGCCCCGCGACTCCGGAAGAGCGCCGGGCCGCCGTCGCGGGGGCCGGCCGCTACCAGTGGGGCCACCACCGCGGTATCGCGGCGGGCGCCTGGACGGCCGGGCCGCGGACCGCCGCCGCCAGGGCCGTACGGGACGCTGCGCGGTCGGCCCGTACGGTCTCCCGCACCCGGTGCGCCGCCATCGTCCGGTGCACCACGACGGGCCGGCGCTTCGCGGGCTTCACGGTCGTCTTCTTCTTCGCGGCCGGGGCGCCGGTCGTCTTCGCCGCACCCGGCGCCGCGGGCGCGGAACCGTACGCCCCGGCACGGCGGGCGCAGGCCGGCCACGCGCCCCAGCCGCTTGCGCGCTGCACCCTGGTCGCCACCGCGATCTGCTGCTCGCGGGTGGCCCGGTCGGCGGTCGGGGCGTACCGCCCGCCGCCGTAGGACCGCCACGTGCCGGCCGAGAACTGGAGGCCGCCGTAGTAGCCGTTGCCGGTGTTGATGTGCCAGTTCCCGCCGCTCTCGCACTGCGCGATACGGTCCCACACTCCGCGGTCGGCGGCCGATGCCTGGCCGGCCGTGGCGAGTACGCCCAGGGGTGCCAGGGCGGCGACGCCGGTGAGGAGCGCGGTATGCCGGTACTTGCAGCTCAAGGCCATGGATTCCCTCTCCACGGACCCGGGTTGTCCCCCTTGACACACCAAGAACGGGCGCCGTTCCCCCACGGAACGACGCCCGTCCGAACCCGGGCGGTGCACTCTGCACACAGCGGGCGAATCTAGGCAGTGGGGCGGTCCGCGGGCAATCAATTCCTTTTCGCCGCAGGCCAGTTCGATGTTACCGCTGGTAGTTCGCACCGAAAGGCCCCACTCCGGCGCTCCCGTATCGGTCCATACACGGATGATCCGGGCGCCAACCGTGAGTCACCTCACAGCGGCAACTCGCTTTGCCCACACGTCAGTTCGACACAGCGTGAGCATCGGTCAGGAAATCTTACGGACGGCGACCGGTAGCGGAATCCGGTCCCCCACAAACCGTGACTCCCACCACAGACCGTCCGTTGTCACTATGCGCCGGGACAGGCCCGGCATTCGGCCCCGCCGACCGCGACCGTGACCGCCCCACCGCACTTCCAAGGAGACTCCCGTGGCGCCCATGCTCGACGTGAGTAACGAGGTACGAGCCGAGATCGGCGAGGAGGAGACCAGGCGACTCCTCACCGGTGAGAACGCGCCGGGGACGTACGACTGCACGTCCTGCCGCACCCCCGGCGACACCGGGCAGGAGTGGACCAGCACCGTGCTCTTCGTGGGCGACGAGACCGCGGTGCTCGCCTTCGCGCACGCGTCGTGCATTCCCTCCCAGGTGGTTCCGGTGGCGGAGGAGCAGGTACGGGGCGCGGTGCGCAGCCTCGGCGCCGGCGGGTACGAGGCCGGGAGCCCCGCGCCGGCGGCGCACGACGGCGGGGCGCCGGTCCCGGCGGGCGCGCCCGTTCCCGCGCCCCGCCAGGCCGTGCTGGGCATCACCTGCGGGCTGATCATCGTGGAGGAACAGCTCCGCCCGGCCCTGGTGGTCGAGCCGACCGGACCGGTCGCCCGGGTCGGCGCCACCGGCGGAGGCGACGACTTCCTGCCCCTGCTGATCGAGCAGGGCTTCGTACCGCAGCTCGATCTGGACGCGCGGCCGTCGCCGCTGCCCGGCTGGTCGGTGCTGCTGGCGATGGGCAAGCTGCACGCCGTGCTCCAGCCCGGCGCCGGCGGCGCCCCCGCCACCGCCTGGTGGCAGGCACACCAGCCGCTCCAGGTCAGCGACGGCTGGCGGGCCGCGGTCGGGCGCGGCAACGAGGTGTACGTGTACGCGGCCCCGTCCGGCTCCATCGGCCGCCAGCCGCGCGAGGACCTGATGCGGGACGCGCTGGCGCGCGCCTGCTCACGCGGCCGGCTGGTGGCCGCCACCATGCCGCTCGCGGGGACCTGACCGGCGGGAAGAGGCCCACAGCCCGCTCAGGGGCGCGTACGCGGGGCGTACGCGCCCCTCGCTGTGTCCGCTCCGCGCTTCCCCACCCGGGTGGACCCGGGACGGGGAAGCGCGATTCAACCATGTGGCCCACATCCCGGGAAGACATCGCCTCGTTGGCAGTTACGTGCACACCTATGAAGCCTCCGCCGGGGCCCCGTACCAGCGCTACATCCCTTCCATGCGCACCGCGCAGGACTCGGCGGGAGGCGGCGGCTCGGGCACGCCGATCTACGACGCGCTCTGCTCCGAGTACCGCAGGCTCTTCCGCGCGCTGCCCGGCGACCGCAGCGGCGAGGAGTCGCTGCAGTTCAACGGGTTCACCGCCTGGCACAGCCCGTATCCGTCGTCCGACCAGGGCGGCCGGTACCGCGACAACGGCCCGGCGGCCCTGCCCCCGGGTCGCTCCGACAACCGCCGGCGGTAGCCCGGAGCGACCCGCACCGCGCTACTTCTTACGGCCGCGCTTCTCCCGCACCCGCACCGACACCTGGATCGGCGTCCCGGCGAAGCCGAACTCCTCGCGCAGCCGCCGCTCGATGAACCGCCGGTAGCCGGCCTCCAGGAACCCGGAGGCGAACAGCACGAACCGCGGCGGCTTGGTGCCCGCCTGAGTCCCGAACAGGATGCGCGGCTGCTTCCCGCCGCGGATCGGGTGCGGGTGGGCGGCCACCAGCTCGCCGAGGAACGCGTTGAGCCGCCCGGTGGGCACCCGCGTCTCCCAGCCCGCCAGCGCGGTCTCGATCGCCGGAACCAGCCTTTCCATGTGCCGCCCGGTGCGCGCCGAGACGTTCACCCGCGGCGCCCACTGCACCTGTACGAGGTCGCGCTCGATCTCGCGCTCCAGGTAGTAGCGGCGCTCCTCGTCCAGCAGGTCCCACTTGTTGTAGGCGACGACGACCGCGCGGCCCGCCTCGACGGCCATCGAGATGATCCGGGTGTCCTGCTCGGCCAGGGTCTCGCTGGCGTCGATCAGGATGACCGCGACCTCGGCCTTCTCCAGGGCCGCCGCGGTCCGCAGCGAGGCGTAGTAGTCGGCGCCCTCGGTCAGGTGGACCCGGCGGCGGATACCCGCGGTGTCGATGAATTTCCAGGTGACACCACCGAGTTCGATCAGCTCGTCCACCGGGTCACGGGTGGTGCCGGCCATCTCGTTGACGACCACCCGGTCCTCGTTCGCCACCTTGTTCAGCAGTGACGACTTGCCGACATTCGGGCGGCCGATCAGGGCGATCCGGCGCGGGCCGCCGACGGTGTCGCCGAAGGTCATCGCGGGCGCCTCGGGCAGCGCCTCCATGATGGCGTCCAGCAGGTCGCCGGTGCCGCGGCCGTGCAGCGAGGAGACCGGGAAGGGCTCGCCGAGACCGAGGTTCCACAGCACCGCGGCGTCCGCCTCGCCGGACGGGCCGTCCACCTTGTTGGCGGCCAGCACCACCGGCTTCCCGGCGCGGCGCAGCAGCTTGACGACCGCCTCGTCCGTGTCGGTGGCGCCGACCGTGGCGTCCACCACGAAGACCACCGCGTCGGCGGCCTCGATGGCGAACTCGGCCTGCGCGGCCACCGAGGCGTCGATGCCGAGCACGTCCTGCTCCCAGCCGCCGGTGTCCACGATCTTGAAACGGCGGCCGTTCCAGTTCGCCTCGTACGTCACCCGGTCGCGGGTGACGCCCGGCTTGTCCTCGACCACCGCCTCACGGCGGCCGATGATGCGGTTGACCAGAGTCGACTTGCCGACGTTCGGCCGTCCCACGACGGCGAGCACCGGCAGCGGGCCGTGGCCGGCCGCCGCGAGGTCGTCGGCCACCTCGTCGAGGTCGAAGCCCTCCTCCGCGGCCAACTCCATGAACTCGGCGTACTCGGCGTCGCCGAGGGCGTCGCTGTCGCCGTGTTCGTATCCCTGGTCCATGAGGTCTCTCCGTCGATCAACAGTGGTGGCTGCCGGCACCCAGTGTGGTGGCAACCGTGAGGTTCGTTTCCGGCACCGGCCGGTCAGCGGCCGGTGGCCCGCCTGGCCTCGGCCAGGTGCGCGGTCAGCCGCTCCCGTATCCGTACGGTCGCGGCGTCCAGTGCGCCGCGAGTGCGGCGCCCGCCCGGGTCGCCGGCCTCGAAGGGCTCGCCGAAGACGATGTCGATCCGGGAGCGCAGCGGCGGCAGCGCGGACACCAGCCGGCCCCGGCGGGCGCTGCCGAGGACGGCGACCGGGACGACCGGGGCACCCGAGCGCACCGCGAAGTACGCCAGACCGGACCGCAGCCGTGCGAAGTCGCCCTCGCCCCGGGTGCCCTCCGGGAAGATGCCCAGCACCCCGCCGCGCTCCAGGACGCCGAGCGCGGCGGTTATCGCCGTACGATCCGTGCTCTCGCGGTCCACCCGGAGCTGGCCGATGGAGTGCAGGAACGGATCGAGCGGACCGATGAACGCCTCCTTCTTCACCAGGAAGTGCACCGGGCGGGGAGACGTGCCCAGAAGCATCGGACCGTCGATGTTGTTGCTGTGGTTGCCGGCCAGGATGACCGCGCCCTGCGCGGGCACATGCCAGGCGCCGAGCACCCGGGGCCGCCACAGGCCGTGCATCAACCCGACGCCGATCCGGCGGCCGACGGCCGCGCCGCGCTCGCTCGCGACCGTCGCGGACCGCTTTCCGGACGCGGACCAGGACCGGGCGCCCGGCACCGGGCCGAGCTGGGAGGTCACCGGGTGTCTCGCTTCTCCTCGACCAGTGTCACGACGCGCTCGACGACCTGCTCGAGGGACAGCTGCGTGGTGTCGACCTCGACCGCGTCGGTGGCCTTGGCCAGTGGAGAGGTCGTGCGGCCCGAGTCGGCCGCGTCCCGCTTGATCAGCGCGGCCCGGGTGTCCGCGACGCTCTGCGCGCCGTTCAGCTCGCCGCTGCGGCGGGCGGCGCGGGCCTCCGGGGAGGCGGTGAGGAAGATCTTGACGGTGGCCTCGGGGAAGACGGTGGTGCCGATGTCACGCCCCTCCACGACGATCCCGTCGGACGACGTCGCGGCGGCGCGCTGCACCTCGACCATCCTGGCCCGCACCTCGGGCACCGCGCTCACCGCGCTCACCGCGGCGGTGACCTCCTGGGTGCGGATCGGCCCGGAGGCGTCCTCGCCGTCCACCGTGATGGCCGGTGCGGCGGGGTCGGTGCCGGAGACGATCACCGGCTTGCCCGCCGCGTCGGCGACGGCGACCGCGTCGTCGACGTCCACGCCGTTGTTCAGCATCCACCAGGTCATGGCCCGGTACTGGGCGCCGGTGTCCAGGTAGCTCAGCCCGAGCTTGGCGGCGACCGCCTTGGAAGTGCTCGACTTGCCCGTGCCGGAGGGGCCGTCGATGGCGACGATCACCGGATTTACCACAGCGGAGAGCCTTCCTCGTGCGAGCCGCGAACGCGGTAGCGGGGGACGGGCGGGCCGGCGGACGCCGGATGCCATCCCCCAAGGTTACCGGCCAGGCGGGTGACGTCACGCCACCCCATCTTTGACGCCGGGCTGCGCCGGTCCCCGTCCGGCGGAGTGGCCTCCGACTGTTCAGCCCCCTCACGGTGAGCAGGTTGGACCAGCCGAGGGCTGACGCACGAACTCGCGCAGTGGCCGGCCGAGGAACGAGGCCGTCCGCGGAGCAAGTGAGCAGGAAGCCCGAGTGACTACTGCCGCAGCGCCCAGCCCCGCTCCCGCAGGGCCGCTGTGAGGACCGTGGCCGAGCGGGGTTCGACCATGAGCTGGACGACGCCCGCCTGCTGGCCGGTGGAGTGCTCGATCCGGACGTCCTCGATGTTGACGCCGGCCGCACCCGCCTCGGCGAAGAGGCGGGCCAGTTCGCCCGGCTGGTCGCCGATGAGGACGGCGACGGTCTCGTACGGTTTCGGGGCGGCACCGTGCTTGCCGGGGACCTTGGCGCGGCCCGCCCTGCCGCGGCGCAGGACGTCCTCGACGCCGGCCGCGCCGCCGCGGCGCTTGTCGTCGTCGGCGCTCTGCAGGGCGCGCAGCGCGGCGACCGTCTCGGCGAGGTCCGCGGCGAGGTCCGCGAGGACGTCGGCGACCGGGCCGGGGTTGGCTGCGAGGATGTCCATCCACATGCCGGGCTCGGACCCGGCGATCCGGGTGACGTCGAGGATGCCCTGCCCGCAGAGCCGGACCGCGGCGTCGTCGGCGTGCTCGAGGCGGGCGGCGACCATGCTGGAGACCAGTTGCGGGGTGTGCGAGACGAGGGCCACCGCGCGGTCGTGCGCGTCGGCGTCCATCACGACGGGGACGGCCCGGCACAGGGCGACCAGTTCCAGGGCGAGGTTGAGCACCTCGGTGTCGGTGCCCGGGGTCGGGGTGAGCACCCAGGGGCGGCCCTCGAAGAGGTCGGCGGTGCCGGCCAGCGGGCCGGAGCGCTCGCGGCCGGCCATCGGGTGGGTGCCGATGTAGCGGGTCAGGTCACAGCCGAGCGCTTCCAGTTCGCGGCGCGGGCCGCCCTTGACGCTGGCCACGTCGAGGTAGCCGCGGCCGAGGCCGCGCCGCAGCGCGTCGGCGAGGGTGGCCGCCACGTGGGCGGGCGGCACGGCGACGATCACCAGGTCGACCGGCTCCCCGGGAACCCCGGCGGTGCCCGCGCCGAGCGCTTCGGCGGTACGGGCGGTGGAGTCGTCGTGGTCGGTGAGGTGGACGTCCACGCCGCGCGAGGTGAGGGCGAGCGCGGCGGACGTGCCCATCAGGCCGGCTCCGATAACGAGGGCGGTCCTCACCGGGCGCTCACCCCGGTCGCCGTTGCCGCGGACCGCGCGGACCCGCCCCTGGGAGCGGGACGAGCCCTGCGGGCCTTACGGGGTCGGTCCACGTCACTCGCTCCTCGTGCTGCGCGGTCCTGCGGTGGTCCTGCGGTCGGTCTGTGCCGACCAGGGTAGTGACCGCCGGGGCGGGCGCGGGCCGGGCGCCCGCAGGACGAGACGCACCCCGTGGCCCGCGGGGGTACCGGGGGCACCGCGCAGGCCGTCACTCCAGGAATCCCGGCGATCACCGTCCGAAGCGCAAAAACTCCGGCGGCCGTAGCACTTCATGACGATAATCGCCCCCATGCGCGACTCGCTGGGGCACGGCCTCGTCAGGGATCACACGGTCTATGCCTGCGTCATGGGTTCGCGCGCCTTCGGTCTGGCCACGGACGCCAGTGACACCGACCGGCGCGGGGTCTACGTGGCGCCCACGCCGATGTTCTGGCGGTTCGAGAAGCCGCCGACGCATGTGACGGGGCCGCGGGACGAGCAGTTCTCCTGGGAGCTGGAGCGGTTCTGCGCGCTGGCGCTGCGGGCCAATCCGAACCTGCTGGAGTGCCTGCACTCGCCGCTGGTCGAGCACGTGGACCCGGTCGGGCGTGAACTGCTGGACCTGCGGGACGCCTTCTTGTCCCGTCAGGCCGAGTCGACCTTCCGCGGATACGCGGCGCAGCAGTTGAGCCGGCTGGAGGCCGACCTGCGCAGCCAGGGCCGGCCGCGCTGGAAGCACGCGATGCATCTGCTGCGATTACTGATCAGTTGCCGCGATCTGCTGCGCACCGGCCGCCTGACCATCGACGTCGGCGATCACCGCGACCGGCTGCTCGCCGTGAAGCGCGGCGAACTGTCCTGGGAGGAGGTGCGGAGCTGGATGCGTACCCTGCACGAGGAGACGGACGCGGCGGTCGGCCGCACCCCACTGCCAGCGGAGCCGGACCGCGGCCGGGTCCAGGACTTCCTGATCCGGGTGCGCCAGGTCTCGGCCTCCACCGCGATCGGCACGGGCACGGGCAGCGGGCCCGGAACCGCGGCAGTCCCCGTACCGGGTGCGGACACCGGGTCAATCGCCGCCGTCGCCGCACCAGGGACAAGCAGCGGGACGGGCGCGAACGCCGCCGCACCAGTGGCGGGCAGCGGGACGAACGCCGCCGGGACCGTACCAGCGGCGGGCGGCGGGGCGGGCGCCGCCGCCGGCCCCGTACCGGAGCCGGCCCAACGCCCGTGACCCGGTACCGGAGTTCGGCGCCGGCCTACAGGTCCACCTCGCGCATCAGCATGCCGACCTCCGTGTTGGTGAGGCGGCGCAGCCAGCCCGACTTCTGGTCGCCCAGCGGGATCGGGCCGAAGCTGGTGCGGACCAGCCGGTCCACCGGGAAGCCGGCCTCCGCGAGCATGCGGCGCACGATGTGCTTGCGGCCCTCGTGCAGGGTGACCTCGACCAGGTAGTTCTTGCCGGTGTTCTGCACGATGCGGAAGTGGTCGGCGCGTGCCCAGCCGTCCTCCAGCTCGATCCCGTCACGCAGGCGCTTGCCGAGGTCGCGCGGCAACGGCCCCTGGATCGCGGCGAGATACGTCTTCTGCACGCCGTAGCGCGGGTGCGTGAGGCGGTGCGCGAGCTCGCCGTGGTTGGTGAGCAGGATCAGGCCCTCGGTCTCGGTGTCGAGCCGTCCGACGTGGAAGAGCCGGGTCTCCCGGTTGGTCACGTAGTCCCCGAGGCACTGCCGCCCGTCCGGGTCCTCCATCGTGGAGACGACGCCCGCGGGCTTGTTGAGGGCGAAGAAGAGGTACGACTGGGTGGCCACGGTCAGCCCGTCCACCTTCACCTCGTCCTTCGCCGGGTCGACCCGCAGGCCCTGCTCGGTGACCACCTTCCCGTTGACTTCGACGCGCCGCTGTTCGATCAGCTCCTCACACGCCCGCCGCGAACCCATACCGGCCCTGGCCAGCACCTTCTGCAGCCGCTCACCCTCCTGCTCGGCACCCGGAAAGGTCCTGGGCAGCTTGGGCTGCGGCTTGCTGTGCCGCTCGCGGTTGCGCTCCTCGATCTGCGCGTCCAGCTCGCGGGGCCTGCCGGGTACGGTCCCCCGGCCGCGGTTGCCGGTCGGCTTGCCGGTGGTGCCCTTGGTGCGGGGCATGCCGCCGGGCTTGTTCGCGCCGGACTGGCCCGTGGTGCCGACGTCGTACCGGCGCTCCTCGGGGCGCGGCTTGCGGGGGCGCTCCGGCCCCTCGCCCCCGCGCCGGTCCTGGGCGCCGGAGCCACGCCGGTCCTGGGCACCCGTGCCACGCCGGTCGCCGCCGGCGCCACGCCGGTCCGCACCACCGCCCCCGCGCCGGTCGGCTCCGCCGCCGCTGCCCCGGGGGTTCCGGTTGCCGCCGCTGTTCCTGTCACTGCTTCGCATCAAGTGTCCGTGTTCGCTGTGGTGGGCGTCTCGTCCGGCGCGTCCGGGTCGAACGACGGAAGCCCTTCCTGGGACTCCGCCTCGACCGCGTCCGCCTCCGGCAGGAACGGGGCGAGCTCCGGCAGCTCGTCGAGGCTGCGCAGGCCCATACGTTCCAGGAAGTAGTTCGTCGTCCTGTACAGGATCGCACCTGTCTCGGGTTCCGTCCCACCCTCCTCGACCAGACCCCGCTGGAGCAGCGTACGCATCACGCCGTCGCAGTTGACCCCGCGGACCGCCGAGACGCGGGAACGGCTGACCGGCTGCCGGTACGCGACCACGGCCAGCGTCTCCAGCGCGGCCTGGGTGAGCCGGGCGTGCTGGCCGTCGAGGACGAACTTCTCCACGGCGGGCGCGAAGGCCGGCCGGGTGTAGAACCGCCAGCCGCCGGCCACCAGCCGCAGGTCGAAGCCGCGGCCCTCGCGGGTGTAGTCGTCGGACAGCTCGCGCAGTGCCCTGCCGATCGCGCGGCGCGGCCGGTCCAGCACCTTGGCCAGCTGCTCCTCGGTGGCGGGCTCGTCCACCACCATGAGCACCGCCTCCAGCGCCGGTTTGAGCTGCAGCCCGGCGGTCGCGGCGTCGAGCAGGCCGGCCGGCGCGGGGTCGCCGCGGCCGGCGGCTCCGGGGTCCAGTGCGGCTGCCGTCCCGGCGAGGTCGGCCACGTCGGTCATCGCTGCTCTCCCTTCGTGCCCGGGCCGGTGGCCCGGTCGGTACCCGGGGTCGCGGCCCGGTTCGTACTGCGGTCGGGGTCCGGGTCCGCCGGGCCGGGACCGGACGCGGCCTTCGCGGCCTGCTTGGTCCCTCCGGCCTGCTTGGTTCCCGCGGTCTGCTCGGTCTGCGCGGCTTCCTGGTCGAACTCGTCGGTCACCAGCGGTACGGCGGAGCCCGCGGCGGCGCCGGTCCACCGGACCCGGAGCACGCCCAGCGCCTCCTCCTGGTCCAGCGCGACCGCCTTCTCCCGGTACAGCTCCAGCAGGGCGAGGAAGCGGGCCACGACGGTGAGCGTGTCGGCGGCGTCGGCGGTCAGTTGCCGGAAACTCGCCTCGCCCAGCTCGCTCAGCAGCGCGATCACGTGCTCGGCCTGCTCCCGGACGCTGACCAGCGGCGCGTGAATGTGGTCGACGTACACCTGTGGTTTCGGTTTGGGCTGCATGGCCTTGACCGCAAGCCGGGCGAACCGCTCCGGTCCGACGCTGAGCACCACTTCGGGGAGCAGCTCGGCGTGGTGCGGTTCCAGGCCCACCGTACGCGGGTGGCGCAGCGTTTCGTTCTCCAGCCGCTCGGCGAAGATCGCGGCGATCCGCTTGTACGCGCGGTATTGCAGCAAGCGCGCGAACAGCAGGTCCCTGGCCTCCAGCAGCGCCAGGTCCGCCTCGTCCTCCACCTCGGCGGCGGGCAGCAGCCGCGCGGCCTTCAGATCCAGCAGCGTGGCCGCCACCACCAGGAACTCGGTCGTCTGGTCCAGGTCCCAGTCCGGGCCCATCGCCTGGATGTACGCCATGAACTCATTGGTCACCTTGGACAGCGCGACCTCGGTGACGTCCAGCTTGTGCTTCGAGATCAACTGCAGCAGCAGGTCGAACGGCCCCTCGAAGTTCGCCAGCCGCACGGTGAAGCGATTGCCCTCGGCGGAGTCGGGGGATTCCGGGGACCGGGGGGACTCCGGCGACCCGGAGGATTGGGGCGATTCGGCGGCCTCACCGGGCCCGCGCGGTTCGGCGGACTCGGGAGATTCACCGGGCTCGGCCGGTCCGACCGCCTCCCGGGCTTCGCCCCCGACCGGCGGCGCCGGTCCGGTCGCCGCCGCCGACGGCTCCCCCTCGGCTGCGGACCGCGGTGCCCTCACCACCGCGGTGGCCGCCGCGTCCGGCGCGCGGGTCTCCGGCCGCATCCATGGGCTCGGCTCCGGCACCCCGGGGCCGCCGCCCACCGACCCGGCCGAGGGCGGTTCGCCCGCGCCTCCCGCGTCTGCCGGCACCTCGGTCACCGCCACGGGCGGGCCCGGCTCGGCCCCGGTCCCAGTACCGGAGGGCGCCGCGCTCACGCCCCCCGCACCGGCGGGCACCTCGGGTTCCGGAGCGACCCGCGAGGGCTCGGCGGCCGCGGGGCCGGAGCCCAGGTGGCGGCGGGGGCGGCGGGGATCGGGTGTGGTGGGCATCGCGGTCCAGGGTGCGGGGGTGAGGACGGCAGGCTACCTTGCCCCGGTCCGGGGGCCTGGTGACCGCGCCCGGGGTCCCTCGATGCGGTCCGCGAAACGCCGGACTCAGCGACCCCGCAGGCGCCGTACCAGGATGCTGGCGTCACCGCGGGATTCGAGGTCGGCGAGGACGACGGCGACGGCTTCGCGGACGATGCGTCCACGGTCGATGGCCAGGCCGTGCTCGCCGCGCAGTACCAGGCGCGCGTGCTCCAGGTCCATCAGTTCCTCGGCGGAGACGTAGACGGTG
>NZ_DATDBG010000085.1:0-2857 GCF_036524955.1 Streptomyces sp.
GCGGTGATGCTGCTCGCCGCGCTGCTCGGGCTGCGGTCGGGAGACATCAAGGGACTGCAGTTCGACCAGATCGACTGGGCGAACCGGCGACTGTCCTTGGTCCAGCGCAAGACTGGTCGACGCCTCGACCTGCCACTTCCCGATGAATGCGCTCTGGCGATCATCGACTACTGGAAGAACGAGCGGCCCGAGGTCGAGGACCCGCACGTGTTCCTGCGCCGCAGGGCACCTCTGCAGCCGCCGGCGGCGGGGAACCACTTCCACCAGGTGGTGTCCGGGTGCTTCGCCCGGGCAGGGGTCGAGATGTCCGAGCGACACCGGGGGCTGCATGCCCTGCGGCACTCCGCGGCGGTCGGGATGCTCGAGTCCGGCATTGGTTACCCGGTGATCGGCGCGGTGCTGGGGCACGCCGACGCGAACACCACCCGCCGGTATCTGCGGGTGGACGTCGCCCACCTGCGCCCGTTGGCGCTGGAGGTGCCCGATGGCCGCTGAGATCACCGCGGACGGGGCGTTCCCCGAGCTGTTCAGCGAGTACGTCGACTACAAGCGGAACCTCGGCTACGTCTACCCCGACAGCCGGCTCTACCTGGTCCGGCGCCTGTCGAGATTCCTGGCCGGGCGGGCTCCCGACCAGCGGGTGCTGCCCAGGGCCGCGGCCGAAGAGTTCGCCCGGCCCCGCGACGCAGAGTCCGCCGGCTCTGCCGCTGGCAGGCGGGGGATCGCCCGCCAGTTCGCCCTGTTCCTGCGATGGAAGGGCATCGAGGCGTGGGTGCTGCCGGAACGCTCGCAGCCGCGCCAGTTCCGCTCGTTCACGCCCCGGATCGTCACCGCCGAGGAGATGGCCCGGGTGATCGCGTGCGCCGACGCCCGACCGGCGTCGCGGTGCGGGCCGCAGACCCAGCCGGTCTACGCGATGCTCGTCCGCCTCCTGTGGTGCTGCGGGCTGCGGATCGGGGAGGCATTGTCGTTGCGGGTCGGCGACGTGGACCTGGCCCAGGGAGTGATCACCGTCCGCAAGGCCAAGCACAACCGGACCCGACTGGTGCCGATGTCGCAGTCCCTGGCGGCGCACGCCCACCACTACGCGGACGCTGTCGGCCTTGTCCTCGAGGATCCCCAGGCGTGGTTCTTCCCGTCCCCGCGGGGCAGGGGCTACAACCCCTGCTCGGCCACCGCGCACCTTCAGCGGCTGATGCTCGAAGCGGGTGTCACCACGGCCACCGGCCGCGCTCCTCGCGCCCATGACCTTCGCCATTCCTACGCGGTGGCCTGCCTGGCGAAGATGCAGGCCGACGGGGTGGACGTCTACGCGGCGCTGCCGTTGCTGGCCACCTACATGGGACACGCCGACATCATCTCCGCGGAGTACTACCTGCGCCTCGATCCGTCGGCCTGGGCCGGCATCGAGCAGGCCATGGCCCACACCTACGCGGACGTCTTCCCGCACGGGACGGTGTGAGATGGCCGCCGCCCGACCGTTTGCCGACACGCTCGCCCAGTTCCTCACCATCTACCTCCCCGTCACCCGTGCCTGCTCCCGACATACCGTGTCTTCCTACCGGGACGCGTTCACGTTGTTCTTGCGGTTCATGGACCAACAGCAAGCGACCCCGCCGGACAAGGTCTCCTTCGTCGACTTCACCGCGCCGAACGTGGCGTCCTTCCTCGGCTGGCTGCGCACCGACCGACAATGCTCTACCGCCACCGCCAACCAACGCCTGGCCGCGTTGAAGTCGTTCTTCCGTTACGTCCAGTCCCAGGCCCCCGAGCAGGTCGCACAAGCCCAGCAGGTCCTGGGCGTCAAAGCCGCCCAGGCCCCGGAGCCGGCTATCGGCTACCTGCCCGTGGAAGCGGTCGGGTTGCTGCTGGAGCACGCCAGACGTCGCGGACCACGCGACCTGGCGTTGCTGACGACGCTCTACGACACCGGCGCCAGAGTCCAGGAGGCCTGCGACCTGTCGGTCAGGGACCTTCACCTCGACAGACCCGCCAGCGCCACCCTGACCGGGAAGGGCCGCAAATCCCGCGTCGTGCCACTGACTCCACAGGCGGCGCAGATCCTCACCCAGCACGTCCGCGCCCTTCCCCACGATCCGACCGGGCCCGTATTCACCAACAGGGCCGGAGAACAGCTGGGGCGCGCCGGTGCCGCCTACATCCTGGCCAGATGCGCACACGCCGCGCACGCCGAACGGCCCGAACTCGTGCCCGAGAAGGTCTCCCCCCACATGCTGCGTCATTCAAAGGCGATGCACCTGCTGGAAAACGGAGTCAACCTCATCTACATCCGCGACATCCTCGGGCACGCCTCCATCGTCACAACCGAGGTCTACGCCAAAGCCAACCCAGAGATGAAGCGCCAAGCCATCGAAGCAGCTGCTGCGCACACCCTCGGGCCCAGCCGGTATGACCAGGCCTCTCGGCAGGACCTGCTCACCTGGCTCCGTCAAGCAATCTGAGCCACTGTTATGCGAAGAAACCAGGCCCACCCGAGGCCCCCACCAGCGCAAACACCGACACCTTCACATAACCGAAGGCTTCACATCAGACGAGAAACCGTTCCAGCTGCTCGGCCACGCCCGCGACCCGCTCCCCGCCAGCCCCGGCTCAGATCTGCAGGTGGACTCCGAGTACGTCCGGCACGGGACCTGCTCGATCTTCGTCTGGGTCGAGCCGCTGCGCGGCTGGCGTCACGTGGACGCCCAGCCGCAGCGGACCAGGATCGACAGGGCCCACCAGGTCGAGCGGCTGCTCACCCTCGACTATCCCGACGCCGAGACCGTGGTGCTGGTCATGGACAACCTCAACACCCACGGCATCGGGTCGCTCTACGAGGCGTTCGAACCGACCAGGG
>NZ_DATDBG010000086.1:0-31829 GCF_036524955.1 Streptomyces sp.
AGCGGTGCCATCTACCTACATCCTCACTGTCAGGCGTCGTCGCCACACCACCACCAGCCACGGGCACTGACTCCACGCGCTGGTCGGCCAGGCGGCCGGGAGCTCGCTTCCGGCCCGCCGCGGCCGTCCCGCGGTCCGCGGTAGGGAAACGCATGGGATGACGCATGTCGTCCGGTCCGCGCTGCGGCGACTGCTGTCGGTGGCCGAAGACCCCGACCAGGTCGTCGCCGCCGCGCCCGCTGTCCCGATGCGGGCGGTGTTCCGGCGCTTCTGGCCCTACACCCGCGGCGGCCGTCGCTGGCTCATCCCGATCCTCGTCTTCAGCATCGTCGGCCCCGCCCTCGACGGCCTCCAGATCTGGCTCTTCAAGATCGTGGTGGACGAGGTACTCGTTCCGCGAGATCTGAGTCCCTTCCTGCCGATCGCCCTCGCGTATGCCGGGCTGACACTCGGCCTCGGCGTGCTCGGCTTCGCCGACGACATGACGTCCACCTGGGTCAGCGAGCGTTTCCTGCTGAATCTTCGAGCGGACATCTTCCGGCATGTCCAGAACCTCTCCCTCGGCTTCTTCGACCGGCGGCGTCTGGGGGACGTGATGTTCCGGTTGACCGGGGATGTCGACGCGGTCGAGACGTTTCTGCTCTCAGGGGTGGCGAACGCGCTCTACTACGTCATCCAGCTCGGCGTCTTCGTCGGTCTGCTCATCTACCTGCAGTGGGACCTGACCCTCGTCGCGCTCGTCATCGCGCCGTTGTTCTGGCTCGCCGCCCGGCACTTCTCCCGGAAGGTCAAGGCCGCGTCCCGGGAGCGGCGCCGGCGCAGCGGCTCGATCAGCGCGATCACCGAGGAGGCCCTCGGCAACATCGCTCTGGTACAGGCCTACAACCGGCAGGGGTGGGAGCGCCGCCGGTTCGAGCGGGAGAACCTGGGCAGGTTCCGGGCGGCCATGGCCTCGACCCGGATCCGAAGCCTGTTCGCACCCCTCGTCGAGCTCATCGAGGTCGTCGGCGCCCTGGCCGTCATGGGGCTGGGGACGTGGAAGCTGGCGCAGGGTCAGCTCACACTGGGCGGACTGATGGTCTTTCTCGCGCTGCTGAGCAGGCTCTACAGCCCGATCCGCGACCTGTCCCGGCTCAGCAACACCTTCTACGCCGCCGCTGCCTCCGCGGAGCGGATCATCGAGCTGCTCGACCAGCGGCCCCAGGTGGCCGATGCCGCCACCCCCCGGCGGATCGGGCGTGCCCGGGGCGCGGTGGAGTTCGACAGTGTGTCCTTCGGTTACCCGGACACGGCGCGGCCCGCGCTCTCGGACGTGTCGTTCCAGGCGGGATGCGGCGAGGTACTGGCGGTGGTCGGGGCGAGCGGTGCCGGCAAGTCGACGGCCGCCAAGCTGCTGCTGCGGTTCTACGACCCGGACCGCGGGGCCGTGCGCCTCGACGGGATCGACCTGCGGGACCTGCGGCTGTCCGAGCTCCGGGACAACATCGCGGTGGTGCTCCAGGAGACGCTCGTCCTGCACGGCACCGTACGGGACAACATCGGCTACGGCCGGCCGGACGCGACAGAGGCGGAGATCGTCGCGGCGGCCCGCGCCGCCGACGCGCACGACTTCATCCTTCAGCTTCCGGAGGGCTACGGCACCGACGTGGGCCAGCGCGGTCGGCTGCTGTCCGGCGGACAGCGCCAGCGCCTGGCCATCGCCCGCGCGATGGTCCGGGACGCGCCCGTACTGCTCCTCGACGAGCCGACCACCGGTCTGGACGCCCAGTCCGGGTGGCGGATCATGGAACCGCTGCGCCGGCTGATGGCCGGTCGGACCACGATCGTCATCTCCCACAACCTGCTCACCGTCCGTGAGGCGACGCAGATCGTGGTACTGGACCGGGGCCGGGTCGCCGAGCGCGGCACGCACCACGAGCTGATCGGGTACGGGGGGATCTACGCCCGGCAGTACTGGCTGCACGCGGCGACCGGCCCCGCGGCGGCCGGCCCCGGCCCCGTACCCGCGGGTCCCGCACCCGATGCGGAGGTGCACTGGTGAGCCACGCCACGGCCGCTGGTCGGTCTTCCTGCTCGCTCCCTCCGGGAGTGGCCTCGTCCTCCGGCCGCCCACTCCGGGAGCTCGGGCGTCAGCCCTCCGATGCGGCCCCGCCGATTGCGCCCCTGGAGGCGGGTACCAGGCCGACGCCGGGCTATGAGATCCTCGCGCACCTGGACCGGACCGGCTGGCTCGACGTGTACGACGCCTGGAGCGAGGTACGGGACTGCCGGTGTGTGGTGAAGATGGTGCGCCCGGACCGCCGGCACGAGCAGCGGCTGCGCGACCGGTTGCTGCGGGAGGGCCGCTGGCTTCAGGCGTTCACCCATCCGCACCTGGTCCGCGGGTACGAGACCGTCGAGACGCCCGAGCCGATCGTCGTGCTGGAGACGCTGACCGGGGAGACGCTGTCGCACCTCATCCACCGGCTGCGGCGTCGGCCGTCCGCCGCCGATCTCGCCCTGCTCGGCCTGCATCTGTGTTCCGCGATGCACTACCTGCACGGTCAGGGGCTGCTGCACCTGGACATCAAGCCGTCCAACGTCGTGATCGACTGCCGGCACGCCAAGGTGCTCGACCTCAGCATCGCGCGCCCACCCGGGCCGGCCCCTCCGGGGCTCGGAACCTTCTGCTACCTCGCTCCCGAGCAGGCGAGCGGGGGGCCGCTCGCGCCCGCAGCGGACGTGTGGGGCATCGGCGTGACGCTGTACGAGGCCGCCACCGGCGACGCACTGTTCGACAGCGGCGAGACCGCTGGGCCCGGCGAGACCGGCGAGACCGGCGAGACCGCGGACCGGCGCGAGGGGTCGGCGCGGGACGCGTCGGTGCCCCGGGAGAGCCCGGCGCGCGGCGAGGGCGGCGGGGACTCGGCCGGCCCGGACGGCTGGTACCCGCAGCTTGAGGAACGTGCCGCGCCGGTCGGGACCCGCCGACGCCTGCCGCACGGGCTGGCGGCGGCGATCGACGGCTGCCTGGAACCGGACCCGGCCGCCCGCCCCACGGTCGGCGAACTCACCGCCGCCCTCGACGATTCGCTGCCGCAGCACCGGCGCTGGGTCCCGCCGCCTTCGGCCGCCGAGTGAGGCCGTCCGTTGCGGTCCGCCTCGTTGCGGTCCGCTGCGTGCGGACCCGCCTGTGGTGAAGCCGTCCGTGATGAACCCGTCCGTCGCGGACCGCCTCGTGCGGACCGTCGGCACCGCAGGCAATCCCTCGCGCGAGGTGATACGTAGTAAAGACATGGACCGGGCGGGACTCCCGTTGGATCAGTTGCCCGATGACGCCTTGGTCGCGGGCCTCATGACCGACGATCCCGAGCTCGCTGTCGCGTTCGTCCGCCGGTTCCAGCACAAGGTCTTCGGGGTGGCGATCACGGTGACCCGTGACCAGCAGCTTGCCGAGGACATCGCCCAGCAGACCTTCGAACAGGCCTGCCGGCACGCCCAGATCTACGACTCGCGCCGCGGGTCGGTCCGCACCTGGCTGACGGCCATCGCGCACAACCTGGCGATCGACGCCGTACGCTCCCGCAGGGCCCTTCCGATGGACCCGGGGGAGCTGGCTCCGCTGCTCGACACCATCACCCAGACGCCGGAGCGGCAGGCGATCGCGGACGAGACATCCGCGGAGGTGCGCGGTGCCATCGCCGATCTGCCGGCCGACCAGGCGCGGGCGGTGGTCATGGCCGGCATCTACGGGATGACCGCCCAGCAGGTCGCGGACGCCGAGCGGGTACCCCTCGGCACCGCCAAGAGCCGCATCAGGACCGCGGTGGAAAAACTCCGCGCCGCCCTCCGGGACAGGCACCACAAGCCATGACGGACTTCGGCCACCTCACCTGCGAACAGTTCCTGGACAGCGGTCCGGAACTGGCCCTCGGCATCCTGCCCGCCCGCGAGCGGGCCGCGGGCATAGCCCACGTCCAGCACTGCTCCGCGTGCCTGGAGCACGTCCGTCAGTTGGTGCGCACGGCCGACGGACTGCTGGAGCTCATCCCGGGCAGTGAGCCGCCGGTCGGTTTCGAGACCCGCGCCCTGCGGCGGATCGGACTGTCACACCCCCGGCAGTCCCGGCACAGGCTGTTGCGCCGGGCCGCGCTCTGTGCGGCGGCCGCCGCGACGGCCTTCGCCGCCGGCGTGGGCGGATGGGCGGTCGGTCAGACATCCGGGGGATCCGTCCCCGCCGCTCCGGCCACCGCCGAGCAGCCGGGCGGCCCGCTCGTCGTCGGCGGGCTCGCCGTGTCAGGTCAGTCCGTCGGGCGGGCGTTCGCGTACGAGGGGTCCCCGCCGTGGGCGTACGTGTCGGTGGACGCCGACCACGCGGAGGTCACGGACGGCAAGGTCTGGTGCCAGATCCAGCGCGGCGACGGCTCCACCGCCGTGATCGGCTCCTTCCCCATCGCCGACGGATACGGCCAGTGGGGCGGCGGCTACCAGGCCGGCCGCGCCCCCGTCACCGGCCTGCGTCTGCTCACCGCGGACGGCTCCGTAGTGGCCGCGACGACCTTCGTGGCCGCGAAGTCATGACCCGGGCGCGCCCGCCAAGGACTCACAGGGACCCACTTCGCCGCACTCGCCGGGTGGCTGGGCGCAAGCCGGCTACCTCCCCACCGGCAATGAACAGGGGAAACCGCACTCCGAGCCTGGGTGATCGATCGCCAAGCCGGCCGCGCGCGGGCGAGTGAGCCCTTCGGCGTCGGCCATGGTGCCCGTGACGATCCGGTAGTCGGTGACGCCGCGTTCACTGATGCCGAACGTCACCGGGAGAACACGTGCCCCGAAAGCGCGGACGAAATATTGCGCCGATCTGGGTCTGCAGTAGGCGTAGTAGCGCTTGATCGAGGTATTCTGCAGCATCCACGTGGCGAATCCGTGCACTACGGCCGTGCCGTACATCAGGCCTTTGTCTCCCACCGCGAACCGGGTGATCTCGCAGACATCGTCGGCTCCGGTCATCTGTTGTGGGAAAACGCCCAGTTCGCGCATTTCTAGCAGCGGTGCCGTAGCCGGGGTGAGCCGGATGGTTGCTTTCAGTACGCCGTGGGACGAAATTCCGAAGACGTAGCTGTGGCGGTCGATCTCCGCCTCTCGCGCCGAGTCATGGAGATGCAGGTCGAGGCGATCGCTGTACACGCGTTCGCGCAGCGTCCGAAGCTCTTTCCATAGCTGCGTGCCGAAATCCTCTGGCGGCAGCCGGAAGAACCGCATGTCCTCCTGGGGTGACATCTCCATGCCCGCCCCTTCCTCCTTGTGTCGTCAGGTCTTTCAACCCAGGCCGGCCCATCCATGACCAGCCCCTCATCCGGACATGCGAAACATCAGGGGCGCGGTGAGATACCGCACCCCTGATGTGAAGGGTTCAGGCCGCGAAGCCGTGGCCCGGCAAGGGCCTAACGGGCCGCGTAGGCACGGTAGCTGTCATCGAGCAGTTGCCCGGTCAGCCAGAGCGACGTCTTGGCGACCTGAAGCACCTTGTACTGGTCCTCTTCGCTCACCGCCCAGCGCTCGATCTGCTCTCTGACCTCGTCGGAGTGCTTGGCGTCGATCTCCGCGTGGGCCACGAAGAACGACATCTCCCGGTCGCTCAGGCCGAGGTCGGAACGCATGTGGTCGAGGAGTTCGGTGATGTGGGGGTACACCGACTCGGCCCAGTACGAGTACCCCAGGCGCGGAATCGCGCCGTCCCTGAGGCTGACCGAGTACAGATAGCCGACGAGGGCCTGGGTCGCCCGCAGCGGCGGCACTTCCAGGGCACCCTCCAGAAGGTTCACCGCCTTGAGGTCGTGCTCGATCATCTTCTCGTGGCCGAGCTCTTCCTCGGAGTGCTCGAAGCAGTAGCGCAGCAGCCCCATCTTGGCCGGCGGCACGCGCCACGCCGCGAACGACTGGTTGATCGGGTTGTGCTGGGTGTAGTGCCATATCTGCGCCATCACCGTTTGGTACAGATCGCGGTCCAGCCCGTTTTCGAGCATGTGGCGCCAGAACGGCCCTGCGTGGATCTCTTCCCAGCCCTGGCTGATTTCTTCTTCCAGAACCTTGAGAAAGTCCGAAGTCACGTTCACTCCAGTTGTCGGCGTCGTGCGAGGCGAGAGAGTCAAATGTCCGAATTCTTCGTTCGTCCGGACTTCTCGGCTTGGCGTACGTTCCTTTTTCGGCTTTCGGCCAGCGGTGCGGAGAAGGTACGTGCGGACCCTCGGTCCGTGATGTTCCTGGCGGTCCGGCAGCAGGTCCATGGCGGTCCTGGGAACGCTGAACCGTGGCGGCGCTCGCATGCCGTCGTCCGGCGGCCGTTTCGGCCGATATTCGGGATGAACGTGCGTCGACCGCTCATCCACCAGTACGAGCAGCGGTCCCCCGCACCCCGTCGCCGGCCCTTCCGGGTCGAATGAGGAGGACGGCCTCGATGACGACATGCGCTGAGCTCATCGCGAAAAGGCCTCGGCCCTCCCAGGATCTACAAGAGAAACAATGCGCTTTAGGCAGCGCCTGATGAAATCAGATGGCGGAGGGTACTGTCAATGCCAGGAGGACGGTCAAGGCCGCGTAGTCAATGTGCGCAGGTCGTCGAACACGCCGCTTCCCATTCTCTGACGTATTGGCATGATCCAGTCTCGTTTGCGGAGCAACGGGTTTTATGGGCCGCCGCTCACTCGGCCGCCCGGCCATGACGGGAGACCCCCCACGGCCCGAGCCCAGGGACCGAAACGCGGCACTGCCGACGCGGTCCGCGGGTCACCCCGACAGGTGGCTCAGCCCGCCCTGACCGCCTTGTTCCGCAGTTGTGCAGCGGCCTGCCTCACCCACGGCAACGCGTCGTAGAGCGCGTCGCCGGGACAGGTGGTCTCGAAGACGTCGCGGTGCCCGGAGATCACGTTCACCTTCACCGATGTCCCCTTCGGGTAGCGGCTCTTGCTGTTGGTGGACACCAATCGCACCCGGCCCAGGGGGTCGATGCCCGGATCCAGCTTCCATGCCGCTATGGACGCGATGGCCTCCAGCATGGGGCGCGGCACTTTCTCTCCCTTGCCGAACGTCCCGAGGGCGGCGATCCCGACGCTGTTGGCGTTGAAGCCCTCGGTGTGCGCTCCGCGCACCGCTCGGTCGACACCGCCGGCCCGTCCCTCGTAGATGGTGCCGCACCGGTCGACGACGAAGTTGTAACCGAGGTCGTCCCACCCCAGGGCGAGGTGGGCTTCCTCCATCGCCAGCAGCATGGCGGGGACATCGGCCTTGCAGTCGTAATGGTTGGGGTTGTCGGTGTGATGCACGAACACCGCTTTTACGGAGCGGGAGTACAGAGGCTTCTGCCGTACCGCGCTGTTGTCGGCCCGCCATGTCCCGCGCCCGATGATGACGGGCCGCAACGCCGCCCTCTGCAAGACCAGGGTGCTGCGCCGTGGCTCCCGGGTGTGGCCTTCCGGAGTCGCGCAGGTCACGAGGAACGCCAGCGACAGAAGAGACGCCACCAGCTTGATCCTTTGCTGCCCCATGATCTCCAGCCTGGGCCATTGCTCCATGCCGGGCATCCATACGGCACCAATCGGGTGAATTCGGTAATCACCAGGTGATGCGCAGCGTGTGTGACCTGCGCACCGGGCCCAGGGGTCCGGCGCCCGGCCCGCCGCCCGGTGGGCGGCATGGCTGCTGAGCCGCGGGTGCAGGGGTGCCGACGGGTCAGTGGCGACTCAGTAGCGACTGCCTTCCGGCGCGGGCAGCGCGTCGAGGTCGGCCAGGTCGGCCGCGCTCAGTTCGATGTCCGCCGCGCCGGCGTTGTCCGCCAGGTACGCGGGGGTCTTGGTTCCGGGGATGGGCACGACATGCCGGCCCTGGGCCACCACCCACGCCAGCGCCACCTGCGCCGGGGTGGCGCCGATCCGCTCGGCGACCTCCCGCACCCGGCCGACGATGGCGAGGTTGGCGTGCAGGGCGTCCCGCTGGAAGCGCGGCAGCCGGCGGCGGAAGTCGTCCCGGGGCAGGTCGTCGAAGGACGAGAACCGTCCGGCGAGGAAGCCGCGTCCCAGCGGGGAGAAGGGCAGGAACGCGATGCCCTGCTCCTGGCAGTGGGGCAGGACCTCGGCCAGCGCGTCGCGGGTCCACAGCGACAGCTCGGACTGCACTGACGTCACCGGGTGCACCTCCTGCGCCCGCTTGATGTGGTCCACCGTCGCCTCGGACAGGCCGAGGTGACGCGCCTTGCCCGCCGCCACGGTCTCCGCCATCGCTCCCCAGGTCTCCTCCAACGGCACCCGCGGGTCGACCCGGTGCAACTGGTAGAGGTCCACGTGGTCGGTGCCGAGCCGGCGCAGACTGTCGTCGATCGACTTCCGTACGTGCTCGGGGCGGCCGTTGTTGACGATGACGGGGGAGTTGTCGGGACCGCCGGTCGGATCGGTCACCACTAGGCCGACCTTGGTGGCGAGGACCGCGCGCTCGCGGTGGCCGCCGGTCAGCGCCCGCCCGGCCAACTCCTCGTTGGTGCAGGGCCCGTACACGTCGGCGGTGTCGATCAGCGTCGCGCCCAGGTCGAGTGCCTGGTGGATCACCGCGATGGACGTGGCGTCGTCGCGCGGGCTCTGCAGGTCGTAGGCGAAGGTCATGCCCATGCAGCCGAGGCCGATGACGCCGACCTCGGGGCCGTTGGTGCCAAGAGTGGTGGTGCGCATGCCGTCCGTGCCTTTCTTTTCGATCAGGTTCGCCGCTCGCGGCGGGCCGTGCCCGCGGGGTGTTGCCGTCTTGCCGGTGTGCCGCACGTCCGGGCCGCGCCGCGAGGAGCCGGCCGCCTCGCCGGGGCGCGCCCGGTACCGCGGCAGTTCCCCGAGCAGGCCCCACCCTCAAAAGCCGTGGGCCCACGCCCGGACGCGGTGGTCAGCGGCACAGCTCTGTCGCGAGGTGCCGGAGGCGGGCTCCGTCGAGCGGCTGACGGTGCGCGAGGCGGTTCCGGACGGTCCACAGTACGTGCAGGCGGTTGCTCTCCGTTCTGGTGAGCGCGATGTCCTTGTTGAGGTGTGCGCCCCACATGGCACCGAGTTCCATGGCCCGGAGCCCCTCGTCGGGGCCGCCGGCCGAGGCAGGGTACGCGGTACGGTCGCCCACGCGGGGACCGTACCGCACGGCGAGCTGCTGCAGCGGCACCCGGGAACGCAGCCGGACGGTGTCGGTGAACTTCTCGCGTGCGCCGTCCAGCAGCGGGAGCAGCGCGTTGTTGTGCGCGAGCCACATGCCGGTGCTGACCGCATGGCCGTCGGCGATGTCGTGGGCGGGGTGCCGGCGCAGCCGACCGTCCCAGCTGTCGACGGCGGCGGCGCTCCAGGTCGCGAGAAGCCCGTCGTCCGGCCGGCGGCCCGGCCGGTGGTTCGCGTCCCACCGCTGCGGACGCGCGTCCGCCGGCGGGGCCGTTCCGGTCACGGCGCGGCGCAGCTCGTCGAGCAGCGTCTCGGGCTGCCCGTCCCACGTCCTGCTCAGCGCGGCCGCCACATCGAGGAAGGGGCCGCATATCTCGGTGACGGTGGCCTGGACGACGGCTTCCAGGAGCTGCCGGTCGGCGGAGCCGCCGACGAACGGGCGGGTGAGAGCGACGACCGTCGCGGTGTCCAGCCGCCCTGTGGCCCCCCACCACCAGTGCACGGCGATGTCCTCGCGGGCGAGCTGCTCGGGAAGGCCGGCGGGCAGGTCCTCGGCGACGGCGACGACGAGGGAACGGGGGCGCTCGGCGGGCGGAAGTCCCGCCTCCCGGACGGTGCCGACGAGGCGCCGCAGCAGGTGGGTCGCGGCCGTGGGGACGGCCTCGCGCCAGGCCCTGACAACGATGGGCCGGGTCTCCGGGCCGCCGCCGGTGCGACCGGCGAGCCGTGCGAGTGCCCCGTGGACCGCGTAGGGGGGCCGCCGCGGTTCCGCTCCGCCCCACCCGGCGGCCGTACCGTCGCCGGACACGGGCGCCGGGTCGGCGGAAAGCTCCTTGCCGAGGCGTTCCAGCAACTCCGTCAGGGCGTCGGAGACGGTTGCCGGCGCGCGGTGCGGCTCTTGCGGCGGACCTGCGCTCGCCGACAGGTCCAGTGCGGACAGCCCGTCGTCGAAGTCGATCGTGGGAACCGTCCCGGACCACCGGGGAGGCCGCGCGGACGCGGAGGCGGGCGCCGGTACGGGGACGGCGCGGCCGTTGTCGCCCGGCGGCAGCAGCAGGAAGTCGTTCACCTCGTGGAGGAGCTCGTCGAGCAGGCGCTCGGCCGCACAGCCCGGACCGCGGGATGCGGCCCGGGGCAGCAGCCACAGGCAGCTGCGTCCGGACCGCAGGTCGGCACGCAGGCGGTCCAGCCACAGCCTGACACCGGGCAGCGAGGTCAGACTGTAGCCAGGGTCCGTACTCACCCTGCGTGCCCGGCCGCGCCAAGGGCCCGGAAGGTGACCGGGTCCAACGCGTAGCCGTTCTCGCTGTCGTCCAGCACCCCGTGGTCGTTCAGGTGTGTGGTGAGCCGGTGGACGTCGTCCAGTGCGAGACCGGTGACAGCGGCGATGTCCTCGGAGCCGCAGCTCTCACCGGGATCGACGTACTCGGCCCACGACTGCAGCAGTTCGACCGTCGGCTGGTCGAGTTCGACGAGCGACAGGTGGGTGCGGGCGACGTCCGGCCGGGCGCACTGCGTCTGCACCTGCTCAAGGGCGGCTTCCAGGGTGGCGCCCCCGCGTGTCGCCAGGTCGACTGTGCGCTCGACGAGACTCGGCCAGCCGCCGGTCGCCTCCACCAGCTTCCGCCGTTTGTCGGGGGTGTCGAAGGGGCACTCGGGCCAGGCCCGCAAGCTGTCGGCGTTCCAGCGCTCCGGGCGCACCAACCGGGTGACCCGCTCGTCGTGGAACTCCTGCAGGGCCCCGGGATCGAGCAGGACGACGGCGGCGCGGTGCACCGCGGTCCCGCGGGAGGTGTGCGTGTGCAGCCGGTCCATCGCCCGGCGGATCGTGTCGGCGCCGTGGGCACGCAGGTCGGCCACGACCACGCTGGGCTGTCGGCCGCGGGTGTCCCAGGACGGCGCACCCACCAGCTCGTCGGCCGTGACCTGGTGCACCTTGAGGCCCCGGGCGTCGGCGTACGAACGGACCCCCATGGACACCAGCTTGGGGGCGTGCGCCTGGGTCAGGCACAGAGCGGTGACGCCGGCACTGGTGGCGTCGTAGAGCTGCTGCTCCGTCAACGGGCTGTAGCGCGCGATGCCCTTCGAGTCCTGTCCGACCAGGCGGCGGGAGAAGCGCGGGTTGTAGTCGTAGGGCAGGCTGAACTCGGTCTGCCGCAGTTCGAGTTCCAGGTCCTCGCGGGTGCCGAGCATGTGGACGACGTTGGGGCTGCGCACGGCGTAACTCCGCCGGTCGGCCTGCTGGATGAGCAGGCCCAGCCCCGCCATCTCGTCCAGGTAGATCTTCACGTCGCTGGCGGTGAGCTTCCGGAATCCCTCCGGCCAGTTCAGCTTGGCCTCTCCCAGCAGTTCGTCGGCGTCGTAGCCGCGCTGGAACCCGTCGGCCTGGCTGCGCAGGGCGATGACGAGCGCCAGCACCCGGTAGCGGTCCTCCAGGTTGATCGTGATGCGCAGGCGTTCGGCGATGTTGCGGTGGACCTGCGTCGAGCCGGCCACCGCCCGGACGTCCTCCTCGGTGACGGGGATCGGCCACAGCGCCGAGCCCAGCGGCTTCTCGTGCAGCGCCGCGACCAGCCGCTCGCAGAAGATCTGCACCAGGCAGGCCTGGTAGTTGGTGGCGGCCAGCACGCGCCACACGAGCTCCGGGCTCTCGAACCGGTAGCCGAAGGCGGCCATCGGCTCCACCACCAGGCGCTGCGCCTCGGCGGGCTTGAGCGGGCCGATCAGCACGTCCGGACCGCCGTGCGCCAGGGGCACGTTGGACAGGTGGCTGAAGCGCTGGACCTGGTGCAGACCGGCGAAAACAATCTTGAAGCGGCGGTCGGTGTCGTCCATCAGCCCCTTGAGCTGGGACACATTGGCGAAGGTGCCCTCACCGCCGCGGCCGTGCGCCGCCTTGGAATCGGCCGTGAGGAAAGCGTCCGCCTCGTCGGCGAGTACCAGGACCCTCCGCTCGCGGTTCTCACTCAGCCAACGCCGCACTTGGCTCAGCAGGACGTCCGGACCCACCTCGGTGGAGACCTTGGGGCCCAGCACGCCCACCCGTTTCAGCTCGGCGGCCAGCACCGACCAGATCCGCTCGGCCGGCTCCGCCTCGCCCACCCCGCGTGCCCGCAGGTCCAGGTAGACCGCCCGGCGTTCCGGCGTGGACGGGAAGGTGGCCTCCACCTTGCGCAGCAGGGCCGACTTGCCCAGTTGCCGCCCGCCGTACAGGAAGAGCGCCCCGAGCTGATCGGTGACCGTGGCCATCTCCTGACTGCGCCCGTAGAACACCTCCGGCGGCACCAGACCGGCGACGAACGGGGTGTACGGGTTGAACGCCGTCCACGGCAGCGTCACCCGCTGCACGGCCCGGAAGGACCGCGGCGAGCGGGCCGCGATCCAGCCGAAGACGGCCGGGTCCACCACCAGCGCCTGCTGGGCCGAGGTGCGGGCGTGCGCCGCCATGCCCCGTCGGCCGGCCAGGCCCAGCGGGTAGAGGTAGAGGATGATGCAGGCGCCGGTGTCGCTGCCGTCGAGCAGCTCCAGCGGGCTGCGTCCGCGCAGCTCGTCGAAGACCACCAGGACCGTGTACGTGGTCGCCGCGGATCCGAGCGCGGCCACGTAGCCGGGAGTGCTCTCGCTCACGCTCAGCCTGGCACTCAGCCGGAGGATGCCGCGCACCTGCCGGTGGTCGTCGCGGGTCGGCGGCCGGCCTTCCAAGCCCAGGACACGCAGGACCGAGGGCACGTGCTTCTGCCACTCCGAGCCACGAGTGTTCGGCCTGCACAGCGCGTCCCAGGACTCCAGCCCGACCTTCGCGCCTTCGGTCAGCGGCTGTCCCTCCGCGTACAGCCCCGCCCACGGCTGTGCCGAGAAGCCCCGCTGGCCGTTGCCGTGCGGCGTCACGCCCCCCAGCCCGGCCATGAAACGCGCCAGCTCCTCGCCCCAGTCGACCCCGCTCCAGTCCGGCAGCGCGTCCCCCTTGCGCAGCAGTGCCAGACACTCCTCGGCCGTGACCGTGTCGCCCGCCCGGAGCAGGGCGGTCAGCCGCTTGCGGTCCTGCTCCGACATCGGCAGGGCTTCGAGCTGCTCGTGCAGCCGGGCCATGTACTCCTGGACGCGCCGACGCAGCTCCTCCTCCAGCTTCCGGAGATCCTCGACGGTCGCCCGGAAGGCCCCCGCCGGGGACGGCTGCTCCAACCGCTCCAGCACACCTGCCAGTTCGCGCTCCGTCAGTTCGTGCAGGCTCTGCTGGGTGCGGAGTTCGGCCAGCAGTCCGGCCGCCACCCGGTGGGCCTCGCGACGGAGGCTCGACCAGCGCGCCCACTCCGCGTCGCGTCGCACCCGCCAGTCGGACGGGAGCGTCCAGGTACCCGCGGGGGCGGCCGGCACGAGGCCCTGCTCGAGCGCTTCCACCAGGGCGTCCGCCAGGTGGAGGTCGCCGCGGTCGGCGTACCTGGTCAGCACCCCGCGGATGTCCACGGGCTCCAGCAGCGCCGTCAGGGACTCGGCGAAGCCCGGGGCGTGCGGCAGCGGCGCTCCGTCCCGTGAGCGGGGGAGTTCGGGTGCCGCGAGCAGCGCCTCGGCGCCGAGCATCCCGGCGAAATCGGCTCCGCCGGCGTCACCGCCGCCTTCCGCGGCGTCCAGCACCGGGCGCGGCACCGGTGCGCAGTCCTCGCCGAGCAGCCAGTCCCGCAGGCGGGACAGCGCGGCCCCCTCGACTCCGGGCGGCAGCGCCGCGCCGCGGACGCCGTCGAGGACGTGCCGCAGACTGGCGGCGTTGTCGATGCTCTCCTCCGCCCCCGGCGCGGCCAGCGCCCGGGCCTGGGACAGCAGGGTGGCCACCTGCTCTATCCGGTGGAGCAGGGCGCGTTTCGCCATCGCCTCGATCGGTTCCTTGGCCTGCTTGGGGGTGCGGATGGCCGCGTCCGCCTCCTCGATGATCCGCTCCGAGGAGTCCCGCTTGCGGAATGCCTCCCACGCGTCGTCGAGCACCGAGGCGTCGGCCTGCCCCGCGGCCCACTCCTGCACGGCGGCCAGGGCCCGGCCGAGCGGCTGCTCGGGACCGATCAACCGGTTCTGCACCTGTGTGGCCCGCGCGTAGCCGATCCGTTTCTGCGGCAGGTTCGCGGCCAGCGTGGCCGCCTCCTTCGCGATGCGGGACCGGGTCAGGGTGGGGCTGGCACCGTCGGTCGGGGTCAGCCTCGTACGGTCCACCCGCTGGTAGCGCCGGAGCATGTCCACGGCACTCGCCAGCAGCTTCCCCCACGGGCCCGGGGCGGTGGAGGCGGGATCCGCCTGCAGCAGCAGGTCGTTGGGCCAGCCCGCTACCAGGCCCGCGCGCAGAGAGGCCACGGCCGCGAGCATCAGCGCCGTCTGGTCTCCGTGCAGCACGTCCGGATCGGGCGGGAAGCGCGTCATCACCTGCGTCGCCTCTTCCGCGGAGTCGCAGGAGAACGCCGCCGCCGCGAAGGCCAGGCACTCCGCGCGGTGCCCGGGCTCGGCCGACCCGACCGTGAGCCAGTACGCCTCCTGGAACCGGCCGCCCGCGACCAGACGTGCCACCGGCGACCCGGCGGCGCCCTGACCGGAGACCTGATCGCCGTCCTGCCACGGGAAGTGGGAGCCCGCCGCGTCCCCGGGCGTCTCCTCGTCCTCGGCTGTTTCGTCCTCGGTTGTTTCGGGGTCGGGCTCGGGCCGTTCGTCCTCGGGCGTGTCGTGGTCGGGTTTTTCGTTCTCGGCCTTCGTGCCGTCCTCGGCCTGTGTGTCCTCGGCCGTCTCGTGGTCGGGCCTTTCGTCTTCCGCCGCCCCGCAGTCCTCGGCCCGTGCGTGCTCGGCCGTCCCGCCATCGGCCGCGGAGCCGACGCGGTGTGCCTCCGCCACCGGCTCCGGAGGCACGGGTGCGGCGGGTGCGCCGGGTGGAGCGGTGTCGGGGCGGGACTCGTCGGTGGTCCGGGTACCGTCGTCCCCGTCGGGAAGGGGAGCGCGCCGGGCCCTTGCGGCCGGCCCCAGGCCCCCCGTATCGCGCTCTCCGTCCGCCCCTCCGCCGACTGACGTGGTGTCGGATTCCGGGGTGCTGCCGGGTGCCGATGTGATCGCCGCCGGGTCCTCGCGCGGGGCGGGCGCATGGTGTGGGGAGGACTGGGCGGGAGTGCTCTCCAGCTCCGCGATCCTGCCTTCGAGAGTGGTCAGCGTCGTGCGTAACGCGTCCGAGTAGGCACCCCCGCCACCTCCGGCCTGCTCCAGGAAGCCCCGTAAGGTGTCGAGCTGCTCCCGGAGCGATGCCAGTTCCCGGGCACGGGCGGCCCGCGCCTCCCGCTCGGTGCGCAGTGCGTCGAGCAGCGCGTCCAGTTCGGCGAAGCCCTGGTCGGCGGCCCACGTCAGGCCCGCCGCCCGTACGTTCTCGGCCAGGTCCGAGCGCGCCGCCGACCAGTCGCCCAGCTGCCGCAGCACGTCGTCGGGCAGCGCCGTCCCGGTGGAGACACGCCGAGCCGTCTCGTTCAGCTCGTCGGCCAGTCCGGCCGAACGCTCGCGCAGCACGCGGGTCGCGTTCTCCAGGTTCAGGCCGGTCCCGTCCTCCACGGTGTCTCGCGACACGATGCCTCCCCATCCCTCCGGCTCCGGCACGTCGCGTCGGCGTTCGGTGTGCCCCCACCCCGGAACGCCGTCACGGCCCGTCCCACCGTCCTTGAGCCAGCCCACTTACCGGCGGTACGGCGAACGTATCACTGACGCGAGATCGCCGACTCGCAGTTCGGCAAGCGGTTCGTTCGTTGCGGCGTTCCCGGCTCTCGGCGGCCCGTGCCCCGACGGCCCACCGCACCGTCGGCACCGGCGGTCACGCCGAGGATCCGGACCTCCGGAGCCCGGCCCGGCGCGTGAGCACCGCTGTCGCGCCTCAGCCGTCGGACGCCACCCGCTGCCGCGGCACTCTGGCGGTCTGCGCCGACGCGGCTTTGCGCGGGCGCGACCACTTGCGGGTCAGCGGCCGTTCCACCAGGGCGTACAACGCCCAGGCGGCCAGCACCGACACGGCCAGTTCCAGCAGCATGATCCCGATCGTCGCCGGGACGCCGAACATCCGGGTGCCCAGCAGGGACCGGGTCTCGACCAGCACGATGTAGTGCAGGAGGTAGAAGGCGAAGGAGATCTCGCCGAGCCAGGTCATCGCGCGGTTGCGGAAGAGCGTGAACCGGCCCTCGTTGTCGGCGATGGCGGCGGCCGCGACGAGCAGCGCGGCGGGCACCGTGAACACCACGCGCACACCGTAGAAGTACGGGATGTGGAAGGCGGCCGCGTACGCGGCGACGAACAGCACGCCGGACCAGATCAGGCCGATGTTGCGCCACCGGCCGAGCATCACCGCCCGCGCCACCACGATGCCCAGCGCGAAGTCCACCACGCGGCTGACCGGGAAGATGTAGACGACCCACAGGTAATTGGCGGACTGCGCGGGCTCGTTGGGCACCCGGGCGGTGCCGAAGGACATGACCGAGTACGCGATCAGCGGGACGAAGCAGATGAGCCCGACCAGCCCCGCGAGCCAGAACTTCAGGTGCCGCGCGGGGATCCGCCGGGCGGCGTGGAACAGCAGCGGGAAGGCGAGGTAGAAGAAGAACTCGGCGGACAGCGACCAGCCCGGGACGTTCAGCGAGAAGAAGGTGTTCACGTCCGGCACCCACGACTGCAGCATGAAGAAGTCGACGACCACCCGCCACGTCGGGGTGCCGGACGCGCCGATCACCGTCATCCACAGCGCCCACGCCACCACGTAGTTCGGCACGACCTTGACGAAACGGCGGCGCCAGAACGACCTGGCCGTGTCGGCCGCCGGGGCGGACCAGGTCATGATGAACCCGCTGAGGATGAAGAAGAAGGTCACCGCCGGCGGGCCGGCCGGCGCGATCGTGCGGTAGAAGGCGTTTTCCACGCCGTCGTCGGCGAACAGCCGCAGGGTCGGGGCACCGAGCGCGGCGTGGAAGAGGAACACCCCCACAGCGAAGGGGAAGCGCAGACCGCTCAGGGAGTTCAGCCGGGCGGCCCTGGGGGCCGGGGCGGAGGCCGGGGCAGGGCCCGGCGAGGGAGCCGGCGTCGCCGGGGCGGGCGCCGGTGCCGCCGCGGTCACGGCCTCGCGGTCGGCGTTGTCGGGTGTCATGAGACCTGTTGCTCCTTCGGGTGCGTGCTGCTGGTATGCGCCTGTGGATGAGGCGGTACGGAGACACGTGCGGCCGATCGGAACGAACGCGGAGGGTGTGGCGGGGCCGCGGTGCGGGCGCGGGTCGTGCGCGGGTCGTGCGCGGATCGTGCGCGGATCGTGCGCGCCGGAAGGGCGGTACGGGAGCGGTGGGAACGCCGGTCTCCGTCGGCCGGCCACTCCTGATGCGGAACCGTCTGCCGGGCCGCCTCACCGCACGCGGGCAGTGAGGCGCCGTGGGGCCGGCGCGGGCGATTCCCGTTCAGGCAGGCGGATCTCCGCGAACGCCGGCAGGTGGCCGGTGCCGATCGGTGCTCCCGCGTATGTGTCCACATGACGGCATGTGGAGCTCTCCCCCGTGTGTCGCGTCTGCTCCGGTCGGTCCGTCGCGCCCGTGTGGCCTGGCGAGGTGAGGCGAAGCGAGTCACCGTCAGAAAGGCGCTGTCGGCGGGAATGACCGATTACCTGCAATATCGCGGCCTGCCCGGCGCGGTCACAACCCCGGTCGACCCCTGTTCCCGTGCGCGGAGCCGTGTCCTCCGGCCGCGCCGCAGTAGGGGTCACCCCGCCGCGGCCCTCCCCGCGGCCCGTCCACCTGGGTGACCCGCCACGACACCGGATCGGCCTGCCGCATCCGGAAACACGTCTGCGGGCGCCGCCGACCGTGACGCCGAGGGCCGACCGGACGGCCGGGGCGACCTCGGTGGCGTAACGGGTGATGGACTCCTCAACCAGGGCGCGCGGCAGCCCGCCCCAGTCGACGAGGCCCAGGACGCGGTCCACGCCGAGTACCTTCCGCGCCTCCAGGATCTTGGCGACGATCTCCTCCGAGGTGCCGATCATGAGCGCGTTGCCGGGGGCGATGCCGGCCATGAACTGCGGCTGGCTGACCATGAATCCCGATCCGCCGGGCCGCTTGGGCCGCAGGAACTCCCGGTAGTACGGGTAGACCTCCCGGGCGGCTGAGGAGCGCTCGGCCGCGAAGACGTGCGTGGCGATGCCGACGCTCAGCTTGTCGGCGTGACCGGCCTGCTCGCCGGCGGCGCGGTAGATGTCGACGGCGTGCCGGGCGTCGGCGATGGAGCCGCCGATCAGGCCGAGCATCATGGGCAACCCGAGGCGTCCGGCGCGCTGGGCGCTGCCCGGCGAGCCGCCCACGCCGAGCCACACCGGCAGCGGGTTCTGCTGGGCCCGGGGCGTGACCGCGGAGTCGGTGATGGGCGGACGGAAGCGGCCCTTCCAGCTCAGCCGCTCTTTCCGGCGCAACTGGAGCAGCAGGTCGAGCTTCTCCGCGAAGACCGCGTCGTACCCGGCCATGTCGACGCCGAAGAGCGCGAAGGGCTCCGCGAAGGCGCTGCGCCCGGCGACGATCTCGGCCCGGCCCTGGCTGATCAGGTCGAGGGTGGCGAAGTCCTGGTACACGCGGACGGGGTCGAGCACGCTGAGCACGGTGACCGCGCTGGCCAGCCGGATCGTGGAGGTGCGGGCGGCAATGGCGGACAGGACGACCGCCGGGGAGGAGACAGCGAAGTCCACGCTGTGGTGCTCGCCGAGCCCGAAGAGGTCCAGGCCGAGGCGTTCGGCGAGTTCGGCGTAGTCGAGGATGTCCGCGTGCCGCCGACCGGCCGGATACAACTGCCCTGTTTCCGGGACCAGTTGGGTGTCGCTCAACGACGCTATGCCGATCTCCACTGCACGGGCTCCTCGCGTGCGAAGGGGCGGCGGTCCGGCGGGTCGGGCGGTCCGGTCCGGACAAGCCGAGAGAAGTGGAAGAGGTCTTCCATTATATGCTCACCGTAGCATATCTGGAGAGGGTCTTCCGTTTCGCTTACAGTGGGGACCATGGACCAACCCACCGCCCGGACCGCCCTTGAGGAGGGCCGACCGCGTCGCGCGGACGCGCTGCGCAACCGCGCGCGGATTCTGGACGCGGCGGGCGAGGTCTTCGGCGAGGCAGGGCTGCTCGTGCCGATGAGCGAGGTCGCCCGGCGCGCCGGCGTGGGCATCGCGACGCTCGCCCGGAACTTCCCTACGCGGGACGCGCTCATCGCCGAGACGTTCGGGCCGTCGATGACGGCGTACGCCGACGCCGTGGAGGTGGCCCTCCGGGACCCCGACCCGTGGCACGGCTTCTGCGACTACGTCGAGACGGTGTGCCGCATGCAGGCCGAGGTGCGCGGCTTCACCCACGTGCTGACCACGTCGTTCCCCGCTGCCGAGGAGTTCGAGGCGGAGCGCGGGCGCGCGTACCGCGGCTTCGTGCGCCTGGTCAAGGCGGCCAAGACCGCCGGGCGCCTGCGGCCGGACTTCTCCCCGCACGACCTTCCCGTCATCCTCATGGCCAACGCGGGCGTGGTCGGCGCGACCCGCGACACCGCGCCCACCGCGTGGCGGCGGCACGTCGCCCTCGTGCTCCAGGCGTGCTCCGCCGACCACACCCGGCCCCTGCCCGCCCCGCCTCCGCCCGGCCAGATCCTCCAGGCCCTGCGCGGCGCGCATTGAGACGGAGGACTGACGCCCGAGCTCCTGGAGTGGGCGGCCGAGGGACGAGGCCACCCGCGGAGGGAGTGAGCAGGAAGTCCGGCTGAGAACGCTGTGGGGCTGACGTCCGGGCTCGCGGAGTGGGGGGCCGGGGGACGAGGCCACTCGGCTGCACGGTGTCGTCGCCGTTGATCGCGACGCCCGGCTCGATGAGATCCGCCGGGACGCCGCCCTCCAGGAACTGGTGCACGGCGGCTGCTCAAGGACGACAAGAAGGCGCGAACAGGGCTGTCCCACGGGCACTTTCGTCCGGTGGGGACGGTACGGCGGCCGTCGGCCGAAGTCGCGGCGCGCGCCACGCCGCACGGCGGCGTAGCCACCGGCGGGGGCGCGACGGCCGACGTCGCCTCCTGAGCCGGCCGTTGCCCCGCGGCCGGGGCAACGACTGTCAGTGTCAGTGGCCAGGTCTACCGTGCGTGGACACAGGAGCCCAGCCCGAGCAAGGGGAGACCATGACCACACTCGAGAACCGGCCGAACACCGCACTCCTCGTCGTCGACGTGCAGAACGGCGTCGTCGCGGGGGCTCACGAGCGCGACGCGGTCGTCGCCAACGTCGGCGGCCTCGTCGAGAAGGCGCGGCGGGAACGGGTCCCCGTTGTCTGGGTCCAGCACTCCGACGAGCAGCTTGTGCGGGGGAGCGACGACTGGCGGATCGTCCCCGAACTCGCTCCGTGCGACGCCGAACCGCTCGTCGAGAAGAACCACGGCGACTCCTTCGAGGACACCACCCTCGCGACCGTGCTGTCGGGCCTCGGAGTCGGGCGACTCGTCGTCGTCGGCGCACAGACCGATGCGTGCATCCGCTCGACGCTTCACGGCGCGTTCGTCAGGGGGTACGACGCGACCCTGGTCAGCGACGCCCACACGACGGAGGACCAGACGGCATGGGGGGCGCCGCCGCCGGACCAGGTCATCGCGCACACGAACCTGTACTGGACCTACCAGACGGCGCCGGGGCGGACGGCCGGGACGGTCGAGACCAAGGATGTCGACTTCGGCGGCACGTCCTGAGCCCTGTGCGGCCGAATCCTGTGCGGCCGAACCCTGTGTGACGCGGACGGGAACGCCTCGGGACGCACCGGGTCCAGAGCGTCGGGCTGACCGGACCGGTGCGGAGGTGGCGCGTCCCGGACGCCGAGGTGGGCGGGACGCGGTACCGGCGTCGCTGGATCGGCCGTCAACCCCGCCAGCCGCCGATGCCGTCCCAGCACGTGGAGATCTGGCTCAACGATATGTGCCTGACGTCGATGGCGCGGGAGGCCACGATCATCATCCAGACGTCCCCACCCTCCTTGTCCAGGAGGTGGCCGATGCGTCGGATCTCGACCGCGTCACGCAGGTACTCCTCGGGCGGTTCGCCGCTCAGGACGAGCCGATCGAGCTCCCGGGTGTCGGCCGACCTCGACTTCTGCTCCCTGGTCAGGCCGGAAGACCGAGCGTTCGCGGAGGCCATGAGCTCGGCCAACCGTCCGATGGTCTCATCGGTGCGCTGCAGCAACTCCACAGGGCTCGTGCCATCCATCGCCGCGGCCATGGCCTTGACCTCCTGCCACCACTCCTGCTTCCGCCGGGCGTGCAGCCGCCGTTCACGCTGTTCGCGCCAGTCACCCCACCAACCCACTGCCGAACCACCCCCACAGCGCGGTTCCACCGCGCGCCACCGGATCGTCTTCCCGCCCCGACCGTACCCGGATCCAGCCCGGTCCAGCGGTCCCCCGATCGCGGAAGTGGCGTCGAGCCGCACTCCGCTCAGCGCAGGTTCCGTAGCACCGTCCACACCACTGCGACCCCCACGAGCGCGTACTGCGCCCGTGCGCTCAGCACCGGCCGCCAGCGCCGCCCGCGCAGCCCCTCGACCAGCCAGCGCCCGCACATCCACAAGGCAGCGGGCGCGACGACGAACATCAGGGCGTTCTCGTGGAAGGCTCGCACCACGTCGCCGTGCAGCAGGTCGTACACCAGTCGGGTGCCGCCGCAGGCCGGGCAGAGCAGCCCTGTCGCCCAGTTGAACGGGCAGCGCGGCAGCCAGTGGCCGCCCTGGTGCGGGTCGGTGCCGTAGAGACAGCAGGAGGCGGCGACCCCGGCCACGAGGGCGGCCAGCGGCGCGGTGGCCGGATGCCGGAACAGCCCGCCCGGCCGACCCGCCCCCGAGGGCGAGCCGGCCGCAATCCGACGGAAACCGTCAGCCACGCAGGACACGGCCCTGCGCGTCGGTCTTGTCGTTGCCGGCCAGCAGCATGATGCCGTCGATCAGCGCCCAGATGCCGCAGCCGCCGCAGGTGAACAGCTGGCCCAGTGCCATGCCGGTGTGCCCGGTGTAGAAGCGCCCGACGCCGAAGCCTCCCAGCAGGAGCTGCAGCACCCCCGCGGTGACCTTCGACTTCTCCGAGTACGGGCGACCCATCGGGTCGTAGCCGTACGGGGCGTTGGGGTCGCCGGTGTAGGAGCCGGGCGGCGGCGGGTACGAGCCCTGCTGGGGGTAGCCGTACGTGGGCTGGCCGCCCTGCTGCGGGTAGCCGTACCCCGGCTGCTGGCCCTGGCCGTAAGGATTCTGCGGATCCTGCGGGTTCTGCGCGTACGGGTTCTGGTCGGACATCGTCCCCCCTGAAGTGCGGTGCTGGGCGTCTTTCGCCGGACATCCTTGCAGGCCCGACCGGTCCGCGTCCCGCTCCTCGGTCCGCTGAGGGGCGCTCAGCCCGTTGCCGGTGTGCTGGTCGGGCTGTGAACTCCGGTCACGAGGGCGGGGATCCGCTCCGGAACGAGTCCGGCCTGACGGACGGGACACCCTCTGGCCGACCGCCCTCTGACCGCCGTTTGACCGCCGCCGCCGAAGCGACTCGCCCCACTCCGCGGGCTGAAGCGGCGGCTGCGGCTGTCGCGGCCCGGGGCGGTGCACGGGCCGAGTACGCGCCGGCCGTGCCCGACGGGCGCCCGGCGCCCGGCGCCAGCCAAGGCCGGCAACCGGAGCGCCGGCCGTTCCGGCGAGCCCCGGCCGGCCCTCGCCCCCGCAGGGGCGGGAACCCGGCACGGCGAGGTCTCCGGGCCACTGCTCGCCGAGGCTTCCTGGCCGTCCCGCACTACCCGGTGTGGTCGCTCACCCTGATCGCGCTGTACGGGCGCGCCGTCCGAGCGCTGTTCCCGGTCCAGCGCCGACGCGCCCACCGGCGGGCCGAGGCGGCCCTCGTGCTCACTCGCCGGCGGAGGAGGGCATCACGTGACGTCGGCGGCGAGCACATGAGCCTGCGGTTCGCCATGACCACCTTCTCGTTTTGCGATGAATCATCCGATTGGCGGATATATGTCACTCCTCGGCGCGGGGAACCTCTGGTCGAAGGCCGGCGATCCCCATCGGCCTTGTGACGCGCGAGGAGGACGGATGTCCGCAGTGAGGACACACAAGGCGAAGACATGCGCGGCCGTGGCGGTGGTGGCCGCGGCCCTGACGGCGGTCACGGCGGGCCCGGCCCACGCGGGCGGGGCTCCTTCGGGGTCGGCGACACCGTTCACGGGCCGGACGGAGGGCGGGAGCCTCATCCTGAAGGACGGGGACATCGTCGCGTGCGCCGGCGTCGGCCAGCTCCAGGTGGCCCAGAGCGATGGCGTCATACGCGACACGGACGGCCCCGGCACGAAATTCACCACACCCGCCGGGACCCGGGTCGTGACCCTGAGAGAGGGGACCGTGAACGTGACCGTCCAAGGCATCACCGCCAAGGTCACCTGCGGCACGGAAGGGTTCCCCACCACAGCGGCGTTCGTGCCCGGCAGCAGCCTCAAGGGCGGGGTGAAGGCCGGCTCGGGCGGTTCTCTGACCGGCGTGAACATGGCTGAGACCCTCGGCGGGGGCGCGCTCGTGGCGGCCGGACTCCTGGGCGTGGGTCTGCTGCGCCGCCGCCGTACCACCGCCGGTACCGGGATCTGACCCGGTACCCGACCGGTGGCCGTGTGCCTCCCGACCGAGGGCACGGCCACCCGTGGCCGTGGGGCGCCCGCGGCGCCGCGCTCCCACGATCCCACCCACCAGGCCGAACACCGCGGAGGGCGCAGACATGCACGGACGACGACCCCCGCGCGCGACGCGGGCCGGACTGGCCGCGGCGGTGGCCGCCCTCGGGATCGGCGGCTGGATGACCTACGACGGCGTCCGCGTCCAGACCCCGCCCCGCCCCTCCGTCGCCGACGCGCTGACCGCACGGCCCGGCTCCGCACACTCCACCTCCGGGCCCGACGCCACCGCCATGACCTTCTCGCCGCCTGTACGCATCCGTATTCCGAGCATCGGTGTCGACGCGCCGGTCGTGGCCCTGGGAGCGGACACCGCCGGACACCTGCGGGTACCGCCCGAGGACGACCGGAACCTGGCCGGCTGGTACAGGGACGGCGCGAGTCCCGGCGCCGCCGGGAACGCGGTCATGGACGGTCACGTCGACACGCCGCGGGGTCGAGCCGTCTTCTACGGCCTGGGCGCTCTGCACAAGGGCGCGACCGTCTCCGTGACGCGGGCCGACCGCAGCACGGCGGAGTTCTCGGTGTACGGCATCGAGGTCTACGCCAAGGACGCCTTCCCCGACGAGCGGGTGTACGGCCCCACGAGCAAACCCGAACTGCGCCTCCTCACGTGCGGGGGCGGCCACACCAAGGCCACCGGCTACCTGGGCAACGTCGTGGTCTACGCCCGCCTGGTCAAAAGCCTCCGGCCATGAGGCATGAAAACCACCGGCTCCCGCGAGAACCTTCCCCGTGACCCGTACCTCACGCTGGGTTGCCGTATTCACGCGGATGGGTTGATACTGCGCATACTGGTCACGTGGGCAGTGTGACCGTCGATGAGACGGCGGAGCGCGAGGACCTGCTGGCAGCGGCCGTCGTCAAGGCCGTCCAGGGGGCCGGTGCGCACGCCGGGAGCGTCTTTCTCCGCTCCCGCGACCGCCGTTCGATCGTGCTCGCCGCGACCTGCGGGATGCCACCCTCCCTCTTGGGCGGCTGGAATCTCATTCCGGTAGGCAGTCCCATTCCGGTCGCCGCGGCCTACAGCTCCGGGCGCACGATCCACCTGGCTGACGCTGACGAGACGGTCCGCAGGTATCCCCAGCTCGCGGTGGCTCTGCCGTACGCATTCGGCTCCTGCTCGGTACCGGTGGGCAGGGGTGGGGAGATGTTCGGGGCGCTGGCGGTCGTGTGGACGGCACCTCCAGGAAGCGACGGGCTGTCCAGGGCCCAGCGCCGCCATCTGCGGGTGATCGCCAACCGGCTCGGCGCCTCCTTGGCCGCTCTCCGCGCCCGTACGGGCCGTCCCGTCGAGTGCGATCCGCAGACGGTTCCCGTCGAGACCCCGGTCCCCTCCGCACTGGCCGTGCGGCTCGGGTTGTTCGACTGGGATCTTGTCACGGGGACGCTCACCGTGGACGACGAGTTCTGTGCGATCTTCGGTCTCGATCCCAGCGCCTTCGACGGAAGGCCGGAAAAGCTCGCTTGCCGACTCCACCCCGGCGACCTCGCGGCTTTCCGTGCCGCGCCCCGCGTGGCGGCCGCAGAGGGCCAGATCATGGCGCGGCACCTGCGGGTACGAGGCGTCGGGGGTGGCGGAGACGGCTATCGTACGGTCGATTTGTGGGGGCGCGTACCGGAGGTCGGCGACGAGCGGGCGCGCACCCACATGGTCGGCGCGGTCGTCGACGAGCGGGTCGGCAGCGCGTGTGTCGCCGCGGTCGAGAGGCTGCGGGAAGGGCTGTTCTCCCTCACTCCGGACGGACGGGTCACCTACGCCAACGGCAGCCTTGAGCAATTGGTGGGCGTACGGGGCGAGGTGCTGCTCGGGCGGTGTCTCTGGGACGTCCTGCCGTGGTTGTCCGATCCTGCTTTCGAGGACCGGCACCGGTCCGTGATGATCTCGCAGATGCCGGACTCCTTCTTCATCCGCCGCCCGCCCGACCAGTGGCTCTCTTTCTCCCTCCATCCGGACGCGGCCGGCGTGACCGGCACGGCGGTTTCCGTGGGACGGCCTCCATCGGTCGAAGCGGCACCCGCAGAGCCGGCCTCGACCGTGCCTCCCGCCGCCGCACCGGAACGGCTGGGCGTGATGTACCACGTACTGCAGTTGGGCAGCGCACTGACCGAGGCGGTCACCGCCCGGGAAGTCTGCGACGTCGTCGCCGACCAGCTCCTCCCGGCCTTCGGCGGCCAGCAGCTGGCGATCTACGTGGTCCGTGAGGGCACGATGCACCTGCTCTTCCACACCGGCCACCACAAGAGTTTCCTCGACTGGCTGGAGGGCAATCCACTCCATGCCGACCTGCCCGGTACGGAGGCCCTGACCTCCGGCGTCCCCCTGTTCATCGAGTCGCAGCAGGCTCTCTCCCGGGGCTACCCGGACATTCCCGTCGGTGAGGCGAGGTCCTGGGCGTACCTGCCGCTGATCGCCTCCAGCCGCCCTGTCGGCACCTGCGTTCTCGGCTTCGACGAGATCCACATGTTCACGGCGAAGGACCGTAGCGTCCTCACCGCGCTCGCCGGGTTGATCGGCCAGGCCCTGGAACGAGCGCGGCTCTACGATTCGGAGTTCGCTCTCGCCCGCGGCCTTCAGCAGGCGCTGCTGCCGCACCGGCTGCCCGTACTCCCGGACATCCGCACCATGGCCCGCTACCTGCCCGGCACGAGTGAGATGGACATCGGCGGCGACTGGTACGACGTCATCCCCACCGAGAGCGGCGTATCCCTGGTCATCGGAGACGTCGAGGGACACAGCATCGCCGCCGCGGCCACCATGGCCCAGTTGCGCAGCGCTGTACGGGCCTTCGCCGCGGTGGGCCACATGCCCGGCGACGTGTTGGCGGGCGCCAATCACACTCTCATCGACCTCAACTCCGGGCTGCTGGCCAGCTGCTGCTACATCCGCCTCGAGCGCGGCAGTGGCCGCGCGCTCGCCGCCCGCGCCGGCCACCCCCCGCCACTGCTGCGTCGTCCCGACGGAACGACCGATGTCCTGGACCTGAGGGTCGGCCCGCTCCTCGGCGTGGACCACGCCAGCCAGTATCCGCAGACCCCGATCGACCTCCAGCCGGGCTCCATCCTCGCCCTCTACACGGACGGCCTGGTCGAGGAGCGCGGCACCGACATCGGCGTGGGCATCGACCAGCTGCGGGCGTACATGGCCCACACCTCCGCGGACTCCTTGAGTGAACTCGCGGACCGGATCCTGCACCATGCCCGGCGCTCCGCCCAGCGCGCCGACGACATCGCCCTGCTGCTCACCGAATACGGCCGGGACACGGCAACCCGAAGTGAGTCCTGACGGTTCAACCGACCCCGCGCCCAGCGAGTCCCGATCTGGTGCGGACGTGGCGCGCCCCGCCTGACGCCCGCTCGCCCCACCGTTCGGGGACCGGCACGACGCCGTGCCGACCCCCGAACGCTACCCGCGGTCCGCGGAGTCGCAGCCCGGCGGCGCCCATGATGCGAGGTTTGCTACGGTGTGCTCCTCGATAGCACAAAAGGGCTCGGCGCCGTGGCCGGGCGGTGCCGTGGAACCCCGGCGGCAGTAATGTGCGTCGACGCCTACGAGCACGTGGAAGCGTGGCGACGGCTCCCCCCGGACGGATGAGGGTGTGCGGGCGAGGGAGGAGGGCCGTCGAGGTTCGTGAGAGGGACGGCACACGATGGACGACAACGGCGGCTCGGGCAGACCCGCGGACGGCAGGCCGGGTGAGGGCGGCGGCGGGCAGTGGGTGGTGCCCGGCTACACGCATGAACGAATGCTCGGTTCGGGCGCGTCCGGGCTGGTGGTGCTGGCCAGGCACGACGCGACGGGCACGGCGGTGGCCATCAAGTACCTGGCTGGGCCGCTCGATCGGGACCCCCGTTTCCGGGCGGCGTTCCGGGGCGAGGCCCAGTTGCTGGGCGACCTCGAATCCCCGTACATCGCCCGCTTCTACGAGTACGTCGAGGACGGCCCGGACGCGGCCATCGTGATGGAACTGGTCGACGGCGTCGCGCTGCGCACGCTGCTGCGCCAGGAGGGCGCGACGGACCCGGAACCGGCCCTCACCGTCCTCAAGGGTTCATTGCTGGGCCTGGCCGCCGCACATGCCGCAGGCGTCGTCCACCGCGACTACAAGCCCGCGAACGTCCTGGTCACCGCCGACGGCCGGTCCAAGCTGGTGGACTTCGGCGTCGCGGTGCGCAGCGGCGAAAGCGGCGGCGTCGCGGGGACGCCCTCGTACATGGCCCCGGAGCAGTGGGCGGGCGGTCCGGCCACACCGGCCACGGATGTCTACGCGGCCACCGCCACGTTCTATGAGTGCCTCACCGGCACCAAGCCCTACTCCGGTTCGACCATGTTCGAGCTGGCCGTACAGCACGCCGAGGCACCCGTACCCAACGAGCAGGTGCCGGAGCCGGTACGCTCCCTGATCAGCCGCGGCCTGGGCAAGACCCCGCAGGAACGCCCGCAGAGCGCGGCCGAGTTCGTCGCCGAACTGCAGGCGGTGGCCTCCGCCGCGTACGGGGAGGACTGGGAGGAGCGCGGGCAGCGCAAACTCGCAGCCCTCGTCGCCCTGCTGGCGCTGCTGCTGCCGTCCGCCGCCGGCGGTGCGTCAGGCGCCACGGCGCTGGCCCACACCCGGCTCGGCCAGGGACCGGGTGGTCTCGCCGAAGGCGGGGCCGCGGCGGGCGCCTTTGCGCCGCACGGCGCGGCCCGCCGGCCGCGTTTCGGGCGGCGCGGCAAACTTCTGGTGGGCGCGGTCGCCGCCGTACTGATCTCCGCCGGGCTCACGGTGACGGCGGTGGCGACCGGCGGCAGCGGATCCGCCCCCGACGGCGCTGCCACGACCCCCTCGGCCCTGACCTCACTGGCCGCGGGGCCGCCCGTCGCCCCCGCGGCCGGGCCCTCGACCGGCAGTTCCCTGTCGGCGTCCCCCTCCCCCTCCGCGACACCGAGCGCCTCGCCGACCGGCACACCGACGACGGCCACGCCGACCACCACGGCCGCCGGCACCACGGCCGCCGGCACCACGGCCCCACCCCCACCCGCACCTACCCCCACCGGCAGTCCCGCGGTGACCACCACGACCACCACCACCGCGGTACCGACGACTTCCACTCCGCCGCAGCCCCTGCACGTGATCTCGGTGTCCATCCCTCGGTTCAGCTGCAGCGGGAAGAGCGGCTACACCGCCCTCGGAACGGTCACCGTACAAAGCGACGGGGCCGCGGCGGGCACGCTGACCCTCTCCTGGTTCCACGGCATCACCAAGGGTCCGCGGGGCTCCGTGACGGTGGCCACCGAGTCCGTGCCGCTCGCCGAGGGGCAGCAGTCGTTCACGGGCACGTACTCCCACGACTTCGGAGGCTCGGACACCTACCCGTACTGGGGTCTTTCCGTCTCCACGGACCCGGCCGCGGACTCGGGGAACGGTTCCTACCAGGTGGTCGCCGCCTGCGGCCCCGTCATCTTCTGATCCCCGCCATCCGCCAGGGAAGACGCCCATGCCGAACCACCACGACCCCCGCCTGCACTTCGCCGGCCGGCCCGACCGGCCCGACGAGCCCACCGCACCGCACGACACCACGTTCCGGCTGGGCGGCCCCGACACGGACGACGGCGAGCCGACCCGCGCGACCGTACTCGACCCCGATCCGTGGTCCAGCGAGGTCCCGTACACCGCCGGACCACCTGTGCCCGTGCCGGACGACACCGTCCTGCAGCCGTCGGATCACGGCGCCGAACGTCCCTCCGACGAAGCGCCCGCCGGCACCCTGCACACCGGTGGGCTGCGCCGGTTCGGCCCCGGCGTGCCCGGCCCGGACACGTCCGCGGGGACCGCGCAGACCGCCGCCGTCTGGCACGGCACCGTGCGGCCGGGCGACCCGGTGGTCCCGGCAGGCGAGGGCAAGCGCCGCCGAGGGGTGCTGCGCGGCTGGCTGCTCCCGGTCGTGGTGCTGCTCGGGGTGCTGGCGTACCTGGCCTGGCAGCGCTTCCCCTCGCCGGTGAAGGTCGACGGCGTGGCGGTCCGCAACGACACCGCCGTCCAGGGTTGCCACAGCACGGCGAAGGTCATCGGGACCCTGCGTACCAGCGGCGGCGCCGGAACGGTCCGCTACCGCTGGCGGCGCAGTGACGGGACGGTGTCCGACGAGCTGAAGCAGCGCGTGGCCAAGGGCCGCCGCGGCACCGATGTGGTCCTGCTGTGGACGTTCGACGGTCCCGGCTCCCTCACCGCCACCGCCACCCTTGAGGTGCTCGGACCGCAGCATCGCTCGGCGTCCACCACGTTCCCGTACCGGTGCCACTGACAACCCGGGTGCAGGACCTGGCGCTGCTCGTGCGGGCGAGGTCGCGGCCCGGCTCGACGCCGCGTGCGCGCCGGCTGTTCCCGGAGTCGGCGGCGTGTGACGGGGCCCGGGAGCGGTATCCAGCTTCCCGGGCCCCTTTTTTGCCACCCAATTGCGCACACCGGCGGCGTTTAAGAGCAGCGGATCATTCTGAGATCGACGTGTTCTACCTTTGAACTACCGTGCCACGAGGAGAGGCACAGACGGGACTTGAACCCGCATCCGTCGATGATCGTCCGCGCTCGGTCGATCCGGTGTTCGGCGGCGAATACTGAGGCTGGAGCGAGAATCTGAGATTCACGAGGCCGCCTCTTCCAGGCTTGGGCCACCCCGGCGCGTGGTGCCGGGGGAGGGATTCGAACCCCCAACTGATACCTCTTGGTCAGCTTCAACGTCAGTTTCAGCTTGCGCTCTTCGCGCACCCCCCCCCGCTCGCACGGGGGGCGATCATGAGGCTACCGGAACAGGTAGCCGAATACCGCGTCGCCCACCCGCTGATCGGTGACCTCGACGCTGTTGGCCTCCTCACGGGCGAACTTCACGGCCTGCTGCAGCTTTTCGACGCGGCCGAGCAGGTCGTTCACTCGCCGGGCGGGTAGCGCGCCGGAGAACTTCACCGTGGTCCAGTACCCCACCGGGATGTCCTCGTAGTACACCTCCACCTGCGCCGGATGCCTCTCCGTGGCCTCGGCCTTCACGTGGTTGCGCGGGACCTTCTTGGTGCGGATGGTGCGTACGGGGTCGGTCTTCCAGGAGTCCGTCGACGGATCGAGGTTCCAGGACTCGGAAGCGTCCAGGACAGGGAGCTTGCGTACGAACGTGTGCAGATCGGTGAGCTGCTTCTCCAGGAAGAGCAGGTACGGGACCGGCACCTGGGCCAGCAGCACGGTGCCATCCACGACGACGTCGGCGCTGGCGGTGCGGTTCGCCCAGTCCTTGGTCGCCGTCACGTCGAAGAGCCGGGTGAGAGTCGCCGCGGTCGTCCCCAGAACGTCCTCGGCCTTCACCTGAACCCGGGTGGACTCCGGCGGCAGCTGCTCGCCCTCCTCGTCCTTGGGCTGGTACGTCCGAGAAATGCCCGCCAGCAAAGCCGGCTTCTGAAGGTCATGGTGAGCCTGAGTCAGCTCTTGGAGCGACGTGGACTTTACGCCCTTTTCGACGGCGATTATCTGATTCAGCTTCGGCACAACGGGAAAGTACCAGCCCCTCCACGTCCGTGCATCCTCATTAGCCTCGATCTTTCGTGACGGCCCGTCGGTTTCTCCGGCGGGCCGTTTTGTGATGTACGTCAGCCCGGAGGCACTCGTCGGTTCTGCCTGGAACGCGGACGCGGCTCCCACCCCGGCTCCTTGTTGTGGGGCCGCTACTGACCGCGCACGCAGGGTGATTGCGTCAGATCTCCTGAGCGCGGGAAGGCTACGATGCCTCCGCCGAAGCAACGGCGCTGCGGAAACCCGAACGCCCGCCCCGGAGGGAACCCGTCCTATGTCGCAACCGCACGTCAGCAAGGACACTCGCCTCTGCATGTCGCTGGCGGCCAGGCCCGGCAACTTCGGGACCCGGTTCCACAACTTCCTCTACCGGGAACTCGGGCTGGACTTCCTCTACAAGGCCTTCACCACGACC
>NZ_DATDBG010000087.1:0-64398 GCF_036524955.1 Streptomyces sp.
GGGGGAGACTGCGTGGAGGTGGCGGACGGGTTCCCCGGCGTCGTCCCCGTCCGTGACAGCAAGGACCCCCACGGCCCGGCGCTGGTCTTCCCGGCCGCGTCCTGGGCCGCCTTCATAGCCGAGGTCAAGGGCGGCCACCGCTTCTGAGCCGGCCGGGAACCGGCTGCCGTCGGCCTCCCGGACCCGCCGGATCCTCGTATGCGGGGGTTCGGCGGGCCACGGACCTCCCCAAAGGACCGGGGGTAAAGAACCACCTGCCCTCCCTCCCCTCCCCGATGTCACCCGCACGGGTGACTGGCTTGCGGGTGCGGGATGCGGGCGGTTACGTTCACCGCGACAACCCCCATACAGAAGACGGCCCCCGGCCGGGACTGCGAATCCCGAGCGAGGGCCTGACCGATCAGGAAGAAGAAGCTTCCCGATGGCTGAACGGCAGTCTAACGCGCGCCTGCGCGCCGACGCCGGAGCACCGACCTCCGGCGTGATCCACGTCCGCACCCGCCTCACCGCCGACTTCACCGTGATCGCCAACGCCCTCGCGCAGCGGCGCGGAAGCGCGGTCACCGTCGGCGTCGCGACGTACATCCTCTCGCTGCCGGACGGCGCACCCGTGAGCATCGCTGCCCTCTGCGCGCACTTCACCGAGGGCGAGATCCTGATCTCGCGGGCGCTGCGGGAGCTGGAGGCGGCCGGTTACCTGGAGCGGCGCCGCGAGCGCGATCCCCACGGCGCGATCCGTACCCGGACCTTCTTCCACGACGTACCGAGCCGGGACCTGCCCACCCCGCCACCACCCACCCGCCCCCGAAAGCCTGCGGCGGCCGACGCGCCCGCACCGGCACCCCGGCCGGAACCGACCCCACAGCCCGAAGCGGGAGCCACCACCGGTACCGGTCCGGCACAGCTGCCGGGCCGCCCCCTGGCGTCGGAGCCCTCGCCCGCGCCCGGCGGTCCGCCGGTGCCGGAAGCTGCGGCGGCGACCGCCGCGCCCCTTTCTGTGTCCCCTCTTGCGTGCTCTTGCCCGAGCCCGGGCCGGAGCCCGAGCCCGGGCCGGAGCCCGAGCCCGGCCCCGCTCGCCGAGGCCGACCCGCAGGCCGTCGTCATCCTTGCCTCGCTGCGCATCGTCGACCCCCGGCTGATCCTCTCCCGACGGGAGGTCGCCGAGCTCGCTCCGGCCGTCACGCAGTGGCTCGCGGCAGGCGTCGGCCCCGCGCAGATCACCGAGGTGCTCACCACCGGACTCCCGGCCCGCATCCGGACCCACCCGGCCCGCATCCTGGCCTTCCGCCTGAACGATCCGCCCCTCGCCGTGCCCCACCGGGCCACGGCAACCGCCACACCGGCCGTCCTGCCCTGGCAGACCTGCGACGGCGGCTGCGAACGCGCCTTCCGCGCGGCGGAGCCCGGCCGCTGCCGCGACTGCCGAGCCGGGACCGGGGACACCTGGATCCATGCGGCAAAGGAGGATCTGCGTGCGGCCTGCTGAGCGAACCGAAAGCATGACGGGTGCGGGTACGTACCCGCACCCTGGGGCTGCGGGAAGGAGTGCGGCCATGTCCGATGCCAGTGTCCGCATCCCAGAGGCAGCCAAGGACCGACTGGCTTCCATCGCGGTCGCCGAGGGCCTGTCGTTGCGCGCCTACCTGGCCCGCCTCGCCGAGACCCTGCTCACCCCGCAGGAACGCGCCGAGCGGGCGGCGAAGGCGCTCGCCGCACTGCGGGAGCGGAACGGCTACGCGCCGACCGCGGCAGAGCAGGAGCACCTGGACAACGAGCTGGACCGGCGTCGGACCAGGTCGACGGCCTCGCGCTCCTCGTCCGGCGCCCGTTTCACGCCCGCTGCCTGGCCGCGTTCCCGTCGCTCTGCGGGGTGATTCCGCAGCCGTCCCGGGGTGGCTGCTCGTGCCGCACCACGACTCGGGTTCACGGTGACCGTAGGCAGGTGCCCTGTCGTTCCGGGGCCGGATGCCTGCCGTGACGGGAGGTGTGCCGTGGTGTCCGATGGGTTGTGGCGGACGGTGCAACGCGCGATCGAGGCGCCCGAGCTGACGGTCCGTCTGATCGCGATTCTGGTCACGATCGGATCCAGTACCGCTGTGTGCGCATGGCTGTGGAGGGCCTGACACACACCGCGGCTGATCCAGAAAGGAGTGTGCCCCACATTCGGCGCTGACGCCCGCATGCGCGACAGCGTGTCGCCCGGCCGGCGTCTGCGCCTCGGGCCCCCGCGCGACGTGCGCGAGGGCCCGGTCGGTCGCGGCTGGGCTCCTGCTTCTATCCTGGTGGGGAGCGGCCGGCTCGCGAAGAGCGCGAAGGGAGCCGCGCGTGGCCGAGCGGACCAGGGGCACCCGGCGGACGTCGGCGGGACCAGAGAGCAGTCAGGCTCTCGACCGGGCCAGGGAGGCTGTCTCCCGCAACGCGTGGGGCGAAGCCTACGGAACACTGCACGGTATCGACCCGGACCTCCTCGACGCCGACGACCTCGCCGTGCTCGCCGACGCCGCCTGGTGGACCAGCCGCGTCGACGAGTCCGTCGCGGCGCGGACGAAGGCGTACTCCGGCTACACGGCGAGGGGTGATTCCCGGCAGGCCGGTCACTGCGCGTGGATGCTCTTCTACGAGCACCGGCTGGCCGGACGTACGGCCGCTGCCGCGGGCTGGTTGCGCCGCGCGCGGGAGCAGCTCGGCGGCGAGCCCGAGTGCGTCGAGCAGTGCTACCTCGCCTGGGTCGACGCGGAGGCGGCGCAGGACCGCGGCGCCTTCGGCGAAGCCATGGACTGCGCCCGCCGGATGGCCGGCATCGCGCGGCGCTGCGGCAGCGCCGATCTCCTCGCCATGAGCACCCAGGCCCAAGCGGGCGTACTGCTCGCCGAGGGCCGGGTCGCCGCGGGCCTCGCGCTGCTCGACGACGCCATGTGCGCGGCCACGGCGGGAGAGCTCAGCGCCTTCTTCACCGGGTGGATCTACTGCCTCGGCCTTCAGCACTGCATGGCCTCCGCCGACCTCGAACGGGCCACCGAATGGACCGACGCGGCCATGGCCTGGTGCGCCACGATGCCCGAGGAGAACAACTTCCGCGGTCTGTGCCGCGTACATCGGGTGGAGGTGCTGGAACTGCGCGGCTCTTGGCCGCAGGCCGCCACCGAGGCGACCCTGACCTGCGAGGAGCTGATCCCGTACGAGGCGCTGACGGCTGCGGAGGCGGTGTATCTGGCGGGTGAGATCCAGCGCAGGCGCGGTGATCCGGTCGCCGCCGGGGCCTCGTACGCGCGCGCTCACGAGCTCGGGCGGGACCCGCAGCCGGGGCTTGCCCTGCTGCTCCTCGCCCAGGGCAAGTCAGACGCCTCGGAAGCCGCTCTGCGTGGCGCGTTGGCGGCCGACGGCAAGGGTTCTGGGCACGGGCCGGGACACCTCGGCCGCAGCCGGCTGCTCGCAGCCCAGGTGGAGATCTCCCTTGCCCTGGGACGGCTCGACCAGGCCCGCACCGCGGCGGACGAGCTGGCAGCGAACGCGCGCGAGTGGCAGCGTCGGCGGGAGTCCGAGCGCACCCCGCCGCACGCGACCGCGGCGTGGGCGGGGGGCGCCGTCGCCTTCGCCGAGCGCGACCTGCGGCGCGCGCTTCCGCTGCTGCACCGGGCGCTGGCGCTGTGGCTCGAACTCGGGGTCCCGTACGAGGCCGCGCAGGTCCGGATGACGCTGGCCGCCGCCGACCGGGCTGCCGGGGACGAAGAAGGCGCGCGGCTTGAGCTGCGGGCCGCCCACGCGGCCTTCGAAGCACTGGGCGCGGTGCCCGACGCACGCAGGGCGGCGGCCCTGCTCCGGCTTCCGGGCGAGCTCACCGCACGAGAGATCGACGTGCTCCGCCTGGTCGCCGCCGGAAGGACCAACCGGGCCATCGCCGCCGAGCTCACCATCAGCGAGCACACCGTCGCCCGGCACCTCAACAACATCTTCGCCAAGATCGACGTGTCCTCGCGGGCCGCCGCCACGGCCTACGCGTTCACGCACGGCCTGATGTGACCGCTCGCATGGGCCGTTCCGCCCACGCCGTGATCCGGAGGGATGGGCTGTTCCGGCGATGAGCGTCACGCGCTTCCACGCCTACAACGGAGCTACGGGCAGTACCCCGACCTCCGAAGACAGGAAGGCGGTGGCGGCCATGAGCACCTTCGCACCGGCCCTGGACGGCGCACGCGCGGAGCAGCTGCGGGAGGCTGTGCACGGCGACCTCGTCCAGCCCGGCGAACCCCGCTACGACGAGGCCCGCCGGGTCTACAACGCGATGCACGACAAGAGGCCCGCGGCCGTCGTCCGGGCCGCCGACGCAGGCGACGTCATCGGCACCGTGAACTTCGCCCGGGAGCAGGGCCTGCTCCTGGCGGTGCGCGGCGGCAGCCACAGCGTCCCCGGCTACGGCACCTGCGACGACGGCGTCGTCCTCGACCTCTCGGGGATGCGTGGTGTGCGGATCGACCCCGCGACCCGTACCGCCTGGGCCGAGGGCGGCTGCACGTGGGCCGACGTCAACCACGCCACGCACGCCTTCGGCCTGGCCACCACCGGGGGAGTGGTGTCCAGCACCGGCATCGGCGGGCTCACCACCGGCGGTGGTATGGGCCATCTGGCCCGGCGCTGCGGGCTGGCCTGCGACAACCTCCTCTCGGCCGATGTCGTCACAGCCGACGGATCGTTCGTGACCTGTACGGAGGAGCAGAACGCGGACCTCTTCTGGGCGTTGCGCGGCGGAGGCGGCAACTTCGGAGTCGTCACCTCCTTCGCCTACCGGCTGCATCCCGTGGCCGACATCCTGGGCGGCCCGACGTTCTACCCGCTCGACGGCGACGTACTGCGGCGATACCGGGAGCTGATCGCCGAGTCCGACGACAGGCTCGGCGCCCTGGCCGTGGTAGGACTCGGTCCGCCGCTCCCGTTCCTGCCCGAGCGCTGGCACGGCCGGCCTCTGTGCGGTGTCCTCACCTGCTGGAGCGGGCCCGAGACGCAGGACGACAAGATCGGTGCCCGCCTCGCCCGCCTCGGTCCGATCGTCGGGCAGCACGTCGGGCGCATGCCGTACCCCGTGATCAACACGCTCTTCGACGAGCTGCTCCCCGCGGGGCTCTTCCACTACTGGAAGGGCACGTTCAGCAGGGGGCTGCCGGACGGGGCCGTCGACGCGTACGTGGAATACGGCGCCACGACCCCCTCCATCCAGAGCGTGACCGTGGTGTTCCCCATCGACGGCGCCTGCCACCGGGTCACACCCGAGGCGACCGCGTTCGCCTACCGCGACGCCGACTTCGCGACCGCCCTCAGCCCCACCCTCACCACGCGCGCCGAGTGCGAGGCGAGCATGGACTGGGTGCGCCGCTTCGCCGCGGCACTGCGGCCGCACTCCATGGAGGGCGCCTACGTCAATTTCATGGACCAGGACGATCAGCACCGGGTCCGGGCCAACTACCGGCAGAACCACGACCGGCTGACCATGATCAAGCGGCGGTACGACCCGGCCAACCTGTTCCGTCTGAACCACAACATCACGCCCTGACCGGATTCCGCGCCTCGGCGATCAAGGCTGTCGGTTGGCACTCCGTCCGCACGACGGTCGGTCGCAGCCGCCGGTGCTCCGCGCAGGCGGACCCTTCGTGTTCCGCGGTGCCGCCGGTGCGGTGACGCCGCGGGCGCGGGGATTCAGTGGGCCTGGTCGCCGGCGCGCTCCGCGTGCTTCTTCTTGACGCGCACCGCTTCCTTGCGGACCTCGGCCTGGGTGGTGCGTTCCCGCTGGAGCCACTCGGGGCTCTCCCGCTTCAGCGCGTCGATCTGTTCCGTGGTGAGGGGTTCGGTGACGCCGCCGCGGGCGAGGCCCGCGATGGACACGCCCAGTTTCGCCGCGACGACCGGCCGGGGGTGGGGGCCGTCGCGCCGCAGGTCGAGAAGCCACTGGGGCGGGTCGGCCTGGAGGGCGTTCAGCTCGGTGCGGGAGACGGCACCCTCCTGGAACGCTGCGGGGGTGGCCTGGAGGTACACACCCAGCTTCTTCGCCGCGGTCGCGGGCTTCATTGTCTGGGTGGTCTTCTGCGACGTCATGCTGTCAAGGGTAACGAGCGCGTGTGTCGCCCCTGACCATCACCGATAGCCTTGCGGGGTGACAGGCTCGGAAGTACCTCCCTCGTTCCGGCTCGCCTATGTCCCGGGCGTGACGCCCACCAAGTGGGTGCGGATCTGGAACGAGCGGCTGCCCGACGTCCCCCTCACCCTCGTCGCGGTGCCCGCCGCCGAAGCGGCCGACCTGCTGCGGGGCCGCGGCGCCGACGCGGGCTTCGTACGGCTGCCCGTCGACCGGACCGACCTCAGCGCGATCCCCCTGTACACCGAGACGACGGTGGTCGTGATCCCGAAGGACCACCTCGTCGCGGCGGCGGACGAGGTGTCCGTGGCGGACCTTGCCGACGAGATCGTGCTGCACCCCCTCGACGACACCCTCGACTGGGAGCGGCCGCCGGGCCGCCCGGCGCTCGAGCGCCCCGCCACCACGGCGGACGCGGTCCAACTGGTGGCGGCGGGGGTGGGGCTCCTCGTCGCCCCGCAGTCGCTCGCCCGCCTGCACCACCGCAGGGACCTCACCTACCGGCCGGTCGCGGACGCCCCGCAGTCCCGGGTCGCCCTGTCCTGGCGGGAGGACGGGACCACGGACCAGGTGGACGATTTCATCGGCATCGTCCGCGGCCGGACCGTCAACAGCTCCCGGGGCCGCTCGGCCCCGGCCCAGGCCCAGTCGAAGGCCCAGACCCAGGCCCAGGCCCCGGCGCAGTCGAAGGCCAAGCCCGCGGCGGGGAAGCAGGCCGGGAAGCCGGGGGGCAAGTCCGCCGGGACTTCGACGGCCAAGGGGTCCCGGACCGGTTCCGCCACCCCCAAGAGCGGCAGGCGCGGCAAGCCCCGCCGCCGGTCGTAACGATCGGCCCACCCCGCCACCGACGCGGAGGATCCGGCCGTTCCACGGCCTCGGGGCCGTGCGCGCGAAGGTCTCCTCACAACGAGGACAACGCAGCGCCCGCGCCGGTAATGGCGGTGGCGGCAGCGAGGCGTCGGCTGGATACGCCACCGGCGGCTCGAACGCTGCCGCCACGATCTGGCCGACCCCCAATGGGACTCCCGGCCGGTGTACGCCCTCGCCGCCCGCTGGGGATTCACGGACAGTGCCCAATTCAGCCGCGCCTTCCGCGCCGCTTACGGCGTGCCGCCTTCGGCCTACCGGCAAGCCCTACGACAGGGCCACGGCATATCGAACCACCGCCACCCCACCGAACCGGCTTGAACTCGGTCGACGGTGGCGGCCAGGGTGCGGACTTCGGGGATGTCGGAGTCCGCGCACCTGTGACGGCCGCCGTACAGTGCCACGGCGCAACCGGAGCGACGCCCGCGGGGACGCTGTCGAGCCCAGCGCCTTCGGCCCCGGCACCGCGACCGGTCGGCGAGCCGCACGACCATGCTGTCGGCCGGTCCTGCGGCGGACTGACCATTCATCACCCGCCTTCGCCCGCGAGGCACATAGAAGCAGCGCAATACCGTCGGATGGTGCGTCAATCGCCTGAGAACGAAACGGACTGGACCGTGCAGGAGCCGTGCTCAGCCTGTTGACGGTTCCTCCGTGCCGGGAGTCCGTTCCTGTTCCGCGGCCCCGACGGCGGAGTCGATCAGCAACGAGGCCACGGAACGAGCCGACGCCCCTGGGCGGTCGCTGTTGAGCGCGGTCCCACGGGCGGCGGCTCCGTCGTAGAGCAGGGCCAACTGCTCGCCGAGGGCTTCAGGGTCCCGCGCCCCGGCCCGGCGTGCGACAGCCGCGAGACGGCGGGAGAATTCAATCTTGTAGGCGGCCGCCAGCCGGTGGACGGGGTGTGCCGGATCGGGCACCTCGACTGCGGCGTTGAGGAATGGGCAGCCCCGGACCGGACCGGCGGTGTCCTGCGGCCTGTGGTCGAAAACGGCCAGCAGTTGTTGGCGCGGATCGGGGCCGGCCGTGATCGCCGGCAGCAGGCCGTTCTCAAGCTCCTGCAGATAGGCGTGGGCGAGAGCGTCCTTGCTGTCGAAATGCGTGTACAGGGTGCGCTTGGACACACCGGCGACCGACGTCAGCTGCTCCATCCCGGTCGCGTTGATGCCCTGGGCCGTGAACAGCTCGGTTGCCGCGGCCAGGATCCGCTCCCGGGCGCCCCGGCCGCGCCGTCGGCCCGTGGAAGAAGGTTCAGTCATGCTCCAAGGATACCGATCGTTTTACTTTGCGCCAGGGTTGCGCTAAGCTCGCCGATGTAAGTAAACCGATCGTTTTCCTTCTGGTGTGTGAGGAGCGCCGTGCGCGGCGGGCCTCCCCGCCGCGGAAGACCTTCGGCCGACTCGGTGCCGACGGCTCGCCGGAAACGGTCCGGCAACGGATCCGCCCCCCAACGCGCTCACCGGCCGCGATCCCGCTTCGGAGCGGAGGAAGCGGACCTGCGGAAGCGCTCGATTGTCAAGGAGAACTCCATGCGTTACACGACCTTCGGCCGCCGTACCGGACTGCGCGTCTCTCAGTACGCGCTCGGCACCGGTAATTTCGGCACCGGCTGGGGCGCCGGGGCCGAGCCCGACGAGGCGCGCCGCATGTTCGACCGGTTCGCCGAGGCCGGCGGAAACTTCCTCGATACGGCGGACAACTACCAGTTCGGCGAGTCGGAGAAGCTGCTGGGGCAGTTCATCGGCGCAGACCGGGGGGACTTCGTCCTGGCGACGAAGTTCACCAACGGCGCGGTTCCGCAGCCGGGCCTGTCGCGGTCCGGCAACAGCCGGAAGAACATGCGCCACTCGGTCGAGGCAAGCCTGCAGCGCCTCGGCACCGACTACATCGACCTGCTCTGGGTGCACTTCCCCGACGACCTGACGCCGATCGAGGAGATCCTGCGTGGCCTCGACGACCTCGTCAGCCAGGGCAAGATCCTGCACGCGGCGCTGTCCAACTTCCCCGCTTGGCGTGTCTCCCGCGCCGCAACGCTGGCGGACCTGAAGAACTGGGCGCCCGTCGCCGGAATCCAGGTCGAGTACAGCCTGGTCGAGCGGACCGCCGACCGTGAGCTGCTGCCGATGGCCGAGAGCCTCGGGCTTGGCACCGCTCTGTGGTCCCCGCTCGGCGGAGGGCTGCTGACCGGCAAGTACCGCGGCAGCGCGGAAGGCCGACTCAGCGACCTGAACATCCTGGTGCACACCGAGAACAGCGATCAGAAGACCGCGATCGTCGACACCGTCCTCGCCATCGCCGAGGAGACCGGCGCGACCCCGGCCCAGGTCTCGGTCGCATGGATCAACGAGCGGGCCGCACGCGCGGCGACCTCGCACATCCCGATCATCGGCCCGCGTAAGCTGAGCCAGCTCGACGATTATCTGGGCGCCCTCGACGTCGTCCTCACGCCCGAGCAGTACGCCCGCCTCTCCGAGGTCAGTGCCGTTCCGCTGGGCGTACCGCACGAGGCGAGCGCAGGAGTCCGGGACGCCGTCCAGGGCGGGGACGCCTCTCTCTTCGCCGTGCCCGCCGTGCCCTTCGCCTGAGCCGTCGATGGGGTCGCTGCCGGACGTGTGCGTTCCTGATACCTCGCTGGAGGACTGGCAGGCGGTCCTCGATCTCCTCGTCGCGAGTGGATGGAAGTGCCAGTACGCCGAAGGCGAGACCGCGCTGCCGGTGCCACGGGCGGAGGCAGCGCTGTCCCGCCCGGACGACGCCGAGCGCCTCGTGAGGCCGTGACCCCGTCGGACCTTCAGCCGGTCGACCGGCTGACGCCCCAACGTCGGTCCTGCCTCGCGTAAGGCCGCTACCGCCTGGGCCACTTGCGTGGCAGAGCCCAGTCATGGACACGGTCACCTTGATCGCTCGCCCGGACGGCCGCCACAGGCACGGAACGGATCGCAAGGCGGGGCGAGCTTCCCGGCGACAGCAGCACGTTTCGAACGTCTGCTGGACGGCTCGTCACACGGGCCTGCTGAGGGCCCGGATCCTTCCGGTGACCACCAACCGTGATGGACGAGCCGACCTGCCGCGGGTGAACTCCGGCTCTTCGCGATCCCCGTGATCACGAGGAGCGGTATTTTTCTGCGGCGAGGGCCGCGGCCCTACAGCAAGTGGTCGGCCTTGCCCGCCTTGATGTCGGTGATCAGGGTGCGCAGGGCCTCGACGGAGTCGGTGAGGTAACGGTCCTCCTCGCCGTTGACGGCTATGTAGCCGTTCCCGTCGGTGTCGGTGCCGAGCCGGAAGCACGAGCTGCCTTCGCCGCAGAAAGGGGCATCCCAGGTGATGTCGGCCATCGGACTTCTCCTCACAGTTGGTGGGCGACCTCGCGGATGAAATCGCGGGACCGGTCCGGGGACAGTGCCAAGTCTTCCAACAGGCCCAGCTGTGCTCGGTATTTCGCGAGTTGCCCATCGGCGTGCAGGAAGGCGGGCCCATGGGAGCTGTCCACCTGCACTGTATCGAGTTGCGGTACGGGCCCTTCGGCGTAGACGACCGTTTGCCCCGCTCCGGGGAAGGAGCCATGGGCGAAGGGCAGGATGAGTACGGTGACATTGTCTCGCTCAGAGACTTCCAGCAGGTACTCCAACTGCGCGTGGGCCACGTCGCGTCCACCGAACTGCATCCGGAGCGCCGCCTCGTGAATTACGGCCACGTACGGGACCGGATCGTGGCCGATGACAACCTGTTGGCGCTCCGAACGGTGTGCCAGGCGGAGAGCGACCTCATGCTCGGGGAGCCTGGGGACGACGGCACGGAAGATGGCAATGGCGTGCTCTGAGGTCTGGAGCAGTCCGGGCACGTGAACAGTGTTGGCACCGCGCAGACGCACTGCGCCGGCCTCCGTTTCGGAGATGTCCAGCAGTCCTTGGGGCAGGCTGCCCCGGTAGCGCTCCCACCATCCCGCCTCGCCCGGCTCCGCCATCTCGGCCAAGGCGTCGATGTACTTCTCGTCGGTGCAGTCGCAGTTGTAAGCCAGCGTGCGCAACCGTTCGGAGCTGATCGCGCGTAGTCCGGACTCCATGTTGGAGATCCTGCTTCGGTCGACGCCCAGGAGCCCTGCGGCGTACTCCGCAGACATGCCCGCTGCGGTGCGAATCCGGCGCAACTCGCTTCCCAGGCGCTTCTGTCGTTCGGTGAGGATCGTCCTCGGTGGCATGCCGTTCCTCCCGTGTCATGTGGTGTTCGTCTGCCGCGGAAGCACAAGCTACGGCGAGGCCATTCTGACGAAGCATATGGCAAATATGGCCCCCCGTGCTCTACTGTCGGTACTGCGCAGTCACGCACCGCAGTGCCGGAAGCGCACCGCGCGAGCATGCCCGTCTGCCCTGGGACGGGTGTGCCGCGACCAGGGGGTATGCCACCGGCGAGACCAGACCTTCAGCACCGCAACGGAGTTTGCCATGCCCGAAATCCCCCTCGTGCCCTCCCTCTGGCGCTTCCCCGCCCACCCGGCCTCCGTACGGCGAGCCCGGCGCGCCGTCGCCGAGGCCCTCCCGTACGGCCTGCGGCACCAGCTCACCGCCGACCTCGGTCTGTTGACCTCCGAACTGGTCACCAACGCCATCCGCCACGGCTCCCAACGCGAGGTCGACGATCTTGTCGAACTCGTCCTGTGGCCCGCCGACGGCCACTACTGGCTGGCCGTCTCAGACCCCGGTACCGGCAGTGGCGCGGGCAGTCACACGCCCGCAGTGGCGCACCCGGACGCGGACTCCGAGACCGGCCGGGGCCTCCTCCTCGTCGACCACCTCGCCACCGCCTGGACCGTCCGGCCCCGCCCCACCCGCGGCACGTCCGTCATCGCCGGCCTCCCGCTCCACCGGGGCGGATGACCAGGCAGAGCGGTGGCCGCGAGGGGTCCTCGGCGCGTCAGACCATGCCGTCGTCGACGTTCTCCTCCCGGCGGATCATCCGCCGAACCGCCCGGCGACCGGGACTGGCATCCGCGTACCGACGGCCCGAGCAAGAAGGTTTCGAACGGGGAGGTCTCGATCCGTGGCCCTGCCGGTGACCAGGCCGCTGACTCCGCTGTCGGATCCGCCCGTGGACTGCGGCGAGAACATCTCGGGTATCGGCGTCACGAGAGCCGGTGCTGGTGACGGCAGGTACTCTTGCCCGGACTGTTCGTATCCGGGACCGTGGATTCCTGGGGCATGCGGAGAGCCGGTCGAGGGGGAATCAGGGATGTCGACACCACCGCGCCGTGACGCGGGTACGCGGGTCGCCGAGGCGCTTTCCTCCCAGAGTCTGAACGCCCTGATCGGAATCATCGGCCTTGTGGTCCCCATCATCGCCTGGGCCATGCAGCAGAAAAACCTGACGAACATCGTGTTGGCCGGGGAAACCGTCCTCCTCCTGCTCATGATCGCGAACCATATGTGGTTACGGCGCATCTACATTCAACTGCGCCGCGCCAACGACCGGCACATGGCTGACGCCCGCTACTTCGCACTGATCCGCTCACAGCTGGAGAGGGATTTGATAGCGGACTTCGGCGAGATCGCCGACGGACACCTTCAGGTGTATGCCTCCGAGGTGCCGCGCCTGTCCGTCCTGCTCTTCAAGGTCTTGATCGACTCCGGTTCCCAGCCTCAGCGGGTGCTGGCCGCGGACCTGACCACCAACCCGAATCTGCTCACCGCACGCCGCGAGTACCTCGCCGTGAACCGTCAGCTGATCGAGGCGGGCGGCAGTATCCAGCGGCTGTTCATCTGCTGGACCGCCGATCTGGCCAGGGCGGACTTCGGACGTTCGCTCCTGCAGCTCATCGATCACCACCGCTCCCTGGGCGTGCAGTGCGCGCTGGCCGTCCGCGACCGGCTACGTGCCGATCAGGCGATCGACTTCGTCGTCATCTCGCGCGCCGCCGTGCTCGTTGAGGAGGAGCAGGGCGACGCTGAGTACCTGCGTGGTCGCTCTTCGGTGTACTTCAAGCAGGTCGAACGCTGGGCAGGGCGGTTCGAGTCGGTCTGGGGTCACGGCTCCCTCTCCGCCCCGTTCGCACTGAGCACCTACGAGTCCCGGGTCCGTCCGATGCTGGCCGCCCAGAACTGGGATGAGGAAGCAGTGAGGGCGACGGTCGACCAGCTGTGACGGGAGCCTGACCGACGACCGCACCCAGGCGGCTGCCCCGTGCTCCTCGGCGATGCGGCCGCACCGCCTAGACTGGCGGGATCAGACTGGTCTCGGCGGGATGGCCGTAGGACGACGGACGGAAACGATGGCTCTCTCGATCATCAAGACGCACGGCAGCCTCAACGACATCTTCGTGATCGACGGTGCCCCCGGTGACCACTTCGCGGACGCCGACATCCCGCGCGCCGTACGGATGCTGTGCGACCGCCGCAGGGGGCTCGGCGGCGACGGCGCGTATTTCATCGCCGACAACGGTGACGGTACCGCCGAAGCCTTCTTCTATAACCCCGACGGTTCCGTGTCGCTGCTGTGCGGCAACGGAATGCGCGGCGCGGGCCGGCTGCTGCTCGACCGCTACCAGGCCGAGCAGGTCGTGCTGCGCACTGGCCCTCACTCCTTCACGGTCCGGGCGGCGGACACCACGTCGCACGGTGTGCGGCAGGTCTCCGTCGAGCTGCCGCCGGTCGACTTCACACCAGCCGAGCCGATCGTCGCCGACGCCGAGTGGCCTTTCGTGGACCGGGCGCTGCCCGCGTACCACGCCTCCCGGCACGTCTCCGCCGTCGCCGTACCCAACTCGCACCTGATCACTGTGCTCGACGACACCTACAACGAGGCCGAGCTTGTCGCCACCGGCACCCGCGTCGCCAACGCGTCGGATGTCTTCCCCATCGGTGCGAACGTGTCCTTTGTGCGGCCGCTGGCCGAGGCCGAGGTGTTCATCCGTACCTTCGAGCGAGGCGCCGGCCTGACCCCGTCGTGCGGCTCTGGCGTCGCCGCCTCTCGCGCCGTGCTCTCGCGTCTCGGTCGGGTGGAGCCGGACCGGCCGGTGACGGTCCGCAACCCCGGCGGTGTCGCGCGCAGTTGGATGCAGACCGTTGGTGAGCAATGGCGGCCGGTTCTGGAGGGTAACGCCACCAAGGTCTACGCCGCTGAACTCGACCCGGCGGCACTGCTCGGTGACGGGCCGATCGAGTACCGGGGCGAGGTGTTTCCCGGTGAAGGCGAGGCATTCGCCGCGCTGAACAGCGATAATCTCAAGGAACTGCAGGAAGCCGGGATCAAGATGACCATGAAGAGCCCTGCGGCCCCCTGAGAGTCCCCGCCGCCGCCCGACCTGGTCCGGTTCCGCAACGGAGAGAGAGGGGGGGCACGCTTGGTCACCTACCTGGAGATCACCGCAATCATCGTGGCGGGTATGGCCGTGCGGCAGGCGGACCGCTGGTGGTTCAGCCCGCGCCGAGGTTGCTTACCGACGGTGACGCTGCGGGATGTCAGAACGCTGCAACGCGAACGCGCCAACAACGTCACACCGGCACTGCTGATGCTCGGTCACTGGCTGGAAATAACAGGTTGGTGCCTTGTCGCTGTTCACAGCGGTCCTGTCGGCTGGGCCGTGGCCGCTGTCGCTGGCGCGGTCAAGTTCCGCCACCTGCAGGAGGTCAGCCACTTCGCCGTGCACGGGGTGCTGGCGCGCAGCGGCCGGATGGGCACGGTCCTCGCCGAAGCAGCCGTCCACGTCCCACTCGGCTTCCCACCGGTCTCCGTCCGCCGCAGACGCCATGTGCGCGAACACCACCCCAACGCGACGTTGTCCGGGACCGACCCCAACCTCCGGGAGCTGCGCGATGCCGGACTGCACGCAGGGGTCACCAGGCGGCGCTTCCTTCTCGCACTCGTCTTCCCACTCACCCCCGCCGGTGTCGCCACGACGATACGGGGCATGGCCGGCAACCTCGGCGCGGACTCCGGGCGTTGGTGGCGTCTGCTCGGTTTCGCCGCGTTACCTGCGGCCGTGGCGGCCCTTTTCGGCTGGAAGGCCCTGCTCTTCGCGTATGCCGTGCCACGTCTGCTGCTGTATCCGCAACTCGCCTGGCTGTCGCTGCTCGTCGAACACCGATGGTGGGACGCGGAACCGGTCACCGGGCCGCCCGCCGTCGTGGAGGCGGCCCGCTGCCTGCGCCTGTACCCCCGCAACCCGGTGCTGGCCCTGCTCGCGCGCGGCACCTGGCTGCCGTACGGCGACCTCTACCACTACGCGCACTCCGCGCACCCCGCCGTGCGCTGGAACTATCTGCCCGCCCTTGAGACACGCGCCCTCGGCACCCCCACGTACACCCCACATGCGCTGCTCATCGGGGAAGGTGCGGTGGCACGCCACCACTTCCGGGCTCTGACCCGGGCGACCGGACGCATGTGACCACTGGTACGGGCTCCAGAAAGGGAGTGTTCGGCCGAGGGGCGCGGGCGAACACTCACGGGCCCGAGGGCCAGGCGCTGCCGCCAAGCCGACGGCGCCCGGGGCGAACGCGGCGATCCCGGGGATCGCGTGGCGCCGCAAGGAGGGTGCCATCAGCTCGGTTCCGCTCCAGCGATCACTCCCCCCGGGCGGGGGCAGGGAGCGCCTCACCCTCGGGGACGCCTGCGAAGAGGAGGGTGGGTTCGGCGAGGATGTCGCGCACTCAGCCCGCTGTCGTGGCCAGGGCGGGGGTGCCGCCGGCTGGGGTGGCGGGTTCGGGGTCCACGCGGAGGTCGAGGGAGGCTGCCGCGGCGCGTGCGGTGGCGACGGCTTGCTGCGGGGTGGGGGCGGAGGCCCGCACCGAGGCGATACGGGCGTAGGACGAGTCCAGTCCGCCGCACAGTGCGCCGGGCGCGGCGAGTATCCGCACGGCTTCCACACCGGGTACGGCCTCGGCGTCCGGGACGCCGGCGACCGACCGCAGGACGCCGCGTTCCCGGGTGGAGGCGAACCAGACGGCCGCCGATGTTCCGGTCGGGGTGCCGGCCAGCCGGCGGCGCAGGCCGGGCAGGACGTCCTCGCCGAGGGTCTGGCGAACCGTGCAGTCCACCAGGTCGACGCCGGTCGCCGAGTGGACGAGCAGGGGTATGTCGTCACCGGCCAGCCGGATGTGGGTCTCGATGACCCGGGGGCCCTGCGCGGTGAGCACCACCTCGGTGTGCGTGGGACCGAAGGTGACGCCGAGCGCGTCCAGCACGCGGGGGACCAGCGCGTGCAGCGCCTCGGCGTCCTCGCGGCCGATCGGGGCCGGCACCACGTGCCCGAGTTCGACGAACGTCACCGGGTCGGTGTACTTGGCGGTGACGGCCACCACCTGATGGTCGCCCCGGTGGGAGAAGGCCTCCACGCTCAGTTCGCGACCCCGGTGGTACTGCTCCATGAGGACACCGGCGTCGGGCAGCCCCTCGACACCGCCCGCGGCGCGGACCAGGGCCGGTTCCAGCTCGCTGTCGTGGCTCACCAGCGCCACGCCCGAACTCCCCGCACCCGTGACCGGCTTGACGATGCACGGCAGGCCGTGGGCGGCCACGAACCTCCGGGCCTCCGCGAGATCCACCACGCGGGCCGACGCCGTCGGGTCGACTCCGGCCTCCCGCAGCCGGCGGCGCATCGCCTCCTTGTGGTAGACGAGCGTGACCGTCGCCGGGGTGTGCGCGGGGAGGGTGAGGGCGCGGCCGATGGCCGCGCAGTGGTCCTGGTCGCGCTCGCCGTAGGCGGCCACCGCGGTGAAGGGGTCACGCGCGTGGACGGCCCGGGCCCACCGCACCCACTCGGCCTCGGACGCGTCCGGTCCCAGGGCGATCACCCGGACGTGTTCGTCCGCCTGCTGCATCCTCGGCAGGAACGAGCTGCGGCAGATCACCGACGTACGGGTTCCGGGGGCGATCCGCCGCAGCCGGGCGGGAAGGTCGCGGGCTCCGCCCACGACGAGGACGTGCTGGTACACCTCGACCACCTCCGCGACGTTGTCAGGACAGGCTGGGAACAGTGACCGGGACGGGGACCGGCTGGGCCCGTTCGGCCAGGCTGCGCCGTACCGCGACGCGCGACAGGGCCGTCGCCGAGGCGAACGCGCCGGCCAGCAGAGGCCAGCTCAGGACGCCCAGCGGCATGAGCGCGACGACGAGCAGGGTGGGACCGGCCACCTTCTGACCGGCCTGGGACAGGCTGAAGGCCCCGAGGTAGCGGGCACGGGCAGCGGCCGGGGACAGCTCCGTGGACAACTCCCACACCGCGACCGCGTTGAGGTTCTCCGCGAGGGACAGCAGGACCACGGCGGTCACCAGCCAGACCAGGGCCACCACCCCACCGCCGCACCACTGGGTCAGGGCGAAGGCGCCGCAGCATCCGCACATCAGCAGCCCCGCCGCCACCAGGAGGCGCGCCGCCGCCGACGGCCCGCGCGCGAAGCGCGCCACGTACACCTGCAGCACGGTGGTCAACACGGTGTTGACCGCCATGAGCACCGGTACCCACGCGGCGTCGATGGAGGTGTCCCGCAGGATCCACACCGGCAGCAGCACGATCAGCATGGTGTCGTAGAGCGAGAGGACGACGTTGGCCCCCGCGAACAGCATGAACCAGCGGTCGCGGAACGGTGAGCGGACCGGCGCGCCGGACTTCCGGACTTCGGCTGCGGCCGGCCCGCTGCCGCCGGCCGGCCGCTGCGGGCCGTGCACCGCGAAAGGCCGCCCTGTCGGTGCCGCTGCCGCTGCCGCTGCCACAGCCCGCCGCACGGACCAGGCGACGACCAGGAAGGACAGCGCGTTGCCCAGGAAGAGCGCGACGAACAACCACCGGGTGCCCGCGGCGAACACGGCGCCGGACAGCAGGAAACCGACCGTCAGACCGACGTTGCGCACCGCGCGGATGGAGGCCATGGAGTGCGTTCGGTCGGCGTCCCCGACCACCCCCACCACCACGGCTTGCTGGATCGGCGCGCACGACCGGTCCAGTGCCGTGAGCACCACGGTGAGCACGAGGTAGCCCGGGAACGACGCCACCGCGGCGTAGCAGCCGTAGCCGATCCCCCGGAGCACCAGCAGAGCGATGTAGAAGGAGGCCGGGCCGCGGCGGTCGGCGAGCCGCCCCATGGGCACCGGTGCCAGGAGGGCCAGCCCGCCCGCGAGCGTGATCGTGAAGGCCACCCGCGAGGAGGGGATGCCGATCACCCCGACGAAGTACAGGGCGGACGAAGCGAAGAACAGGCCGCTGCCGAGCGCGTCCACGCACGTCCCCGCGGCCAGGATGCGCCCGGCCCGGCTCCGCGGCAGATATCCGGCAGCGACCCGGCGTAACGTTCGCAGCATAGACAGCCATCCCTCTCTGGTGACCTGCTCACGCACCGTCGGCCCACCCGGCGGCGGCCCGGTCCCGGCACGGCACCGGGCGCTCCAGGGGGTTGCCGCCGTCACCCGTCCAGGTGCAGCAGCAGCTTCCCGGTCGTCGTCCCGGACTCCAGCGCGGTGTGCGCCTCACGAGCCCGCTCCAGCGGCAGCGACTCGCTGACCAGCAGTTCGAGTACGCCCGACGCCACCGCGGCGAAGACCTCGGCGGCCCGCGCCCGCAACGCCCCGGTGCCGCGCACATGATCGGCCAGGGACGGCCGGGTCACGAACAGCGACCCTGCCCGCAGCCTCTCCAGTGCGAACGGCGCCACCTGGCCACCCGACGCCCCGCACAGCACCAGCAGTCCGCGCGGACGCAGACACGACAGCGAGTCCTCGAATGTCGGGGCACCGATGGAGTCGTAGACCACGTCCGCACCGCGGCCCCCGGTCAACTCCCGCACCGCCGCGCTCGGCTCCTGCTGCCGGCGCACCACCACATGCCGGGCGCCTGCGGACAACGCCGCCTCCGCCTTCTCCGGTACGGACACGGTGGCGATCACGGTCGCCCCCCGGGACGCGGCGAACTGCACGGCCAGCCGGCCGAGACCGCCGGCCGCCGCGTGCACCACGACCGTGTCGCCCGCGCCGACCGGATGGGTGTCGTGCACGAGATAGTGGGCGGCCAGGCCCTGCATCAGCCCGGCGGCCGCCTGCTCGTCGGTCACCTTGTCCGGCACCGGCACCAGCGCGCCGAGCGGAACGGCGGCGTACTCGGCGTACGTCCCGGGCCGTGTCGCCCACGCCACCCGGTCGCCCACCGCGAGGTCCTGGCCGGGCCCGGTTCCGTCACCCAGCCGCTCCACCACGCCCACCGCCTCCTGGCCGGGGACCAGGGGGAGGGCCGCCGGATAGGCCCCGCTGCGGTAGTAGGTGTCGATGAAGTTGACCCCCGCCCGGTGGATGCGCACCAACGCCTCGCCGGGCCCGGGCACCGGCTCGGGAACGTCGGTGGCGCGGAGGACTTCGGGGCCGCCGGGGGCGGTGACGACGATGGCGCGCATGGAGACCTTTCGCTGATCGGGAAGGACGCGTCGTGCGGGGCCGGCTTCTTGGCGCGGGCCCGCCGCTGTCCGCGGGGCTCACCGGGAAGGACTGGCCTCCCGCGTACGGGTCTGCGCCCGCTCGGTGAGGAAGTAGCCGATGTCCGCGGTGATGGACGGGATCATGCCCGGCTCGCCCCAGCCCCCCTGGCCTGCGAAGGCCGCGTTGCGGCGCAGCACTTCTGCGGAGAAGGGTAGCGCCCCGGCGTCACGGTAGCGGATGGCGCCGTGCCCGTCCCGGCCGGGCAGGACGTCGGATTTGGCGTGCCGGCTGGCGCTGAACGGGATGTCCAGCGTGCCCCGGCGGAAGGCGTCGGCGACGGCGCCGGCCAGTGCCGTGCCGCCCGGTGCCGGGCCCGCCGCCGCCAGCACCGGGTCCACCAGTTCGCGGACCTCCCGCACGATCCAGTGGACCTCCTCCTCCACCGCCGGCTCGTCGAGCCTGAGGAAGTCGAGGAACTCCGAGCCGGCGAGCGCCGCGGTGCGCAGGCCGTCGACGTTGGCCCGGCTGTCGGGGATGCCGTGCGCCTCCTGGTTGGTCTTGGTGACGATCTTCGCGGCGCCGCCCATCCGGCCGACCAGGGCGCCGTAGAGGATCAGAGCGTCGGCGGCGGCGGGCTGCCGGGGGAAGGCGCCCATGAACTGGTGCAGCACGGGGAACACCTCCACCTCCGGCGGGAGGTAGACGGCGGCCAGGACGGGCAGCGCGCGCAGCGCCGCCACGTCCTGGACGGCGTTGCCGCCCTGGGGGTAGGAGATGGACACGCAGCGTACGCCCGCGTCCGCCGCCGCGACCGCCTCCAGCAGCGTCACCGCCAGGCTGACCGAGGGCGGCACGAGGACGGCGGTCAGCGTGCCGAACAGCTCCCGGTCGACGATGACGCCGTCCTCCTCGTACAGCACGCCGCAGGCCCGGTCCACCTCGTGCCAGGCCGCCAGGGACGTCTCCAGCGGGACGTCCTTGCTGTACGGGAGGTTGTAGGAGATGCCGCCGCCCTCGAAGGACGTGATGCCGGCGGCCACAGCGGTCACGAACAGCTCCCGGGCGTCGGGCGAGCCGTGACGGATCTGCAGTGGCGCGCCGACCGCAGCGTTGAGTTCCAGCCCGCGCCGCCAGCCGTGCGTCACCAGCGGGTAGCCGTTGAGGTGGGAGGGATTCTCGCGCAGTGTCCGCGCGGCCACCGCGAACCGCCGCAGCCGGGTGTGCGAGTCGATGGTCACCGTCAGCAGGTCGGGCGCCGCGCCCTCCTCCAGTTCGGTGAGCAGGTCGAGCATGGCCCGGTGGGCCCCGACCCCGCAGCGCGGCTGCAGAGCCGGCCGCCCGCTCCCGCGCGCGCCGCGCAGTACGTCCACGGCGCTCCCCTTGCGGGCGGTGACGTCCGCGACGGTCCGCACCATCTCCTGACGGCTGGGCAGGGACGCCAGGAACCCGGGGTCCAGTGAGGGGATCACGCCGGCACCGCGAGCGATCTGAGCGACCGGTCCGCTGCCGTCGCCGCCTCCCGTTCGGCCCGCAACCCGTCCAGGGCGGGCAGCAGTTCCGCTGCGTCCCGCAGCACCCGGTCGACTCCGAGTGCGTAGAAGGGGGCGGCCTCGTCGTGGGCCTTGCCGGAACCGACCGACAGGTTGCCGCCGAGGACGACGGGGCAGGTCAGCCGGCCGGAGGCGCGCAGGGCGGGAAGCTCCTGCAGATCCTCGTAGGCGTGTCCGTTGAGGCTGCCGATGATCACGGCCTCGGCCTGCGGATTGGCGCGCACCGCCGCGGCGAACTCGCGCAGCGGCGTGCACACTCCGAGGTTCACCACCGTCAGGCCGTTCGCGCGCAGGTGCATCTCGATGAGCTTGTTGGCGACGACGTGCACGTCGCTGGCGGCCACTCCCAGGACAACCAGGCGTTGGTGGGGGGACATGGGTCTCCTTCTGATGTGGTCACGCGACCGGGGGAATTGCGGGCGAGTCGGGCAGCGGGCGACGCGGGGGGCTCAGTCGTCGAAGGCCGCGAACAGTTCCCGCTTGCTGACCTCCGGCAGACGCTCCGGGTCGAACTCCGCCGGGTCGGCTGCCGACAGTGAGTCGAAGACGCGGTTGACGGCGGCCGCCAGGCCCCATGCCTCCTGGTAGTCCGGCCAGCCCGGGTGCCCGGACTCGATGTCGCGCTGGCGTGCGAAGACGTAGTCGGCCCACTGCCGGCTCATCGGGTGGCGGTGGTGGAAATCGTGGACCACCGTGTCGCCCGTGAGCACCAGGTAGCGGGCGGGGAAGTGCACCAGCCCCATCCGCAGGGCCCAGCGCGTCCAGGCCAGAAGCCGCCGCACCGGCGGGAGCGCGGGTGCGGGGGCGGCCTCGCCCAGGAAGATGGCGTTGGTCAGCGAGGCGAAGTACGCCTTCCCGCGGCGCTCGGTGGTGTCGGCCGAGGGGAACGTGTGCTTCACGCACAGGCGGAGGGTGTTGCTGATCTGGAACAGCACGGTCAGCGGTACGCACCAGCCCAGCAGGAGCAGCGGCCACAGACCCGACGCGATCGAACCGGCGGCCAGGAGGGCGTAGCAGACCGCCGTGACCACCCGCGTCGTCCGCGAGGCGTTGCCGGCGTAGGAGCGCACCCGCGCCACCGCGAAGGACAGGTGGAAGCGCGGCGAGAGCAGTTTGCGGGTCACGATGCGCCACATCGTCGCGCGCGGCATGCCGGGCCGCAGTTCCAGACTCACCAGGAACGCCTGGACGGTCGGGTCCCGCAACGTCATGTGATGCACCGCGTGGTGGTCGGCGACGTGCTCGCGGCTGTACTGCTCGAAGCCCTGAACCACGAGAAGTCCGGCGACGAGCCGGCCGACGACCCGGTCGGTGCGGGTGCGGGCCCACATGTTGCGGTGGGCACACTGGTGGAACACCATCATGCGCAGGTTGCGCATGCCGTGCAGGGTGACGACCCAGCCCACCGGGAGCAGCAGCAGCCAGAAGGACACGGCGGCGTGCAGGGCGACGGCGCTGATCGCCACACCGCCCGCCATCGACGTGACCGCGGCCAGCAGGTGGAAGGTCGGGGTCACCGGTAATCCGCGCTGCCCTCGGTATGGCTTTCCCGTCAGGTATGTCAAGGGAAGTTGCAGGACTTCCGGGAGGCGGCGCATCGACTCGCGCGGGTCGTCGGAAGGTCTGTGCCCGACGCCGGTGGCTTTTAAGGCGACGGCTTCGGTCTGGCTCGTTTCAGCGGCAGGCATGGTGAGCGGCTCCTCTTGGAGTGTCGACACTCGGGGACTGGAATTACCCATGCGCAAGGCCCTCAGGACGGCAGCCGGTGAACAGAATGAACGAGGTGTCAAGTTTCGTCAAGATGAGTAAAAATCCGGCCACTTCCGTGAAAAGTCGGCGTCAAGTGAGACAGCGGGGAAAAGAGCTTTGTGCGGCCTCGGGAGCGGGCCGACGACCACGTCACAAGGGCTGCCCCGCCCCTGTACCGGCAAGTTCACCTCCCACCGGCAGGCCCGGCCCTCCAAGGGCGTATGCCGCGCCTGTCGCGGTCGGCGACGCCGAGGCGCGGTCCGCCCGGCCGCAGCGCACAAGACGGCGCGCGCTGCCGGGAATACGCCGGTTGCGGGGCTCACGGGTGTCGGCGTGCGCCGGTGTTCATCGTCATTCCGGCGGCCTTCGGAAGCCCCGCGCGGAGCAAAACCCGCGCCACGGATGTTGCCGATTCCGTTGCTTTACCGCATCGGCCGATTCTGGCCGGTATGCGGGAGAGGCAGCGTTGACCACTGCCCGGAGCCCGTCACATGGTGTAGCCGCCACCGCTTCGCAAAGAATAGGAGTGCCGTGACGAATACGCCGACCGGCTCGGACGAGACGTCGTCTCCAGACACGCTGCTCACGGCACCTTCGAGCCGCCCGTCCGGATTCGCCGACGACGGTACGGGCCACATCGTCGTCGTGCACCGCTGGCAGGACAGGTACGCGCACTACGAGCAGTACTTCGACCACACCGCCCGCCCGGTCACCTACATCACCACCGAGGTCGGCAGGCTGTCGGTACCGCAGGACGCCGCGGAGGTCGTCCTGGTGTCCGGGACCGACGACCCGGCCGCCTTGCGCGCGGCGGTCGCCGGACTCGCCGAGCGGCACGGCGCGCCGCACGCGATCGTGGCGCTCAAGGAAGGCGACCTGCCGGTCGTCTCCCGCCTGCGCGAGGAGTTCGGGACCGCCGGCGCCCGACCGGGCGACCTGCACCGCTTCCTGGACAAGTACGCGATGGCCGAAGCGGTCGCCACACTCGGCCTGGACATGCCGGCGTTCGCGGCGGCGCCCGACCGGCAGGCCGTGCGGGAGTTCGCCGACCGCCACGGCTGGCCGGTGATCGTCAAGCCGCTGCGGGGGAGCGCCAGTCACGGCGTGCGCCGGCTGTCCGGCCCGGCGGACCTGGACACCCTGTCCTTCGACGCACACCGGCCCATGATGGTGCAGGAGTACCTGGACCTGCCGATCGTGCACGTGGACGGCCTGTACCAGCGGGACGGACTGGGCCCGTGGCGGGCCAGCCGCTACCTCAACACCTGCCTCGGCTTCACCACGGGCGATCGTCTCGGCTCGTTCGAAATGGACGATCCGGAGGCGGTCGAGGCCATCGAGCGCTACCTGTCCGTGCTCATCCCCGGTCTGAACGACCAGCCGTGGGTGTTCCACCTGGAGTTGTTCCTCGACACGCACGCCGACGGCACCACCCGCCCCGTCTTCCTGGAAGTCGGCGCCCGTGTCGGCGGAGCGGAGATCCCCTGGCTGTGGCGCGAGGTGCACGGCATCGACCTGATGCACGCCGAGTGCACCCTGCAGACCGGCGGAGACCCGTCCCTGCCCCGGTTGTCCGCGGACGAACCCGTCGCGGGATGGCTGCTGGTCCCGCTCACCGTCCCCCGTCCGTGCCGGGTGGTCGCCAGCACGCCCATGGCCGGTCCGCGGGGGCCGTACGCCGAGAAGGTACCGGCCCCGGGAACCGTCATCCCGGACGCCGACGCCTTCTACGAGCACACCGGCGGCCGGTTCCGCTTCCGGGGCGCGACCAGTGACGAGGTCGCCTTCCGGATCGACGACGTCGCACGACGGTACGTCATCGAGTGCGAGGTCCTGGCGCCGGTCGCCGGCTGAGTCCGACGGTCACCGGCTCGCCCCGCCGTGCCCACCGGGCGCCACGGCGGGGCGGTACGGCCGGCGTCGGGGCCGTCCTGGCTGCTTCCGTCCCGGGCACCGGGAGGGAAGCGGGCGGACCCGCCGGGCGGCCGTCGGCCGGTACGGCTCAGCCGCCCTGGCCGGGCAGCGGCTCGGTGTCGACCTGCACCGTCCGCAGTACCTGCTCGCAGCGCCGCACGGCCTCGGCCGCGTCCCGGCCGGAGGCGACCACGTACCCGTTGACGCGGTCCAGCGAGGAGCGCAACGGCGGCACCACGGCGCCGGCGGTGGTCAGCGACCTCAGCTCGGCTCCCTCCACGGCGGCGGCCTCGCGCTCGCCGTGGACACCGCGCACGACCCCGGCCGGCGGCTGGACGAAACGCACCGCCGCTCCCCGGTCCGCGTACGGCGGCTGGGGCACCGTCTCCAGTCCCAGGGGCACGGTGACCGACAGCCGGGCGAAGTCGACGCCCCGGGCCAGCCGGATCAGGTCGTTCAGGCTTCCCCCGCCGATCCGGTTGTGCGACTCCACGATCCTCGGTCCGGCGGGCGTCAGCTTGACCTCGGTGTGCGACGGCCCCACGGTCAGTCCGACCGTGTCCAGGAACGCGGTCACCAGTCCGGCGACCTCCGCGAAGGTGTCGTCGTCCAGCGCGGCGGGAATTGTGTGACCGACCTCCACGAAATTCTCGGTGAGGGTCTTGTCGGTGGTGGCCACGACGGTGTGCACGCCCTGGTGCGAGAAGGCCTCCACACTGATCTCCCGGCCGGTCAGGAACTCCTCGGCCAGCATGGCGGGCACCGGGCCGCCGCCCGCTGCCAACCGCGACCAGACCTGCTCCGCCTGCTCCGGCGACTCCAGCCGGAAGACCTGCACGCTGCCCGCTCCCGTGCTCGGCTTGAGCACCACGGGCCCCGCGACGCGCGCCATGAAGCGCGTGAGCGCGCCCGCGTCGGTGACGACCTGTGACCGTACCGGGCTCAGACCCACCTCGGCCAGCCGCCGGCGCATCAGGGCCTTGTCCTTCAGCAGCGTGACCGTACGGACGGTGTTGCCGCCCAGACCCAGCCGTTCGTTGAGCCGGGCCGCCATCAGCAGGCACTCCTCGGTCAGTGAGATCACCAGGTCGAAGGCCCGCTCGCCGTGCAGGTCTTCGACGGTTCGTTCGACGGCGGCCACGTCGGCAAGGTCGATCTCCACGACTCGCTCGCAGATTTTCCGCACCTGGTCGTCGAACGAGCCCGGCTGGTGCAGCCACACCACGGACACGTCGGCGTCGTGGGCGGCCTCCACCACGTTCGCGCGACCCCCCAGCACCATCACCCGGCCATTCACCGGCGCAGTCCCCCTCCGTCACGAGACCCGGGATCTTCCGAGCCACCCGGGAGGCTCCCCTGCGGCGTACCGTCAGAAACGCGACCCCCGTCACCGTGGGCGCCGCAACCCCCGTCACGTGAGCGCCGCTCCCGCCGTTGCCGGGGGCGATCCGCGGGGCGGCCGGGGCGCACGAGACCGTGGCGGCCGGAGCGGACAGCACCGGCCCGGCGGGTGCCCGAGGCGGGGCAGGACCCCGTACGGCGGCCCCATCGGCCCGCGGCTGGATGAGTCCGCGGGCCACGGCCGCGGCGTGGAAGTGGCCCGGAGCCGGCGTCAGCACGTGGTCCGAGGGGGGCGGCGGTCCGAGGCCGGCGGCACGCGGTTCAGCGCGGAGCGGCGTACGCGGCGCGCCGCACCGGTTTCAGCGCGGAGCGGCGTACGCGGCGCGCTGGTAGGCGGCGTAGGGGGTGAGCTGGGAGTCCGTGAGGGTGGCGGTGGCCAGGAAACCGCGCAGGGAGCGGAGGGCGGGGTCGAGGTCGAGGCCCTGGGCGCGGATCCAGGCGTCGTTGTAGTAGGTCCTGCTGTAGCGGGCGCCGGAGTCGCAGATGAGGGTGACGACGCTGCCGGTACGGCCCTCGGCGACCATGTCGGCGATGAGCCGGAAGGCGGCCACCAGGTTCGTGCCGGTCGAGCCGCCGGCATGCGCACCGGTCAGGTCGTGCAGCAGCCTCATGGCCGCCAGGGACATCGCGTCGGGGACGCGTACCATCGCGTCCACCAGGGCCGGGATGAAGGACGGTTCGACGCGGGGCCGCCCGATGCCCTCGATCCGTGACCCCGTCGCGACCACGCTGTCGTCCCCGGTCGTCCAGGCGTCGAAGAAAGCGGACCCCTCCGGGTCGGCGACGGCCACCTTGGTGTCGTGGCCGCGGAAGCGGCAGTACCGCCCGATGGTGGCGCTGGTGCCGCCGGTCCCGGCGCCGACCACGATCCACTCCGGCTCCGGCCGGTCACGGTCCGACATCCGGTCGAAGATCAACTGGGCGATGTTGGCGGTCCGCCAGTCGGTCGCCACCGCGGCGTACGTGAACTGGTCCATGAAGTGGCCGCCGGTCTGCTCCGCCAGGCGCAGCGACTCCGCTGATATCTCCCCGGGGTTCGCCACCAGATGGCAGGTACCGCCGTAGCTGTTGATCAGCGCGATCTTCTCCGGGCTGGTGCTGGCCGGTACGACCGAGATGAACGAAAGACCCAGCATCTTCGCGAAGTACGCCTCGGAAACGGCGGTCGAACCACTGGAGGCCTCGATGACGACGGTCTGCGGTCCGATGCGGTTGTTCACCAGGTTGTAGAGGAACAACGAGCGCGCCAGCCGGTGCTTGAGCGAACCGGTCGGATTCGACGACTCGTCCAGCAGGAAGAGGTCGATGTTCCAGGAACGCGGTAGGGGAAAGCGCAGCAGCCGCGTACCGGTGTCGTGGTCCGCGGCCGATTCCAGAGACCTGGTGGCGCGGTGCACCCACTCGCGTTGTGTATCAGCGGTGTTGCGGATCACGGTCATGCCAGCCTTCCGAGTCGGCAATGCTGCCGGGACTGCCTGTGCGGCCGATGGAGGGGCCCTCGGCCGCACATGCCGCCCCGGCAGTCAGACTCTGGCACGGCGGAACGATCTCATTCAACGACAAGCTGGTTGTACCTGCTATTCAGTTCATTTATAACTGGCAGATGATTGAACTCAAACACCTGCGCGTGCTGAAGGAGATCAGCGAGCTCGGTACGATCTCGGCCGCGGCGCGCGTGCTGGGGTACTCCCAGCCCGCCGTCACCCAGCAACTCCAGGCGCTGGAACGGCTGGTGGGTACGCCGCTGCTGCTGCGCGGCCGGGGCGGCATGCTGCTGACCGAGGCCGGGCAGGTGCTGCTGCGGCACGGCACGTCGGTGCTGGCGGCGATGTCGCTGGCCGAGGCCGAGGTCGCCGCGGTGACCGGGCTGCGGGCCGGCAAGGTCCGGATCGCCAGTTTCCCCTCGGGCACCGCCTCCGTGGTGCCGGGAGCGCTGTCCCACATGGTGACCGCCCATCCCGGGGTGAGCTTCTCGCTGGTGGAGGCGGAGCCGGAGCAGGCGCTGGCCATGCTCGGCCGGGGCGAGTGCGACATCGCGCTGGTCTTCTCGTACTCGACCGAGCCGGACCGGCCACCGGCCGCGGCCACGGCGAACACCGTCTCGTACCCACTGCTCGAAGAGGCGGTGCACGTCGTCCTGACCGCCGACCACCCGGCCGCCGCCGAGGAGAAGATCTCCCTGTCCGACCTGCGGGACAGCCGCTGGATAGCCGGCTGTCCGCAGTGCCGCGGCCACCTGATGTACGCGTGCGCCGCGGCGGGGTTCAGCCCGGACATCGCGTACGAGACCGACGACTACGTGGCCCTGCAGAGCCTGGCGGCCAAGGGGCTGGGCGTCGCCCTCGTACCCGACCTGATCCTGTCCGTGGTGCGGCTGCCGATGCTGCGGCTGCGGCCCGTGGACCCGCCCGCGGTGCGCCGGGTGAGCGCGGTGTGCACCCCGGATCTGGCCCGGGTGCCGGGTGTTCGCGCCACGCTGGCCGCCCTGAGCGCGGCCGCGGCCGACGTGAGCCGGGTCGCCGAGCGGCGCGCGGACGAACTGTGCCTCACCGCGTCGGCCACACCCAACGGGCGCCGGCGCGTGGCCTCCCCGGGCCGGGGATAACCTCCGCTTATAGGCGGACGAACAATGTTTCGCTTGAACTCCCATAACCCCCGGGTGCAGCATCGTCCTACCGCGGTACGGCGGACGGCGAGAACCGGTTCATTCCGGTAGTCGGAACTTCCGTTCGGATTGCGGAACGGCGACCTGCGGCCGACTGCCGTCGACGCCCTGCGTTATGATCGGCCAGCTTCAGCGCTTCAGCGCACCCACGTGCAATGTGGCACACGACACAGTGGTGACTCTCGCAGTGTTACCGAGAGACTTCCGCCCCATTTCAGCCGTCCCGAAATCTCTGGGGAACTGACACCGTCGTCGCCCTGCACCATTCTCCACCATTCTCCGGCTCCGCGCAGTGCGGCCGGATTCCGGCGGTGCCAGCAGCGTTCAACTCCGCCCGAAACCTTCGGCAGCAAGCGCCGGAATCCGCTGCGGCACCCTGTGTCTGCCATGGCAACGGTTCATGTCGGCGCGCTCAAAAAGAGAGAGGTTCTCGATGCTCGGAAAGCGTCGTGGTCGCATGCTCGTCGCGGGAGCGAGTCTGCTCTCCGTTTCCGTCTCGCTCGTGTCCTGCGGCAACTCCGGTGGCGGCGACGCCCCGTCCTCGGGACCGGTCTACTTCGGTGTCTCGGCGCCGCTCAGCGGTGACAAGGCCGAGTACGGCACCTACTGGAAGCAGGGCTTCCAACTGGCCCTCGACGAGATCAACGGCAAGGGCGGTATCGGCGGCAGACCGGTCAAACTGCGCTGGGAGGACAGCCAGTCGGACCCCAAGCAGTCCGGGCCCATCGCCACCAAGTTCGTGGACGACAGCAAGATCGTGGCCGAGCTCGGCGACTTCTCCAGCTCCGCCTCCATGGCCGCGTCCCCCATCTACCAGCGCGGCGGGATGGTGCAGTACGGCTTCACGAACTCCAACCCGGACTTCACCAAGGGCGGCGACCTGATGTGGAGCCCCTGCGAGACGCAGGACTTCCTCCAGGAGAAGAACGTCGAGATCATCAAGAAGTACGTCAAGAAGGTCGCCGTCGTCTACCAGGACACCGACTGGGGCAAGAGCGCCTACGACGCCTTCACCAAGTGGGCCGGGCAGGCCGGAATCCAGGTCACCTACAAGTCCTCCTTCCTGCCGACCTCCACCGACTTCCGGCCCGTTCTGCTCAAGGCGCGGGACTCCGAGCCGGAGGCGCTGGTCCACCTCGGCTACGCGCCGGACGGCGCCCTGATCGCCAAGCAGATCCGGGCCGTCGGCTTCAAGGGACGATTCTTCGGCGGGCAGAACACGCAGCAGTTCCTGGACCTGGCCGGCCCGGACGCCGAGGGCGACATCCTGCCGGGCGACTTCCTGCCGGGCGACCCCGACCCGCTGGTGCAGGCGTTCGTGACCAAGTTCCACTCCAAGTACCACGCCCTGCCCAACGCCTTCAACGTGATGGCGTACGACGCGCTCACCGACCTCGCCTTCGTGGCGGAGAAGGGCGGAGCGACCCGAGCCGGGATCAAGAAGGGCCTGGAGATGGGCCTCAAGCTGCCCAGCGTGTACTTCAAGGGGTCGTTCTCCTTCGACGACCAGCGCCGTCCCTCGGGCATCACGACCACCGAAATCATCGTCAAGAGCGGGAAGTTCGTCCCGAACACGGGCAGCTAGTGCCGCGTCAGCCGGAGTTTGCCCGTCGCGACGCCCGGCACAGCACCCCGCGGCGCCGCCGCATCGACCGAGCAGGCCCACTGCGAGGCCGGTCCGGCGCCTTGCGACGCACCGCACCGGACGCCGCTCCTTGACAGGCAGACCCTGACCGACGCGGCACTGGACCTCCGTATCGGACCTCCACGGATCGGAGACTGATCACTCATGCTGGACACGCTGCTGGCGGGCGTCATCCACGGCAACACCTACGCGCTGGTCGCCGTCGGGCTCTCGCTGATCTTCGGGATCACCCACCTGGTGAACTTCGCCCAGGGCTCTGTGTTCGCCATCGGTTCGATGACCGGCTGGTGGCTGGTGGCCGAAGCACACTGGTCGCTGTGGGCGGCCATGGCCGGGGTCGCCCTGGTCACCGGTCTGCTCGGACTGGCGATCAACGTGTTCGCCGTCCGGCCGCTGCGCAAGGCCCCGCCGATATCGGCGCTGCTCGCCACCGTGGCGGTCTCGCTGGTGCTGGACAACCTCTCGCAGCACCTCTTCGGGCCGGAGACCCGCCCCTTCCCGAAGGCGCTGGCCACCAGCAACTTCCAACTGGGCGGGCTCCGGTTCGGGACGCTGGACGTCGTCATGCTGGCGGTGACGCTCGGCTGCATGATCGCGCTCGGCGGGTTCCTCAAGTTCACCAAGGCCGGCCGCGCGCTGAGGGCGGCGTCGCAGGACTCCGACGCCGCCCTCCAGATGGGCATTCCCGTCGCCAGGATGCAGAACATCGCTTTCGTGATCGCCTCCGCGCTGGGCGGGCTCGCGGGTGTGCTCGTCGGTATGTACAACAGCAACATCTCGCCGACGGCCGGCGCGCAGGCCGGGCTCACCGCCTTCGTGGCGGCCACGCTGGGCGGGCTCGGCAGCATGGTCGGCGCGGTCGTCGGAGGCGTGGCGCTCGGCATCGTCCAGGCGTTCGGCATCTCGCTGTGGGGCGACGGCGTCAGCGATCTGATCGTCTTCGGCGTGCTGATCGCGGTCCTGTGGGTGCGGCCCGCCGGACTCTTCGGGCGGGTGCCCCTGGTGTCCAGCGAACCCATGACCGGGACCTTCCTCGGCCGCGGCCGTCCCATCGTGCTCAAGCGGTGGCAGGTCGCCGCACTGGTCGCGGCCGCGGTGGTGCTGTTCCCGCTGACGGCGAACAACTACTACCTCCAGACCGGCACACAGGTCGCCCTGTACGCGACCCTCGCGCTGTCCCTCACCCTCGTCTCGGGCTCGGCCGGCCAGATCACGCTCGGCCAGGCCGGACCGCTGGCCGTGGGCGCCTACACCTCGGCGCTGCTGGTCAAGGAGCAGCACTGGCCGTTCCTCCTCGCGGTGCTCGCCGGCGGTGTGGTCGCCGCCGTGGTCAGCACCGTGCTCGCATCGCCGACCTGGCGGCTGCGCGGACACTACGTGGCGATCGCGACCATCGGCATCGGCGCGGTGATCACGGCGCTGATCCTCAACTGGGACTCGGTCACGCACGGCGCCATGGGCGTCACCATGATCCCGCCGCCCAGTCCGTTCGGCTCCGACATCGTCACACCCCGCGGGTACTTCCTGCTCGACGTCGCCGTCCTGCTGTTCACGCTGCTGGTGGTCGTACGGCTGCGCGGCTCGCATCTGGGCCGGATCCTGTCGGCGGTGGGCGCGGACGACCTCGCGGTGCGTTCCTCGGGGGTCCGGGCCAGGGACTACAAGTCGCTCGCCTTCGCCATCGCCGCCTTCTTCGCGGGCCTGGCCGGGGCGTTGATGGGCCATCAGTACAGCTATCTCGATCCGACCATGTTCAACCTGAACGTGTCGCTGCTGGCCCTGACGATCATCGTGCTCGGCGGGATGACCAGCCCGTTCGGAGCGATCCTCGGATCGGTCGTACTCGTCGGCGCCCCGGAGGTGCTGCGTATGGCCCAGGACCTGCGGATCATCTTCTACGGCATCCTCCTGCTGCTCATCATCCGATTCCGGCCCCAGGGCATCTGGGCGAGGGCTTAGGAGAACGCCCCATGACCGTCTCCAGCACACACAGCCCCGGCCCGGCGGCCGGTGTCCGCGAGGCCGCGGACTCCGGCACCGACCCGGTGCTCAAGGTACGAGGACTCACCCGCAGTTACTCAGGACTGCGCGCCGTCGACGATGTCTCGTTCGAGGTCGAGCAGGGCCAGGTGGTGACCATCATCGGCCCGAACGGCTCCGGCAAGACCAGCACGCTCAACCTGATCACGGGACTGATCCGGCCGGACAGCGGCCGTATCCACCTGTGCGGACAGCGCATCGACAACACGTCCGTGGAGGCGATCGCCGAGGCCGGCATCGGCCGCACGTTCCAGAACGGGCGGGTGTTCGGCAACCTCAGCGTCGCGGACAACGTACTGGTCGGCATGCACTCGACGCTCACCGCTTCCCGGCCCTTCGCCCGGCTCGCCCGGTATCCGCTGCTGCGCTGGATTCCGCTGCTGGCCGAGACGGCGCTCGCGCTGGTCCCCACCCCCGCGGTCCGGCGGGAGCAGCGGCAGGCCAGGATCCGGATGGAAGAGGAACTGAGCCGCTTCGGCGAGCGCCTGACGCCGCGTCAGGACAACTACACGTACACCCTGTCCTACGCCAACCGCCGCCGCACCGAGATCGCCCGCGCGCTGGCGCTGCGGCCCCGGCTGCTGCTGCTCGACGAGCCGACCGCGGGCATGAACACCACCGAGACCGCGGAGGTCCTGGAACAGCTCCTGGAACTCAAGCGCCAGGGCCAGACCATGCTCCTCATCGAGCACAAACTCGACCTGGTCATGGCGGTGTCCGACCGGGTCGTGGTGATGGACAACGGCAAGGTCATCGCCGACGGGCCGCCCCGGGTGGTCCGCGAGGACGAGCGGGTGATCGAGGCGTATCTCGGCCGCCGTCACGCCCGGTCCGACACCGCGACGGGCGCCGCCCGACCCGGCACCGCGACCCCCGACGGCGGCCCGGACAGTGCCGTCGACGCCCACGACACGGCCGATAAGGCCGCCGCGACCGAGGAGAGGTCCTAGATGCCGATCACGGCCGAGCCGCCCGCCGCGACCGAGCCCCTGCTGGAGATCTCCGGTGTGGACGTCTTCTACGGCGCCGCCCAGGCACTGCACCAGGTCTCCATGAAGGTGTACCCCGGCGAGATCGTCTCCCTGCTGGGCGGCAACGCGTGCGGCAAGTCCACCACGATGAAGGTGATCCTCGGGCTGGTGCGCCCCCGAGCCGGTGACGTGCGGATCGACGGCCGGCCGGTGAACCGGCTGTCCACGCCCGCCCGGGTCCGCCGGGGCGTCGCCTCCGTGCCCGAGGCGCGGCGGGTCTTCCCGGACATGACCATCGAGGAGAACCTGCGCTGCGGCGCGTACACCCGGCGCTCGCGTCAGGAAGTGCACGCGGACATCGAGCGGATGTACCACTACTTCCCGCGGCTGGCCGAGCGGCGCGGGCAGCACGCCGGCACGCTCAGCGGCGGCGAGCAGCAGATGCTCGCCTTCGCCCGGGCGCTGATGAGCCGCCCCCGCCTGGTGTGCATGGACGAGCCCACGATGGGGCTGTCACCGCTGTTCGTCGAACGCGTCCTGGACATGATCGTCGAGATCAACCGGGAGCTGCGCGTCGCGGTGCTGATGGTGGAGCAGAACGCCGAGATGGCCCTGTCCATCGCGGCCCGCGGCTACGTCCTCCAGACCGGGGTGGTCACGCTCGAAGGAGCCGCGGCCGACCTGCTCGACAATCCCCTGGTCCAGGAGGCCTATCTCGGCCGGACCGGCGCCTGAGTCCCGCCCGACACACGGAGGATCATCCATGACGTACGACGCTCCGGCCCCGGCCGGTCCCAGCAGCCCGTTCCGGCTCGGCTTCTTCACCAGGCTCGTGGACCAGGTGAGCCCGGCGGAGGTGTACGGGCGGGCGCTGGACCTCTTCCAGGCAGCGGAGGACCTCGGCTTCGACACCGGATGGGTGGCCCAGCACCATTTCGCCATCGAGGGCGGTCTGCCCGCGCCGATGGTGTTCCTGACCGCCGCGGCGGCCAGGACCCGGCGCCTGACCCTGGCCACCGGCATCATCACCCTCCCGCTGGAGGAGCCGCTGCGGCTCGCCGAGGAGGCGGCCGTCCTGGACGTGCTGTCCGGTGGCCGCCTGGAACTGGGCTTCGGCACCGGGGGCGGCGCGTCGACGTTCGCCGCGTTCGGCCGCGGCCTGGACGACCGACGGGAGGCGTTCGCGACCGGCTTCGCCACCGTGCGCGACGCCGTCGCCGGCCGGCCGCTCACCGAGGACGGGCTGGTGCTGTACCCGCCGCGCCCCGGGCTCGGCGACCGGTTCTGGCACGCCACCTTCAGCGCCGACGGGGCACGCCGGATCGGGGAGCAAGGCGTGGGCCTGCTGCTGGCCCGCACCGCGGCCCGGCCCGGCGGCGGCCCGCCGGTCCCGCCCGACGCCTCGCTCGGCGACCTCCAGACCCCCCTCGTGGACGCCTACCTCGACGCCTGGCCGGCCGAGGCCGGCCCGCCGCGGATCGGCCTGTCGCGGTCCGTCTACATCACCACCGACCGGCGCACCGCCGTCGCCGACGCCGAGCAGGGCATCCAGGCCATGGCCGAGGTGCTCGCCCGGGGCGGCACACTCCCGCCGGGCCTGACCACCGAGGACTACCTCCGGATGTCGTACGTGTCCTGCGGCTCGCCGGACGACGTGATCGCGAGCCTCGCGGCCGACCCGCTGCTGCCCCGGAGCACCGACCTGATCTGCCAGGTCCACCCCCTCGACCCCAGCCACGACAAGACGCTCCGCTCGCTCGAACTGCTCGCCACCGAAGTGGCTCCCGCACTGGGCTGGCGGCCCGCCGCCCGCGGCGGCACGGACGGCAAGGCCGCCGCGGACGCCGCGAAGGAAGCCTCGTACGCCGCCGACGGCACCACCGGAGCCGCGCCCGCCATCGTGCGGCAGACCACCGAACGACTGCTCGCCTGAATCAGAGGTCCCATCATGTCCCCCCGTGCAACCATCCCCGGCGCCGACACCGACCAGGTCGGCGGCCCGCCGTACGGACCGCCCGACGTCGTCGACGCGCTGCTCGGCATCGAGGACGGCACCCCGCTCGCCGCACTGCGCGCGCTTCGCCCCGAAGTACGCGCACACACCCAGGGCAGCTACGACGCGCTGTTCGACCCCGCGGTCTCCACCGGAGTGACCCCCGAGGAGCGGTTCGCGACGGCGCTGCGGGTCGCGGCGCTGCACGCGCACGAACCGCTCGCCGACCACTTCCGGTCCCGCCTGGCCGGGGCGGCGCCGGGCGGCGCGGCCGCAGCCGATGTCGAGGCCGGCCGGACCGACGCACTGCCGGCCAGGACGGCGGCGATGCTCGTCCACGCCGAACTCCTGGCGCTGCGCCCCGCCGCGGCCACCCCCGACGACCACGAGCGCCTGCGCGCGGCGGGGCTGGACACCGCCCAGATCGTGACCGTCTCCCAGCTCGTCTCGTTCGTCTCCTTCCAGGCGCGGGTGCTGACCGGCCTCGCGCTGCTGGCGGGCGTCGACCGCGGTGTGCCCGGCGGCAGCGCCGGCCAGGTGCCCGTACCCGAGTTCCCGTTCACGCTGGCGGAGGTCGGCTGGGAGCCGTGGCTGCCGCCGCTGGAGATGGCCGACGCCACCGACGAGCAGCGGGCCGCGCTGCCGGGCTTTCGCGCGGACATGCCGTACTTCCGGCTGCTCGCACTGGACCCGGCGGTGCTGGTCGAGCGGACCGCCACCGACAACGGCATCTTCTACACCCGGGGCGGCGCCCCCCGGGCCGATCGCGAGCTCGCCGCGACGACCGCCTCCCGGCTCAACGGCTGCGTCTTCTGCGCCTCGGTGCACAGCCGCTTCGCCGCGCATTTCGGCAAGCGGACCGAGGACGTACAGCGGCTGCTGGACGAAGGGCTCGGCGCCGACCTGGGTGACGAGCGGTGGAACGCGGTGGTGAACCTCGCCGCCAAGCTGAGCTGGACCCCCTCGGCGGCGGAGCCGTCCGACGTGGCGCGGCTGCGCCGCGCGGGGCTGGAGGACCCGGAAATCCTCGACATCGTCCAGGCCACGGCGTTCTTCGCCTGGGCGAACCGGCTGATGCAGACGATCGGCGGCCCGGTCCCGCCACCGGCATGAGGCCCCGCCGCCACGTACCGGCGCGGCCGGTGGGCGACCGTCCGAGCGTCAGCATCCCCAGCGCAGGACCGACAGGAAAGGCACGTCCCATGACCAGTTCCGCGGACACCGCGGCGGCACCGCCCGTCGTGGTGGGCATCGGCGGCACCACCCGACCCGGCTCGACCACCGACCGGGCGCTGCGGCTCACCCTCGCCGCGGCCGAACAGGCCGGAGCCAGAACGCTCTTCTTCGGCGGGGACTTCCTGGCCCGGCTGCCGATGTACCAGGCCGGCGACCCCGTCCGCACCGACGAGTCGGTGCAGCTGGTGGAGGCGGTACGCGGCTGCGCCGGCCTGGTCGTCGCCAGCCCGGGCTACCACGGCGGGGTCTCCGGCCTGGTGAAGAACGCGCTCGACTACATCGAGGAGCTGCGCGGCGACGACCGGCCGTACCTCGACCAGCGGTCCGTCGGCTGCGTCGTCACCGCACACGGCTGGCAGGCGTGCGGCACGACGCTGGGCGCGCTCCGCTCGATCGTGCACGCCCTGCGCGCCTGGCCCACCCCGCTCGGCGCGACGATCAACACCAGCGAGCCGGTGTTCGACGCCTCCGGTGCCTGCCTGGACGTGAAGGCCGCGTCTCAGCTCGCGCTCGTGGGCCGCCAGGTGGTCCAGTTCACCGGGTGCCCCGCCGCGCGCAGCGGCCTGCCCGAGCCCGTCCTGTCCTGACCCGCACCGGACCCGGGCCGGCCGGGCCACAGGCCGCGAGGCGGGCACGTCGGGTCACCCGTGTGGCGGACAGCGGTTGCGGGGGCGGGGGAGCGGGCCTTCACTCGGAAGGGTGCGTGGCGGGAGCGCACGGGGGGAGGTTGGCGCTGAGAGGAGCGACGTGATGGTGTCCGCACGCGGTTTGTTCACGGAGATTCTCGACGACGACAGGTCCTTCCAGCTGTTCTGTTCCATCGCGGCCAGTGGCGAGACGCAGGGCGGGTGGGAGAACGGCCGGATCGCCGCGCTGGTCCCCGAGTCGCAGCGCGACCTCGTGCCGAAGATCACCCGCCACGGGGCCGACGAGGACAAGCACGGGCGGATCTTCGGCGCGCTGATGCGCCGGCGCGGGCTCGACCCGGTGCCGGTGCCGTCGGAGACCGACTACACGATGCTGCTGGAGCGGGCCGGCATCGGTCTGGCGCACAGCCGGCTGAAGCGGGACGAGCCGCTGACGGAGCTGGACATCATCACGTACCTGGCGCACAGCCGGGTCACCGAACAGCGGGCGTCGGAGCAGATGGCGCTGCTGGTGAAGCACTTCGCCGACCATCCCGAGGTCGGCAAGGCGGTGCGGGCGATCTCGCACGACGAGGACAACCACCTGGCGTACTGCCACGAGGAGTTGCTGCGGTTCGCCCGGGTCGGGCACGGCCGGACCATCCAGCGCATCCTGCGCGACTGCGCCCTCGCGGAGATCCGGGTCTACCGCGATGTGAGCCTGGCGGTGATGGACCACATGGGCCGGGTGCTCGGCTGGTCCGCTCCGAAGGCGGCCGTGCTGCGGCTGGGCATTCGCGCGGTCTACGCCTACGAGCGGCTCGGCGGGTGGCGGCGGATGGTCCGGCTGGCCATGCCCGAGCGGCGGGACGCGATGGGCGGTACGCCGGGACCGCCGCACGGACCTGCCGGCGCCGATCTGGCGCCCGCCGCTCCGTGAGACGGTCGGCGGCGACCGCGGGGCCCGGTCAGCGAGGGGGGCGAGGCGGCGGCGGACCGTAAACTCCCCCGGTGGACATACCTCCGCCCCCGCCGTCCCCCGAGGACGCGCCGCCGCCCGGTGCGGGTCATCAGGGCCCGCCTCCGCCCCCGCCGCCCCCCGAGCCCTGGCCCTACGGACCCGAGCCGGCCGGACCGACCCCGGCGGGCCCGTCCGCGCCGACCGGATCGCCGTACGACGGCCTGCCGTCGTACGCGCAGAACCCCTACGGACCGCAGCCCCCCTACGGCGCCGGACCGTACCCGGGCGGGGCGCCGTACGGCTACGGCCCCTACCCCCCGCCGCCGCCGGGCTGGTACCCGCCGCAGCGCGGCACCAACGGCTTCGCCATCGCCTCGCTGGTGACCGCGCTGACCTGCATACCCCTGTTCGGAGTGATCTTCGGCATCGTCGCGCTGGTGCAGATCGGGCGGCGCGGCGACCAGGGCAAAGGGCTGGCCGTAGCGGGCCTGGTCATCAACGGGGTGATGACCGTGCTCCTCGCCCTGACCGTCACGGTCGGCCTGCTCGGCGGGTTCGACGAGGGCAACACACGGGTGGAGGACATCACGGTCGGGCAGTGCTTCGACACCGTGGACAGTTCGCTCTCCGACTACGCCGGGGACGGCGCCCGTTCCACCACGGCGAACGTCGTGTCCTGCGACATCGCGCACGACGCGGAGGCGTACGCGGTCTTCACCCTCGACCCCGGCCTCGGCGCGGACTACCCGGGCGTGGAGCGGATTTCGGACATCGCGGGGGCCAAGTGCGCCTCGTACGCGGACGACTACCTGGACTCGGAGCCGGTGCCGGACACCGTGGACATCTACTACTACATGCCGCCCAGGGAGGGCTGGCGCGACGGCGACCGCTCGGTGACCTGCTTCTTCGGCGCTACGTCCGGCCGGCTGACCGGCTCGGTGAAGACCGGTGGCCACGGGTCGGGGGTCGGCGTCTGACCGGGGCGGCGCCGTAGCGTCCCCCGGCGACTTCCGGCCGGTACCCGGCGACGCGGAGGGTGAGGCTCAGGGCGGAGCTTGCGGCCGGGCACCGACGGTTGCGAAGCTGTCGCAGACAGTCAACCCCTGGGAGGGGCAGTGGCCTTCGGTGAGCAGCCCGCCTACCTTCGCGTCGCCGACGACCTGCGGCGGATGATCCTCGACGGTACGCTGCCGCCGCACGCCCGGCTGCCTTCCCAGGCGCGGATCCGGGCCGAGTACGGGGTCTCGGACACCGTCGCCCTGGAGGCCCGCAAGGTGCTGATGGCCGAGGGGTTCGTGGAGGGGCGGTCCGGCTCGGGGACCTACGTGCGCGAGCGGCCCAGGAAGCGGCGGATCCTGCGCAGCGGCTACCGGCCGTCCGACGCCCCGACCTCCTACCGGCAGGAGCAGGCCGACGAGGACTGCAAGGGGAGTTGGGAGTCGAACAGCGTGCAGGACCTCGCCTCGCTGGAGGTCGCGGAACGGCTCGGCATCGAGCCCGGCGCGCGGGTGATGCGCACCCGGTACCTGTTCCGGACCGAGGGTGAGCCGTCGATGCTCTCCACCTCCTGGGAGCCGCTGGGGATCACCGCGCGCACGCCGGTGATGCTGCCCGAGGAGGGGCCGGTCGGCGGACAGGGCGTGGTGCCCAGGATGGCGGCGATCGACGTGGTGGTGGACCACATGGCCGAGGAGGTCGGGGCGCGCCCCGGGCTCGCCGAGGAGATGGCGGCGCTGGGCGGCGTCCCCGGGCACATCGTCATCGAGATCCGGCGCACGCACTACGCGAGCGGGCGGCCGGTGGAGACGGCGGACGTGGTGATCCCGGCCGAGCGGTACCGGGCGGCGTACCACCTGCCGGTGCGTTAGGGCCTGTCGTACGGATCGTGCCGGGCTCCCGGACTCCCGACTCCCGGGCTCTGGCACGGTCCCTGATCCGGCCTGATCCGGCCTGATCCGGGCTGATCCGGCCTCGTCCACGGGGCGGTCCCGTGCCGGGGTCCGCTTCTGGTCGAACAGATGGCCGAAACGATACCTGTTCGTGTTATTCCGTGTCCGCGCCGTAAACCTCGGGCGTAGGGTCGGGCATATGCGCATCGCCGTCTCCTCGGACATGGACGAACCGGTGGCCCGGCAGCTCGTCGAAGAACTCCGGCGTCGCGGGCACACCGTGCTGGCCTACGGGGCGCTGCGCCCCGGGGACCGCAAGGACTGGGCGTGGAGCGCGGAAGCCGCCGCCCGCGCCGTCGCCGAGGGCGCCGCCGATCAGGCCGTCGTCTGCTGCTGGACCGGTACGGGGGCGTCCATCGCGGCCAATAAGGTGGACGGGGTACGCGCCGCCCTGTGCGGCGACGCCTACACCGCGGACGGGGCGCGCACATGGAACGACGCGAACGCGCTGGCACTGAGCCTGCGCACCACCTCCGGACCGGTGCTGGGCGAGATCCTGGACGCGTGGTTCGGCGGCGCGGCGAGCCAGGACACCGAGGACCGGGAGAACGTGGCGCACGTACGCGCGCTGGAGGGGGCGACGTCGTGACGTCGGAGCTGGTGTGGGTCCTGATACGGCAGGACGACGGCGGTAACCGCTACCGCGTGGGCCGGTACGCCACGAGGGCCGAGGCCGAGAGTGTCGCCGCCGTGCTGGACCGGCAGGGCGAGGACCGGATGTACGTCATCGAACGGGTCGCGCCCAGGCCCGCGCAGACATGACAGCCGGCCTCGTCGTCGGGGGTGCGGTACTCCGCGGCGGGCGGTTGCCGGCCGCGCGGCGGACGGCTCCGGCGGAGCTGGCCGGACGGTGGGAGCTGCCCGGGGTTTCATGAGGCAAGTCGGTTGTCGGGACGGGGTGTGCCGGGACCTCGGCCGCGTGCTGCCTGAAGGTCTCCACCCCGGTAGGGTCCCGTTCGACAGGTTCCGGATGGACGGGAATAGGACGTTGTCCATGCTGATCGACACGGTGGCTTGGGTGCGGATCGAGGGTGGGCGGATCCTGTGTGCACGCCCTCGTGGGAAGGAGATCTTCTACATCCCGGGTGGCAAGCGGGAGGGCGCGGAGAGCGACCTGGAAACGCTGGTGCGTGAGATCAAGGAGGAGCTGACGGTGCTCCTCGATCCGGAGACCGTTGCGTACGTGGGCACGTACGAGGCGGGGGTGCCTGGACTTCCCGAGGACACCGTGGTGCGGATGAGCTGCTACACCGGGGAGTACCGCGGCACGCTCGCCCCGAGCAGCGAGATCGATGAGATGGCCTGGTTCTCGTACGCGGACCGCGACTTGGTGCCGCCCGTTGACCAACTGCTCTTCGATGATCTCAAGGCTGCTTGCGAGTTGGTGTGACACTCCGCCCAGCCTCGGAGTCTGTTACCGCGTCGCGGGAGGGCGCGATACCGGCAGAGTCACACGCTCCACGTTTGAACCCGGCCGTGACCGTCGCACTGTGGCTGATGGACGTCTTCCCCGGAGCGAGCGTTCTCCGGTACGCCGTCGCGCAGCTCGCCGGCTCGCTCGCAAGAGCGTTCCTCGGCGGCCTGACCCGCATGCTGGGGATCTACCTCCTCGCCCCGATCGCCGGAACCGTCCGCGGCGCGGGCCTGCACCACCTGCTGTTCCTGCGGTTCCGGAACCGCGAGCCGCTGACGTACCGGCTCGACGGCGAGAGTTCGGCCCGCCGACCACGTCCTGCGGAACGCACGCCGCTTCGCTCCCCAGCCCTCCGGCGCACGCTCCTTCGGCCCCCGGCGCACACCGCTGCGGCGCCCAGCGTGCCGGCGGCGACCGCCCGGGCGCCCCGTGGCCGGATCATGGCGTCGTTTCCGCCCCTATAGTCCGCATTATCTACTTATTATCCTATACATTTATGCCAGCGTCTTGACGCACGCCGAAACGGCGTGCACCCTGACGTGAAGAAATGTCACCCCTCCGTCGGGTCACGACGGATTCCGGGGGTTAGCGCATGAGCGTGTCGGTGCACCAGTAGAGACCGTATTCCTCCTTCAGGCGGCGCGGTGCTCACATCAGAGGAATGACAGAACGGAACGTTCTGGAATAAGCATATTCCTTCGCGTGCTCGTTTTTTCATTCTTCTCCGCCGCGATTGTCACGGCCGCGGCGAGCACAGTGCTCCACCACACCATCGTTCCGATGCGAAAACGTCGTCGGGGGCGGGCGACTCGGCGTGGAACCGAGCGCTGGTACCCATCTCTTGAGCAATTCGACACGATACGCGACCGAGAGAATCTGGGGCGGGTCATGAAGGCGTCCGATGTGCTGATCAGCGGTCTGGGGGCCTTTCTGCCCGACCGGGTGCCTATGGGATGGGCGGTCGAGCGGGGACTGATCGACCGGACCGCCGCAGAAGAATACGGAATCACGAGTGTCACCGTCGCGGGCGAGATTCCCGCGCCCGAGATGGCGGTGCGGGCATGCCGGCAGGCGCTCGAACGGGCCGGGCAGAATCCCGCGTCCCTCAGCTTATTGCTCTACGTCAGCGTGTGGTATCAGGGCCCCCACGGCTGGTGTCCGCAGTACTACGTGCAGCGGCACACGGGCGCGGGCCAGGCCACCGCAGCCGAGGTCAGACAGGGCTGCATGGGCATGTTCTCCGCCCTGGAACTCGCGGCGAGTCATCTCATGGCCTCGGCCGAGCACGAGGCGGCTCTGGTCACCTCCGGGGACAACTTCACCTCGGAACTGCTGGAACGCTGGCGTTTCAGTCCGCATTTCGTCATGGGTGACGCCGGCTCCGCCGTCGTCCTCAGCCGGCGAAAGGGTTTCGCCCGGCTCAAGTCCGTCAACGCGGTCACGCTCCCCGAGTACGAGGCCATGCACCGCGGGCCCGAGCCCCTGTTCCCGCCGGGAGCCGGCCTGCCGGGCAAACTCGACTTCGGCGACTCCAAGGACCGCTGGCTGGACGGCCCGGACCGGGACCCGGCCGGCCCGCTGAAACTCGTGGCCGCGCAGGACGAACTCATCAGCCGCACACTCGACGAGGCCGGAATCACGATGGACGACGTCTCCCGCGTCGCCTACGCCAACGGGTCGCGGGAACGCGTCGAAGGACGCGCGATGATACCGCTCGGTCTGCCGATGTCTCTTTCGACGTGGGAACAGGGGCGCACCGTCGGCCATATCGGCGCCAGTGATCAGGTGGTGGCGCTCGAACAGCTTCTGCTCTCCGGTGAACTGCGACGCGGGGACCATTTCCTGATGCTCGGCGTGGGGCCTGGGCTGAACATCGCGTGCGCCGTGATCGAGATCACCGAGACTCCGCACTGGTCCTCCGCTCATCCGGCCACTGCTTCGTGAAAGGCGTCTCATGGATTTCAGCCTGAGCGCTGAACAACAGGAGGGGTACGCGCGGATGAAGGCAGCCGCGCGCGAATTTCCCTCAGGTTCATCCGTTGCCGGATTCCGCCGGGATGGCTGGAAGAAACTGGCCGGCCTCGGACTGCTCGGCGCGGCCGTCCCGGAGGAGCACGGCGGTGCGGGCTTCGGCGCGCTCGACACGGCCCTCCTGTATGAGGCCGCGAGCGAGGGCGGCGCGGATACCGGACTGCTCTTCGCCGCCGCGGCCCATCTCTTCGCCTGCGTCCGGCCGGTGCTGGAGTTCGCGCTCCCGGAGACCCGGAAGGCGCTGCTTCCCGCCTTGTGCGCGGGAGAACTGATCGCGGGGAACGCCATGACGGAACCGGAGGCGGGATCGGACGTCTCCCGATTGGCGACCCGGGCCACCAAGGTCGACGGCGGATATCTCCTCGACGGGGTCAAGAGCTTCGTCAGCAACGGCCCGGTCGCCGATCTCTACGTCACCTATGCGACAACGGATCCGGAAGGCGGCTATTTCCGTTCCACCGCGTTCGCCGTGGACCGCAACTCTCCCGGTCTGGTCGCGGGAGCGCCGATGGAGAAGTCCGGACTGGCGGCCTGCCAGTCCGGCGAGGTGCTGTTCACCCGGTGCTTCGTGCCGGACGACCGGGTGCTGGGAAGCCCCGGTCAGGGGCAGCTGGTGTTCCAGACGTCGATGCAGTGGGAGCGGTCCTGCCTGTTTGCGATCTACCTGGGCCAGCAGGAGCGTCTCATCCGGCGATGCGTCCGGCACGTGCGGGAACGGCGGCAGTTCGGGAAGCGGCTCGCCGACCTCCAGCCGGTCGCGGACCGGCTGGCGGACATGAAGCTGCGGCTGGAGAGCGGACGGCTCCTGCTCTACCGGGCCTGCGCCGAGATCGACGGTGGCCAGGACCCCTCCCTGTGGGTCGCCATGGCGAAACTGGCCGTGTCCGAGGCCGCGGTCGCCACCGCGCTCGACGCCAGCCGGATCTTCGGGGGCCGCGCCTTCCTGACGGAGTACGGGATCGAGGAGCAGGTGCGCGACGCCGTTCCCGCCACGACCTTCTCCGGCACATCCGACATCCAGCGTCAGCTGATCGCCCGGGAGATGGGACTGTGAGCCTCTACAGCCTGGTGGTCGACGCGGCCGCCCGGACGCCGGACGCGCTCGCGGTCTGCGACCTCGTCACCGGCCTCAGCTACGGCGCGCTGGACGCGCGCGCGGACGCTTACCTGGCCGCGCTGCGCGGTCGCGGCGTCCGGCCGGGCGACCGCGTCCTGGTGTGGACGGACAAGACGGCCGAAGCGGTGGCCGTCGCCCAGGCGGTGTTACGGTGCGGCGCGATCCATGTTCCCGTCCCGCGGGGCAACCCCCGGGAGCGGGTCGCCCGGATCGCCGCGGACGCACGCCCGGCGCTGATCGTCACGGACCACGGTGATCACGTCGCCGGCGCCGTCTCCGTACCCTGCGCGGATCTCCTCCAGGAGGCGGCGTACGGCTCAGGCGCCGCGCATCATCCGGTCCGGCCGGCCGACCCGGCATACATCCTGTACACCTCGGGGTCGACGGGGACGCCGAAGGGCGTCTGCCTGAGCCACGGGAACGCGCTCGCGTTCGTCGACTGGGCCTGCCGTGAGCTGGACCTCACCGCGGCCGACCGGCTGGCGAATCACGCCGCGTTCAGCTTCGACCTGTCGGTCTTCGACCTCTACGGAGCCTTCCGGGCCGGCGCGTCGGTGCACCTCATCGGCGAGACCCTCGCCCAGGCCGCGGAACCGCTGGTCGACTTCCTTCTGGAACGCCGGATCACGGTCTGGTACTCGGTGCCGTCCGCACTGGTGCTCATGGCCGAGTACGGCGAGCTGCTGGAGCGCGGGCCGGGGGCGCTGCGCACGTGCATCTTCGCCGGCGAGCGTTTTCCGCTGAAGCAGCTGAAGGACCTGCGCCGCGGGTGGCCCGGCGTCCGGATGCTCAACTGGTACGGCCCGACGGAGACCAACGTGTGCACCTCGTACGAGGTGACGGCCGCCGACCTCGCGCGCACCGCGGCCGTCCCGATCGGATCGCCCGTCGCCGGAGACGCGGTGTCGCTGGACGACGGCGAGATCCTGGTCAGCGGCCCGACCGTCATGCTCGGCTACTGGGGCGAGGAGCCACAGGTCGGACCGTACCGCACCGGTGATCTCGGCGGGTACGACGCCGACGGTCTGCTGGAGTACCGGGGCCGGGTCGACGACATGGCGAAGGTCCGCGGCTACCGGATCGAGCCGGCCGAGGTGGACGGCGTGCTCGTCGCGCACGAGGCGGTGCGCGACGCGGTGGTGCTCGTCGTGGGCGCCGGTCTGGACGCGCGGTTGCACGCCTTCGTGGTCCCCGGGACCGGCCGTGCGCCCGAGTTCGCGGAGCTGCGACGGCACTGCGCGGTCTTCCTGCCGCCGTACATGACCATCGACGCCTTACACGTGGTCAGCGATTTCCCCCGAACCCCGAACGGGAAAGTCGACCGCGCCGCGCTCGGCGGCCTGGTGGCACGGGGAGTCGGCGCATGATCGGCACGGCCTGGGACGCCTTCTGGTCGACGCTCCCGGCCGAGCCCGGAGCCGCCCTCTGGGACTCGTCGCCCCGGCTGACCGCGGCGCGGCATCTGCCGCTGTTCCGTGACCACGCCGACCCGTTGCTGCCGCTGGTCGACATCGGGTGCGGCAGCGGCCGGCAGACGCAGTGGCTGGCGCGGCACTTCCGGCGGGTCGTCGGACTCGACATCGCCGAGGCCGCGGTGGAGCTGGCCGCCGCGTCGCACGCGGCGCCCAATGTCGCCTACCGCTGCGCCGACCTGCTCGACCAGGACACCGCGGCGGCTCTGCGCGCGGAGTTCGGCGACGTCAACGTCTACATGCGCGGGGTGCTGCATCAGCTCGCTCCAGACGACCGCACAAGGATGCTGACGACGATCAAGCTCCTGCTCGGCGAGTCCGGGGTCCTGTTCGCCCAGGAGCTGACCGAGCGCACCGGCTGGTACGTCGCCGAGCTGCTCGCCGGTGGCGCACGGCTGCCGAAGACGGCCGGGCTGGCGGCCCACTTCGACTTCGGCGCCTGCGTCGCCCCCACCCACGACGGGCGCCTGCGGCTGCTGTTCGAAGGAAACGGATTCGACATCGTCGCCGACGGCGACATCCCCCTGCACACCACGGAGCGCACATCCGACGGGCGACCGCTGGAACTGCCGACGAGGTACATCGTGGCGCGTGCGTCGGCACGGCTCTGACACCCGGAGGAATCATGACGGACCTTGATCGCGCGACGCTGCTCGACCGGCTGCTCCGCTACGTGAGAGAGGAGCTCGAAACGGGCGTGCCCTCCGACCTGATCACCCCCGACAGCCAGCTGCTGGAGCTGGGGGTGCTGGACTCGGTCCGCACCGCACGCCTGTTGGCACACATCCGCACCGCGTACGGCGTCCGGGTTCCGCCTGTGTACATGACCGGTGAGCACTTCCGCACGCTGGAGACGATCACCGACCTGATCCTGCTTCTCCGCTCGCAGACCGCCTCCCGCTGACTGGAGGACAGATGACTCACGACTACGACATCGGCATCATCGGCGGCGGCCCGGCCGGTTCCACCGCCGCGTCCTACCTGGCCAAGGCCGGTCTGTCGGTCGCGGTCTTCGACAGTGAGTTCTTCCCGCGGGAGCACGTGGGCGAGTCGCTGGTGCCGGCGACCACGCCGGTGCTGCTGGAGATCGGCGCCATGGACAAGATCGAGGCGGCGGGTTTTCCGCGCAAGTACGGCGCCGCGTGGACGTCGGCCAACGCGGACGGGGTGGACTCGCTCGGCTTCCAGGTCCACGACCACGGCCTCGGGGCGGCCGACGTGCTGTTCAACGAACGCGATCAGCTCGGCGTCGACCGCGACTACACCTTCCACGTCGACCGCGGCCGGTTCGACCACATCCTGCTCAAGCACGCGGAGAGCCTGGGCGCGAAGGTGTTCTCCGGGGTACGGGTGCGCGGCGTGGACTTCGCCGACCCCGCCCGTCCCATGCTGCGGGTCGGACTCGGCGGGGCGACCGCGGAGGTGGCGGTGCGGATGGTCGTCGACGCCAGCGGACGCGGCACCCTCCTGGGGAGGCAGCTCAAGGTCAAGGTGCCCGACCCGGTGTTCAACCAGTACGCCGTGCACAGCTGGTTCGAAGGACTCGACCGGGAGGCCCTGGCGAACGACGAGAACCAGGCCGAGTACATCTTCATCCACTTCCTGCCGCTCAGCGACACCTGGTTGTGGCAGATCCCGATCACCGACACGATCACGTCGGTCGGGGTCGTCACCCAGAAGGCGCGGTTCAGGGAGGGCAAGGACGATCTCGAAGGCTTCTTCTGGGACTCGGTGGGCAGCAGGCCCCTGCTGCACGACGCGCTGAAGAACGCCGTGCGGGTCCGCCCGTTCAAAGCCGAGGGCGACTACAGCTACGGCATGCGCAAGGTGTGCGACGACGGAATGGTCATGATCGGCGACGCCGCCCGGTTCGTCGACCCCATCTTCTCCAGCGGTGTCAGCGTCGCCATGAACAGCGCCCGGCTGGCCTGCGCCGACATCATCGCCGCCGCGGAGGCCGGCGATTTCAGCGCCGGTCGGTTCGAGAACTACGTGACGAAGCTGCGGCGCGGCGTGTCCAACTGGTACGAGTTCATCTCCATCTACTACCGCCTCAACATCCTGTTCACCGCCTTCGTCCAGGACCCCCGCTACCGGATCGACGTCCTGAAACTGCTGCAGGGGGACGTCTACGACGAGCAGGAGCCGGTCGCCCTGACGGCGATGCGCGATTTCATCGCCGCCGTCGAGGCGGACCCCGAACACCTCTGGCACCCGCTTCTGGGAAAGATGAAGGTGTCCCTCAGCTCCCGGGCGCTGTTCTGACCCCGCCGTGGGCGGTTCTGTTCGACATGGACGGAACCCTGGTCGACACCGAACCGCTCCTGCACGACGCCCTGCTGGCGGTGCTCGGCGCGTCGGGCGTGCCGGCCGCGGCGATCCGGCCGGAGGAGCTGCGGGGGCGCAGCGTCGCCGAGAACCTGACCCGGCTGAGCGGCCTGGCGCGGTCGCCGATGAGCACGGAGGAGCTGTACGCGCGCGTCAGCGGCCGCGTGCTCGACCGGTTGCGCCCCGGGATCGCTCCGCTGCCCGGAGCCGTCGGCCTGCTCCGGGCGCTGCGGCGGGCGCGCGTTCCCTGCGCGCTGGTCTCGTCCTCGTACCGGGCGATGGTGGACGCCGTCCTCCCCGCGCTCGGTCAGGCGGAGTTCGCCGTGACCCTGGCGGGTGACGAGGTGCGGCGCCCGAAACCGGACCCCGAGTCGTACCGCACCGCCGCGGCCCGGCTCGGCATCGCACCGGGGCGCTGCGTGGTCGTCGAGGACTCGTCCGCCGGGCTCCGTTCGGGACGGGCCGCGGGGTGCGTGACGGTCTCGGTCGCGCCGACGCGGGAGCCGGTGGCCCTCGGCGTGCGGGGCCTGTCCGAACTGACCGTCGAACGGCTCGCGCGCCTGGTGGACGCGGGCGCCGCGCGCACCGGCCGCCGGGCCGCCGGGTGAGGTGGGACAGGAGGACGGCCCGATGGGGCTCGGTCAGCAGTCAGCGCCGCGGTCGTCGCGGCGGCCGGGGCGATGCGCTTCCCCGTACGGGCTGTGCGTCTCGTCGGGCGACCCGGTTCCGCACGGCTGCGTGCGGCGGCCGACGTCCGAGGGCCCCTCCTCGGCGGACCGCGTCGCACACGACGGCGAACCCGTGCCGGCGCGTGTCCGCGCGGCCCGTGCGCGGGGGACCTCATCCGACGACCACTGCCGGATGAGGTGTCTGTACGACAACCACGCCGAGCCGTTGCGCCGGTTCCTGATGCGGCTGACGGCCGGGGAGCGGGAATGGGCCGAGGACCTGCTGCAGGAGACGCTGTTGCGGGCGTGGCGCCACGTCGACGCCCTGCCGTCCGGCCCGGAGCTGTGGCAGCCCTGGCTGTTCACGGTCGCGCGGCACGCGTTCATCGACGCGACCCGCCGGCGGAAGGTGCGCGCCGAGCGGTGGGCCGTGGTCGAGGCGCCGGTGCACGCCGACACGCCCGACCACGCGCAGCGGGTGGTGGACGTGCGCACCGTCCGGTCCGCCCTGGCGCGCCTCAACAGGGTCCAGCGGGAGGTGCTCGTCGAGCTGTACTACCGCGACGTCACGCCCCGCGAGCTGGCCGCCCGGCTCGGCGTCCCGGAGGGCACGGTGCGGTCCCGGCACTTCTACGCCCTGAGATCGCTCGCCGAGATGCTGGGCCCGGTGTCGTGAGACCCGCCGGACACCGGGGTGCGGCGGGCGCCGCTCCCGCCCGACTCACCGGAGAAAGTGGTGCATCGACGTGAACAGACCCCGGCCCTCGCGCGTCGAACAGGGCATGACACCCATGAGTCTCGCCCGGGCGCTGGCATGAAGCCGGCGAACGTGTTCCTCACCGGCCTCGGCTGCTGGCTGCCGACCGCCTACGCCGCGTCCGAGGCGGTCGCCGCGGGCCTGTACGACGCCACGGTCTTCGCCGAGAGCGGTCTGCGCAGCGTTCTGATCGCCGGGTCGGAGTCGCCGCCCGACATGGCCGTGCGGGCCGCGCGGACGGCGCTCAGCCGCTCCCCGGGCGGCGCCGCCGCGATCGGGACGGTGCTGCACGGCTCGACCTTCTACCAGGGGCCTGAGATGTGGTCGCCGTCGGCGTACATCATGCGGGAGCTGGGCATCACGGGGGCCGGCAGCACCGAGATCCGCAACGGGTGCAACAGCATGCTCACCGGTGTCGAGCTGGCCGCCGGCCTGCTGTCGTACCAGCCGGACAGCCGGCCGGACATCCTGCTGACCACGGCGGACAACTTCAACTCGCCGTTGTTCAACCGGTGGGACAGCGGGCCGATGGGCGTGATCGCCGCCGACGCGGCCAGCTCCGTCGTGATCAGCCCGACCGCCGGCTTCGCCCGCGTCGACGCGGTCGTCTCCCGGGTCTATCCGGAGTTCGAGGCGATGGCGCGCGGCGACGAGCCGCTGTTCCCCCCCACCGGGTCCGCGGGCCGGCGGATCGACACCGTGGAGCGCGCCCAGCAGTTTAACGAGCGCGTGCGGGAGATCGGCGGGGTGAGCATCGCCGACGGCATAGCGAGAGCCTGCTCCGAGACGGCGCTCGCCGCCGTGGGCGAGGCCGGCATCGACGTCTCCGACCTGCGCTGGGTCCTCGTGCCCAACGGCGACGAGGCGACCACCCGGAACTGCGTCATGGACCCCCTGGGCCTGGACGTCTCCCAGTCGCAGTGGGAGTTCGGCTGCGAGATCGGACACGCCTCGGCCAGCGACCAGTTCATCGCCCTCGACCATCTGCTGCGCACCGGGCGGCTCGACGCGGGCGACCACGTCCTGCTCTTCGGCGGCGCTCCGGGATGGTCGGCCGTGGCCGTGATCCTCACCATCACCGAACCGCCGTCCTGGAGCTGGAGTTGACGGGGCCGACGATGTCGACAGGAGGAGCCGCGTGACGGCGCAGCAGCAGGACCCGGCCGCCCGGCAGCCGATCGCCATCGTGGGCATGGCGTGCGAGTTCCCCGGCGCGGACGGCGTCTCCGCGTTCTGGAGGATGCAGCTCGACGGGGTCGACGCCACCGCGGACGTCCCGGCCGACCGGTTCCCCATCGACGCGTTCTACGACCCCCGCCCGCGGACGCCCGGACGGATCGTCAGTCGCCGCGGCGGCTTCCTGCCCGACATCCGGGGCTTCGACGCCCGCTACTTCGGCGTCTCCGGCCGCGAGGCGAGCCACATGGACCCGCAGCAGCGGCTGCTCCTCCAGACCGCCGCCGCGGCCGTGCAGGACGCCGGCCTGACGCTGGAGCAGCTCGCCGGGAGCCCGACCGCGGTCGTCGTCGGGCAGCGGACCGCCGAGTACTGGGACATGCTGCGCGCCGCCGGGGCGCTGGACATCTACGCCAACACCGGCACGTCGCGCAGCGTCCTGTCCGGCCGCCTGTCGTTCTTCTTCGATCTGCGCGGCCCGAGCACCTCCGTCGACACCGCCTGCTCGTCCTCGCTGGTGGCCGTGCACCAGGCGTGCGCCGCGCTGCGCAGCGGGGAGGCGACCCTCGCCCTGGCCGCGGGCGTCAACCTGGTGCTCACGCCGGAGGAGAGCATCACGTTCTCCCAGGCGGACATGCTGTCCGCGGACGGCCTGTGCAAGTTCGGCGCGGACGACGCCGACGGCTTCGTCCGCAGCGACGGCGTCGGCGTCGTCGTCCTCAAACCGCTGGCGCAGGCCGAGGCGGACGGCGACCGCGTCTACGCGGTCATCCACGGCTCGGCGGTCGAGAACGAGGGCCGCAGCAGCGGATACCTGATGACCCCGTCGGAGACCGCTCAGATCGACACGATGCGGCACGCCTGCTCGCGCGGCGGCGTCGACCCGCGCGCCGTCGGCTTCGTGGAGGCGCACGGCACCGGCACGCCCACCGGCGACCCGATCGAACTGCGCGGCTTGGACGCGGTGTACGGCACCGGCGCGGGCCGGCCAACGGCGGACCCCCTGCTGGTCGGCTCCGTGAAGACGAACATCGGCCACACCGAGGCGGCCGCCGGCATCGCGGCGCTCATCAAGGCGGCGCTGTGCGTCGCGCACGGCGTCGTCCCGCCCAGTCTGCACAGCGGCCGGCTGACCGGCGCGGTGGACTGGGACCGCATGGCGCTGGAGATCCCGCAGACCGCCCGCGACTGGGGCCGGGACGGCGCCCCCCGGTACGCCGCCGTCAGCTCGTTCGGCATCTCCGGCACCAACGCCCACGTCGTCCTCGGCGAGCACCGCCCTGCGGCCGTGCCGCCGCCGGCCGCCGAGCCGCAGCCGTACCTGCTCGCCCTGTCGGCGCAGACGCCCGCCGCGCTGCGTGAACTCGCCGACGCCTACGCCGACTTCCTCGGGCCCGACGGGGAGGGGCGCCGGCACGACCTGCGCGACGTCAGTTTCAGCGCGCTGACCCGAAGCACCCATCACCGTCACCGCATGACCGTGCTCGCCCTGGAGCACGACCAGGTCGTCCGGCAGCTGCGCAAGGGCCGGCCGATCGTCGCCGCCAAGCCCGGCGCGCGGTGGAAGACCGTCTTCGTGTTCCCCGGCCAGGGCTCCCAGTGGTCCGGGATGGGGCGCCGGCTCCTGCGTACCTCCACGGTCTTCCGGGAGACGATCGAGGAGTGCGACCGGCACGTCCGCGCCGAGCGCGGCTGGTCGGTGATCGAACGCCTGACCGGCGACGACGAGGCGGGCTGGCCGATCGACGTGGTGCAACCGCTGCTCTGGGCGGTCGAGGTCGGACTGGCCGCGCTCTGGCGGTCGTGGGGCGTCGCGCCCGACGTCGTGATCGGTCACAGTATGGGCGAGGTCGCGGCCGCCTGCACCGCGGGCGCGCTCACCCTGGCCGACGGCGCGGCGGTGATCTGCCGCCGCAGCGCCCTGCTCAGGGAGATCGCCGGCGCCGGGTCCATGGCCGCGGTCGACCTGCCCGCCGACGAGCTGCGGCGGGAACTCGCCGACGTGCCGGACGTCGACGTCGCGGTGAGCAACGGCCCGCGGCGCACCATCATCTCGGGCCGCACATCGGCGGTGGAGAAGGTGCTGGCCGAGCTGGCCGAGCGGGACGTCTTCGCCAAGATCGTCAAGGTGGACGTCGCCTCGCACAGCAGCCAGGTCGATCCCTTGCTGGACGCGCTGCGCGCCGCCCTGGAGCCGGTCCGGCCCCGTAAGGGTCACGTGCCGCTGCGCTCGACGGTGACCGGGGAGCTGCTGACCGGCGAGGAACTGGACGCCGACTACTGGGTGCGCAACCTCCGCGACGAGGTCCGCTTCCACGCGGCCGTCGACGCCGAGACCGCCGGCCCCGGGGCGGCGGCCGTCGTCGAGATCAGCCCGCACCCCGTCCTCAGCGCGGCGGTGAAGGAGTGCCTGCCCGAGGAGCGCACCGACGACCAGGTGGTGCCGTCGCTGCTGCGCGACGCCGACGACCTGACCGCGCTGCTGACCTCCGTCGGGCAGCTTCAGCAGGCCGGATACCCGGTGCGATTCCGCGCGCTGTTCGACGGGCCGGCCGCCTACGTGGGGCTGCCCGCCTATCCCTGGCAGCGCGCCGAGTTCTGGCTTGAGCCGACGCCCGCCGGGACGGTCGGCCCGCAGACCACACCGCAGGCCGGCTCGCCTACCTGGACGGGGGCGACGGCCGCCGGCCCGCAGACCGCGACGGCTACGACGCGTACGGCGGGCGCGACGGACGTCCCGGGCGGACACCCGCTGCTCGGCGCGCACGCCGTCCTCGACGGCGGCGCGCACCGGTGGGAGGGCCCCATCGACCTGGAGCGCAACGCCTACCTCCTGGACCACCAGGTGCAGGGCCTGGTCATCCTGCCCGGCACCGCGTATCTGGAGCTGGCGGCGGCCGCCGCCGAGACCGTCGGCGCCGACGTCGTCGTCAAGGACGTCCGCTACGACAAGGCGCTCTTCTTCACCGCCGAGGCCCCGCCGCTGCTGCGGGTGACGCTGCGGCCGGCCGGGCGGCGGTGGACCTTCGACGTCGCCACCGCCGACGGCACCGACTGGACCCGGCACGCGCACGGCCAGGTCGAGGAGGCGCCCGCGGGCGTACGCATCCTCGACGTCCCCGAGGACACGCCCCACCAGATCGCCGCGCGCGTCCCCGACCACCTCACCGGCGCCGAGTTCTACCGCCGGTTCGCGGCCCGCGGCAACGACTGGCGCGGCGTCTTCCAGGGCATCGGGCAGGTGTGGCGCGGCGACGACGAGGCGCTGGCCGAGGTCGTCATCCCGGCCGGCCTCGCCGAGTACGAGCGGCACCACGTCCATCCGGCGGTCCTCGACGCCTGCGGACAGGTGCTCGCGGCCACCCTGCCCGACTCGGCGGTCCCCGGAGAGCAGCACGCCTTCATCCTGGGCTCCATCGACGCGTTCCGCCGGCACGGGCCGCTGACCGGGACCCTGTACAGCCACGTGGTGCAGCGCGACCTGACGGCCGAGTCGTTCAGCGGCGACATCGCCATCAGCGACGAGCGGGGCGCGCTGCTGGCCGAGTTCCGCGGCCTGCGGATCCGCTGGCTGCTGCGCCGGGAACAGCCCGGCCCACTGACCGACTGGCTCTACCAGCCGCGGTGGACGCCGGCCGCCGCACCCGCGGCGGTGCCGAAGCCGGCCGCCGGCGCCTGGCTGGTGTTCGAGGACGAGGACTTCGGGCCGCGGCTCGCACCGGCGCACGGCGCGCGGATAGCCGTGCTGCCCGGGGAGAGGTACGAGCGCACCGGCGACGGGACGTACCGCATCGACCCGTCCCGCCTCGACGACTACGCCCGGCTGCTGTACGAGGTCGGCCGCGACCGCCCCGAGGGCGTCGCCGCCGTGGTGCACCTGTGGAGCATGCGGGCGTCGCGGCCGGTGGGGGCGGTGCCGCTGGGGCTCGGTAGCGCGCTGCTGCTGGACCAGGCGCTGTCCACCGCGCGGTGGGACGGCCCTCTCCCGCAGCTCGTGCTCGTCACCCGCGGCGCCGGGACGGTCACGGACGCGGACGGGGCGCCGGACCCGGAACAGTACGCCGTGTGGGGCTTCGGACGCACGGCGGCGAGCGAGCTGTCCGCCGTCCGGCACACCCTCATCGATCTGGACGCGGCCCACGACGCGGCCCACGGCACGGCGCACGGCACGGCCCACGGCACGGCGCAGACAGAAGCGCTGGCCCGGGAGATCGCGGTGGCCGACGCAGCCGAGGACCAGATCGCGCTGCGGGCGGGCGCCCGGTACGTCCTGCGGCTGCGCCGCACATCACCGGCGCCCGGCGCCGACGACGTCACCGAGATCGTGCCGGCCGACGACCGCCGCGCGGGCCCGGTGCGCGCGGTGGTCGAGGCGCGGCCCCCGGCTGGCGACGAGGTGCAGATCGCCGCGGCGTACGGCGGGGTCGGCTTCCGCGACGTGCTCCAGGCCGCCGGGGCCTACCCGGACCGGGACGACGACGGCCGGCTGGGCTGGGAGACCGCCGGCGTGGTGACGGCCACCGGCGCCGACGTGCGGGGACTGGACGTGGGCGACCGCGTGGTCGCCGTCGCCCATCCGGGATTGGCCACGCGGGTCCTCGCCGATCGCCGACTGACCCACCGCGTCCCCGACGGTCTCGGTCTCGCCGAGGCCGCCACCGTGCCGATCTCCTACCTGACCGCCTGGTACGGCCTCATGGAGCTGGCCGCGCTCCGGGAAGGCGAAAGGGTCCTCATCCACTCGGCCACCGGCGGCGTGGGACTCGCCGCGATCCAGGTGGCCCGGCGGCGGGGCGCCGAGATCTACGCCACCGCCGGCAGCGAGAAGCGGCGGGCCCTCCTGCGGACGATGGGCGTCACCCATGTTGCCGACTCCCGGGCCCACTTCGCCGGTCCGCTGCTGACCGCGACCCGGGGGGCGGGGATGGATGTCATCCTCAACTCGCTGACCGGGACGGCCGTCGACCAGAACCTCAGCATGCTCGCCCCGTACGGGCGCTATGTGGAACTGGCCAAGCAGGATCTGGCGGACGGCCGCCCGACCGGGCTGGGCGGCCTGCTGCGCAACGGTTCCTTCCAGGTCCTCGACATCGCCGCCTTCTGCCGCGAGCACCCCGAGCGGGCCGGGGCGCTGCTCGGCCGCGTGCTGCGCCTGATCGCGGCCGGCGAACTCGCGCCGCTGCCCGCCGAGGTCTACCCGCTGGACGCCGTCGACTCGGCGTTCGACGACATGATCGGGGCCCGGCACGTCGGCAAGGTGCTCATCGACCTGCGGACCGCCCCGGCGGACCCGCCGGCGCCCGCACCGACCCGGATGCGGCCGGACGCCACCTATCTCGTGACCGGCGGCGCCGGAGGCATCGGCTCCGGACTGGCCCGCTGGCTCGTCGCGCGCGGCGCCCGGCACCTGCTGCTCACCGGCCGCTCCGTGCCCGGCCCGGCCTCGCCGTCCGGAGATGACATCGCGGCCCTGCTGGAGGAGCTGCGCGGCCAGGACGTCGAGGTGCAGTACGCCCCGGTGGACGCGGCGGACGAGCGGTCGATGCGCCGGCTGGTCGAGAACCGCCGCGCCGCCGGCCGTCCGCCGGTCCGGGGCGTCTTCCACACCGCCGGCGTCTTCATGTACAAGCCGATCGGCGACACCACCCTGCGGGATCTGGAAGCCGTGCTGAGGCCGAAGCTGGAGGGCGGCCGCGTCCTCAACCGTCTCTTCGAGGACGACCTCGACCACTTCGTGCTGTTCTCCTCCGGGTCCGCCCTGCTGGCCTCGCCCCAGGTCGCGGCGGCGGCCGCCGCCAACGCGGGCCTCGACGCGATCGCCCGCGGCCGTCGCAGCCGGGGCCGCAGGGCGCTCGCGGTGAACTGGGGCTTCTGGACCGACCGGGGCATGGCCGCGAGGGCGGGCACCGAACTCGGACGGAACCTGATCCCGCGGGGCATGACCGGTTTCACCTCCGCGGCGGGGTTCGCGGTGCTGGATCACCTCCTGGCCACGCACGCCGGGGACACCGTGGTCATGCCGGTGGACTGGGCGCAGTGGCGGGCCGCGTACCCGGTCGCGGCCGCTTCCCCGTTTCTGCGGGACGTCGTCGACGACGCGCCCGCGCGCCGTGTCACCGCGGCTCCGCTCGGGGCCGCGCGGGTCCGGCCGGAGCGCGCCGCACGGCCGGAGCCGCCGGTGTCCCCCGTCCCGCGGCCGGAACCCCTGGCGCCGCACCCGCAGGCGTCACCCGCGTCCGGGTCGGCGCGGGGGGGCGGCGCGGCGCGGGGAGTCGGGGCCGCGTCCGGGAACGGGACGGCGCGAGTCGAGGCGGGGACCGGGCGAGAGGCCGCCGGTACGGAGGGGGAGGCCGGTACGGAACGGGAGGCCGACGGTACGGATCGGGAGGCCGGTACGGCAGCACCCGCCGCGGACCGGGCGGAGCTGTTCCTGGCCGAGGTCGCCGCCATCCTGCGCGTCGATTCCGAACACCTCGACCCGGACCGGGACCTGACCAGCCAGGGACTCGACTCGCTGATGGCGGCTCAGCTCCGGCAGGAGGTGCAACGCTCGCACGGGGTGCTGCTGCCGATCGGCAAGATCCTCAGCCGGGCGACGCTCAGTGAGCTGACGGACCAGCTGGGCGCCGCGGAACGACCGGAGTGATCCCGGTCGCGGCCGACGCCCCGATGACCGGCGCGACCACGACCGGCCCTCCGGGCGTCCGCGGCGCGTTCCGCGGGGAGTACAGGGCCGTGCCGACGGCGTCCGGTCACAGTGGCAAGCGCACACACCCCGAAAGAGGCAATATCGGGTAAGAGGTGATAAGTACTTTGTGAGTACCCGGTCGGGGGTGTGCACGGTATGAGGGCAAGCGGGCACGAACCGGTGGCGTCGCCGGACCGCGCCACCTTCGGGGGCCGGGAGCCTTCCGGTGGGGCGGACCCCGGGGTCCCGGTGGTCCCGGTGGATTCCGGTGACCCCATGGACCCCATGGACGACCTTGTGGTCCCGGTGGATCCCACTGACGCCGCTGACCCCGCTGACCCCGCGCCGGAGGCGCCCGCATGGGAGGGGGGCCGACCGCGGACGCAAGGGCTGCTGGACGCACTGCGGGTCGCCGTCGTCATGCTCGACACCTCGGGGCGGGTCCTGCTGTGGAGCCCCCTGGCTGAGGACGTGCTCGGATGGGCGGGGGAGCACATCGTGGGCCGGCGGGTGGCCGGGCTGTTCGGGTCGCCCGAGACCGCGCCCGACGGCGTGCCGCAGGTGGAGGGGATCACGGAGCCGGGACAGGGCCACCGGATCCTGGCGCAGTTGATGAAAAGCGGCCGGTGGGACGGCATCATGTCGCTGCGGCACCGGGACGGCCACACCGTGCAGGTGGAGACCCGGGCCAGCCTGATGGTGGACGGTGACGGCCGCCCCTTCGTCCTGGCGTCGATGGTGGAGACCAGCCGCCTCCGTACGCTGGAGCACGACCTCGCAGCCCTGGACTCCCTCTTCGACTCCTCGCCGCTCGGCGTGGCGATCTTCGACAGCCACCTGCGCTACGTACGGGTCAACGAAGCCCTCGCCCGGATGCACGGCATGCCCGCCGCCGACCACATCGGCCGCACCGTCTCCGACGTACTCGACCCCGACACGGCCGAACGGCTCGCCGCGTTGCAGCGGGACGTACTGGCCACCGGCCGCCCGGTGGTGGACATGGAGGCGCGCGGACAGCACGGCCGCGGCCACCGCTCGCTGTCGTACCACCGCCTGGTGGACCGGGCGGGCCGGGTGCTGGGCGTCAGCGCCACCGTGATCGACGTGACCGAGCGGGTCGAGGCCGCCGCGAAGGTGGAACGGACCCGCCGGCGCCTGGCGCTGCTGAGCGACCTGGGCGCGCGGGTCGCCGACGTGCTGGACGTACGCCGGGTCGCGGAGGACCTGGCGGAGGCGCTGGTGCCGACGTTCAGCGACTACTCCGGGGTGATCCTGCGCGGCGAGGTCGCCGAGGGCGGCGAACTGCCCACGCTGCCGTACAGCGAGACCACCCCGCTGTGGCAGTTCGGGGTGGGCGCGATGCGGTGGAGTCCGGCGGTGCGGCGGATGCTGCGCGCCGGGCAGCCCGTCGGGTTCGTCCGCGATTCGGTGTTCGCCAGGGTGCTGGCCACCGGGGAGCCCCGGGTGGTCTCCTCCGAGCGGGAGCTGCGGGAGACGACCTTCCCCGGCGACCCCAAGGTGCAGGCCGCGATGGAGCTCGGCATCACCTCGCTGCTGGTGGTGCCGCTGCGGGCCCGCGGGGTGGTGCTCGGGCTGCTGGTGGTGAGCCGGGCGCGCGGCCGGGAACCGTTCGACCGGGACGACCTGGCGCTGGCGATGGAGGTGGCCGCCCGCGGCGGCACGGCGCTGGACAACGCGCGGCTGTACGTCCGCGAACGCGAGGGCGCCCTGATGCTCCAGCGCAGCCTGCTGCCGCAGACGGTGCCCGAGCCGCCCGGCGTGGACATCGCCTTCCGTTATGTGCCGGGCAGCACGGGCGCCGAGGTCGGCGGCGACTGGTTCGACGTGATCCCGCTGGCCGGCGGCCGGATCGCGTTCGTGGTCGGGGACGTGATGGGCCACGGCCTGGGCGCCGCGGCCACCATGGGCCGGCTCAGGACCGCCGTCCGGACCCTGGCCGGGCTGGACATGCCCCCCGACGAGCTGCTGCGCCGCGTCAACGAACTCGGCGACGACCTCGCCCAGAGCCAGGAAGAGGGCTGGATGGCCACCGCGGTGTACGTGGTCTACGACCCCTCCACCCGCCGCTGCGCGATCGCCCAGGCCGGGCACCTCCCGCCGGTGCTGGTGGAACGGCACGGCGAACCGGACCGCTGCGAGGCCCGGCTGATCGACCTGCCGCCGGGCGTGCCGCTGGGCGTGGGCGGGGTGGCCTTCGAGACCACCGAGCTGGACGTGCCCGACGACGCGATCCTCGTCCTCTACACCGACGGCCTGGTGGAGTCCCGGGCCCGGGACATCGGCGTCGGGCTCGACCGGCTGCGGGAGACGATGTGCCGCCCGGTGGGTTCGCTGGAGCAGGCCTGTGACGAGCTGCTGGACTCGATGGAACCGGAGCGCGAGCCGGACGACGTGGCGCTGCTGATGGCCCGGCTCGGCGGACTGCCCGACGGATCGACCGCGAGCTGGACGTTCCCCGCCGAACCCAGTGCCGTACGGCTGGCGCGCGGCAAGGTGCACGACACGCTGCTGCGGTGGGGGCTGGCGCCGCTGACGGACGTCACGGTGCTGCTCGTCAGTGAACTGGTCACCAACTCGCTGCGGTACGCGCACGGGCCGATCGGGGTACGGATGGTGCGCGGCACCTCGCTGCTGGTGGAGGTCTCGGACCCGCTGCCGGACCCGCCGCGGGAGCGCGTCGCGACCGAGGAGGACGAGGGCGGCCGGGGTCTGCAACTGGTGGCACGGGCGTCACGGCGGTGGGGGACGCGGCACGGGCCGCTGGGGAAGACGGTCTGGTTCGAGCTGCCGCTGCCGTGACATGTGCGGCTCAGGACATGAGGTTCCGGGCCTTCCCCGCCACGGGTTTCCGGGCCCCCTGCCACGGGAATCCGTGGCCCCCTGCCACGGGTTTCCGGGTTGTCCCACCGCGGGAATCCCCCGGGAACGCACCCCGCGCACCCTCCTGGTCGGAATGGTTCGAGGGGGCCTGGCCGGGTATGCCGAAGGGACGGGAGCGAAAGGGGTGCCTGTGTGATCTTCCGGGGACGGTTCCAGTACCCCAGGAGCCGAGATGATGCTGTGATCGACAAGACCGTGTGCTGGACGGTCGACATGCTGAATACTCGGCTTCAACCGGTCCGTGTGTGCTGAGCTGGAGGGGTCGGGCGAGTGAGCGACATGCCAGCAGGGGCGGTGCCGCCCGGCGACGAGACGGACACGGCCCATGCCGCGGTCTGGCAGTCGAGTCCGCCCGGTTCCCTCTACGACTACATACGGGTCGCCTCCTTCTCGCTGGACCGGGACGGCCGGATCGAGCAGTGGAGCCGGCGCGCCGAGGAGCTCTTCGGGGTGCCGGCCGAGGAGGCGATCGGGCAGGACCCGGTGGCCGCGTTCGCACCGCCGGAGGTCCAGGACCGCGCACACGAACGGCTCAGCGAGATCCTGGACGGCCGCGAGTGGACCGGCCTGGTGCCGTACCGCGACGCGGCGGGCGCCAGCGCTCTCGCCGAGGTCTACGTCATGCCCGCCGAGGGCGGCGCACTGTGCATCGCGCTGGACGTGGCGACGCTGCGTCAGATCGAGACGGACCTCGCCGCCTCGCAGGCCGTCTTCGGCCAGTCGCCGATGGGCTTCGTCCTCTTCGACACGAAGCTGCGGCTGATCCGGGTCAACGACCGGTTCGCCAACGTCTTCGGGCGGCCCGCCGAGGAGCACCGCGGGCGCGGCCCGCAGGACTTCCTGTCCCGGGTGGAGGCCGACCGGCTGTCGGCCGCGCTGCGGCAGGTCCTGGAGTCCGGCGAGGCGGTTCTCGACATGCCGCTGGTGGGCACCGTGCCCGGCGATCCGGCCCGCCGCCGCTGGGCGATGTCGCTGTACCGGCTGCACAGCGCGACCGGACGCCCGATCGGCGTCGCGGGCCTGGCCATGGACGTCACCGGACGCCAGCGCGCCGAGCGGGAGGCCGCGCACGCCCGCCGCAACCTGGCGCTGCTGAACGAGGCGGGGTCCCGTATCGGCACCTCGCTGGACCTGGAGACCACCGCCCGCGAACTCCTCGACGTGGCCGTGCCGAGCTTCTGCGACCTGGCCTCGGTCGACCTCTACCAGGTCCTGCTGTCGGGTGAGGAGCACCTGCCCGGCACCACCGACGGCAGCGGTGAGGTGCGCCGGGTGGCGATCGCCAGCGCGGTCTCCGACGCGCCGGTGGCGATGGCCGGTGACGACGAGGTGACCCCGGCCGGCGGCCCGGTCTCGGTCGGCGCGGTGCACCGCTACCGGTTCAACTCGGCCGGCGCCCGCGCGCTGCGCACCGCCCAGCCGCAGGTGCTCGACGCCGACGCCGACGCCGGTCACGACCTCGGCGGCACCCTCGTCCAGTCCACGCTGGTGGTGCCGATGGTCGCCCGCGACACCGTACTGGGCCTGGTGAAGTTCTCCCGGGCCAAGGGCAGCGAACCGTTCACCGAGCGGGACCGGATGCTCGGCGAGGAACTGGCCGCCCGCGCGGCCATCTTCATCGACAACGCCCGCCTCTACCGCCGCGAGCACGAACGCGCGCTGATCCTCCAGCGCAGCCTGCTCCCCCCGGACGACCCGGAGGCGGCGGGCCTGGACATCGCCTGCCGCTACCTGCCGGGCAGCATGGAGACCGAGGTCGGCGGCGACTGGTTCGACGTGATCGACCTGCCGGGCCACCGCACCGCGCTGGTGGTCGGCGACGTGATGGGCCGTGGGCTGCGGGCCGCCGTCGCGATGGGCGAACTGCGCACCGCCGTACGCACCCTGGCCATGCTCGACCTCGAACCGGCCGAGGTGCTGGGCGCGCTGGACGAGGTGGTGCAGGGGCTCGGCGCCCCGGCGCGCGGCGGACGCACCCGCCGTGCCAAGGACCTCGGCGACGCCGACCTGGCCGAGGTGTACCTCGCGACCTGTGTCTACGTGGTCTACGACGCGGTCACCCGCCGCTGCACGATCGCCAACGCCGGCCACCTCCCGCCGGTCGTGGTCGAGCCCGGTGAGACGCCACGGCTGCTGGAGCTGCCCCGGGGTGTGCCACTGGGCGTCGGCGGTGAGCCCTTCGAGGAGATCGAGGTCGAACTCACCGACGGCGCCCTTCTCGCTCTCTACACCGACGGTCTGGTGGAGTCCCGCAACCACCCGCTGGACGAGGGCCTCGACGCCTTCCGCCTTTCCCTCGCCGGGCCCGCCCGCCCGCTGGAGGACATCTGCGACCACGTGCTGGCCACCCTCGACACCGCGCACGGCGAGGACGACATCGCGCTGCTGATGGCACGCATCCGCGGCCTGCCGGCGTCCAGCGTCGGCGACCGGACGCTGGAACCCCAGCCCACCTCGGTCGCGCGGGCCCGCGAATTCGCCCGCGACCGGCTTCTGCACTGGGGCCTGGACGGTCTGGTCGACACCACCGAACTGCTCGTCAGCGAGCTGGTCACCAACGCGCTGCGGCACGGGTACGGCGACATCAGGCTGCGGCTGCTGCTGGACCGCACGCTGGTGTGCGAGGTGTGGGACAACGCGCTGATGCCGCCGCGCCGCCGCCGCGCGCGGGACACCGACGAGGGCGGGCGCGGCCTGCAACTGGTGGCGATGCTCAGCCAGAGCTGGGGCAGCAGGCGTACGCACCGGGGCAAGGCGGTCTGGTTCGAACTCGCCCTGCGGGGAGGGGAGTCCAGATCGGCGGGGCCGTCGGTGGACGACTTACTCAGCATGTTTTAGATCAGGAACGCATGTTCTGAGTGGGGCGGCCGGACGCACTCAGGCCTTGGCCTTGAGCTCGGCCAGGCGCGCGTCGATCTCGGTGACGTCGGAGAGCGATTCCACCGACTCGAACTGGGCGTCCAGGCAGGAGGCGGCCAGCTCGTGCCGGCCCCGCGCCTTGGCCTCCTCGCGGCGTACCTTCTCCTCGAACCGGCCCAACTCGGCGGTCGGGTCGAGGACGTTGACGTCCCGTACCGCGTCCGGCAGCGCGTGGGGCGGCTGCTGCGCCGACCGGGAGCGGGTCACCAACTCCTCCCGCCGGTCCCGGAGTTGGCTGAGCTTGACCTTCATCCGGTCCAGGCCCGCCTTCAGCGTGTGGACCGTGTCGGTCTGCGCGGCGATGACCGGCTCAGCCGCCTTCGCCTCCTTCTCCGACTGGAGCTGCCGCCCGATCGCGATCCTGGCCAGGTTGTCGAACCGGTCGGCCTCCGCTATGCCGCCGATGATCCGCAACTCGTCCGCCTTCCGGCTGGCCGACAGCGCCTTGCCGCCCCACTCCACCGCCGCGGCCACGTCCTCGGCGTGGTCCTGCTCCATCAGCCGCAGACCGCCGAGGGCGGCGGCCACCGCGTCCTCGGCCTCGTGGATGTTCTCGGTGTAGTCGCGGAGGAGCTGGTCGATCATCTCCTGCGGGTTCTCGGCCTGGTCGAGGAGCGCGTGCACGTTCACGCGGGCGAGCTGGGACACCCGGCCGAGGACGGTCTGCTTGGTCATGCGGTCTCCCTGGGGTGCGATGCGTGTGCCGGGCCGGGTCTGCGCGTCAGAAACGGCCGCCCCCGCCCAGCCGGCCGCGGGTCTCGCCGCCGCCGAAACTGCCGGGGCCGCCGAAGCCGCCGCTGAAGGTTTCGCCGCCCCCGCCGCCCCCGCCGCCCCCCCCCCGACCGCCGC